>JAKAOA010000020.1 GCA_021823405.1 Bacteroidota bacterium | reverse complement strand
AAGCGCCGTTTGAAAGTGATAGACAGAAAATATAAGAAAAGATGTGCAAAAACTTTCCGAGATAGGCGAACTATCGGATATAGCGGTGAAAGGGCTTAACAGGAAAATATAAAAAACTGCATAAAACATAAAATCATTTTTAAACATGCACCGTGCAGTGATGGCAAGATAATATAGAGACAGGGATGAGAATAAAACCTGCAACCATATCAGAATATTTAATGAAGTTACCGTAGAAAAAAGTAGTGCCATCGGCAGGTAGATAATTCCAAGTCCCGGCATCCGTTCATCAGGAGTATATGCACCGTTATGTATAAGATTACGGATTGGGGCAAAATAACTATCGTCATAATAAATGCCTAAAACGCCTTTAGGTGCGCCTACCTGTCCCATAAAATGAAGTTCGAGCAAATAATAAAAAGTGCGTCCGGCAAGTGCAATTAGAATCCAGTATAGTCCCTGAATAAACGTCGACCCATTATTTGAAAGACGGCGGAAAAATATTTGGTGAAAGGTGGTTAATGCCAATGATTTATTTCTCTTAAATTTATTCAATCCGTCAATAGTTCTTTGTTATGAACGCTTAGGCGGTATTACCTGATGATGATAATAAATTATAATAAAAAGAAGGAGAGGAATAAACGGCGACTGACCGATATGCATTAAACTTCTTGATATGTTATAGGCGTGCATTGCAAAATTATGTATCGCGTAGCCAGTACACACGAATAGAAATGAAATAAACAGAAGAACTCCATATAAAAAAGCGCAAAGCCGGAGATAAACCTTATTGCGAAACAGCAGATAAATGGTTATTAAAGTAACGCTAAAAAACAACAAATAGAAGGTAAAGGTAAGAATCCATTTAAGCCGTTCAATGGCTTCATAACTCATGCCGGTTGTGAATCCTAACAGATGGGGCGGAATGAGAGGCGCCTCGTTATACCATATTGATGCGGCATCGGCATTTAAAAAAAGAAAAATGTAGTTGCGTAAATAACCTAATAAATAAAAGATAATTACGATAAAAATTAGCAACAGAATCTTTATCGATTTATTTCTCCCCATTATAAAGGGTTAAAGGTGCGAGCCGAAAAGTTTTAATACTCTTCAGCCCGCTACCGATAACTCATTATTTCTGTGTGCCTTGACTTCCGGTGGGTTGGGCATTTCCGGATGTAGCGCCTTTTTCGCACTTGCCGTTCTTCATGCATTTACTTTTATCGCACGACTTTTTGTCGTTCTTACTGCAGCAGCTCTTGGTGCAACCGTTGTCGCTGCAACTTACACCGCACTTACAACCCTTACCTTTGCATCCCGGGCCTCCGGCATTGGCCATGGAGGTCATCCCTAAAGTGAAAGCAGCTACAGCTGCTGTTAAAATGAGCTTTTTCATAGTAGTTAGTTAATATTTGATTTAAGCAAATATACGATAATTTACGCACATTGAGATTTAATTTAAGCAATTTTAATTATTTACAAGATAGGAATGTTCGATTAGAGTATGTCAAATCTGTTTACCCTGATTAAAACCAAATTCTTAATTTTGAGAAGAAAATTTTGAATTATTAACCGAAAATTGGATTCTATATCCAAAGTCGATGCTAAGATACCAAAGGTTATTTCTGATTTTACTTAACATAGCTTATTCTATTACCTCTACTGCCCAAAGAATACCGGTAAATTCTGATACCGATTGCGCCCGGATAAGTTTCAACAACGATACCATCGACCTTGGAGATATGATGCATAACAGCGAGATAATGCGAACTATTACCATTATAAATAGCGGAAAATGTCCGCTTATAATTACAAATGTTTCGGGCGGTGACCCACACGAGTTTGTTTGCGATAGGGCATTTATCCAGCCGGGCGATTCAGGTCAGCTTAAACTTTATTATAAAGCTGCAGATACCGGACGTATTATGCAGAATATAAATATTTTCAGTAACATAGGGATACATCCCAAATTACTTGTTATCAGGGGAAATATTTTGGCAGAGAAAAGATGTGCCGTAATGGAATTTGTCAGCGATACAATAGATTTTGGTAATATCCCTTATGTAATTGGCAAACATTTTTATGTCGATGTCCGCAATACCGGTAGCTGTAATCTTACTTTTGCCGTAGAACCCTCGAGAGACCAATATTTAAATATTCTGGATTATACACATGACAGCATAAAACCTGGTGATACAGGGAAAATAAGCATTCATACAGGCGGACAGTTTACAGGTAACTTTTATGGCAGGATTACTGTTATATCGGACAATGCGAGTCCGGGTATTAAAACCGAATACCTCAAAGGTCGATTTGTTCTGCAGACCGCAACAGATTCTAACGAGAGTACCATAGAGGTTTCGCAAGATTTTTTTGATTTTAAAACCGTTCATTATGGTAATGCTGCTCCGGCTCGGAGTATGTCGGGATACTTGGAGATTACTAATACCGGAAAAAAAACTTTGGTGATAACTCAAAATGATCCATTTCTGATGGCATTCAGTAGTCCTGTCAGCCCTTTAAGGCTGCTACCGGGAGCTAGATCTGTAATGACAATACACTTTTATTATACCGGACCATTTACTGCCAAAGGCGAGGTATTTGTTCACACCCTCATTTCCGGTAACTTTAGAGGTAGAAATATGCCTATTTACGCTAAATGGAGCTATGAAAAGTAAATGTTGTAAAAGACACAAAATAACCTAAAATGACGTAATTAGGGGACTCCCGGGTAGCTGCGATTAATATTTAATTACCCCATTGCTTTTGACCGTTAACCATTTATGAGTAACTTTTTAAAATTTTCAATACGTACGACACAATACTATCCTAAAAAATGGGTATTAATAGCTATCCTATTATTTATTCCCGTAATCGTTTTTCTTAAACCTGCTTATGGGCAGAAGTCAATGAACTGGACGAGTTTTAAATGGGGAAGAGATACCGTCGTCTTTAATGGGAAAAAAGCGCTTATAAAACGTTCAGCTATTTTTTTACCTGTTACCTTCCTCGGAGACGCACGCCGGTATTACCTTCAGTTAGATTTAAGTTCTACAGCTAATATTTTATTTTACGAGCTACCGATGTCGGTGGATACAAGCAGAATTAACTCCAAGCCCCTTACATCCAATAGTGAGATAAAGCTTTACAACATTAATTGTCCAATACAGGGTAAACTTGGAATTTCTGATTTTAAATCTGACTCTTCTTCCTGTGTACTGATGCGGTTCAAGAATCCACCGTCCTCGGGTTATTACCTGCCGTGGGGTAAAACAATCATCGGACTTATTGGCTTAGCATTCTTTAAAAATAGGGAGCTGATGATAGATTTTCCGAGACAACAATTCACATTGGCAAGTAAAGAAACTATTCTTCCTCTCACCTACCGTGACAGTTCGCTCTATGTTCATCTTAAAATTGCCAATAACCGGCTCTCGGTATCAGCAACTCTGGGCGATACTAACTTCAGTAACTTCTTTTATGAGAGCGGTAATTCAGTATACGATGTTGTTGTTTCGAAAGCTATTTGGATGAAACTTACGGGTAGAAAAGGAGATGAAAAAGATAATATCCGGCTAAGTATTGATTCATGGGGAAACAAAACGGAGGCAATAGGAGCGCCTATTCGTGAATCCCTTAAAATAGGCAGATGGCAATTCGCCGCACCAGTTCTCTATTTTCTTCCCGAATATCCAAATTTAAGAACTGCCTATAGCTGTGATGGGTTCTTTGGTAATTCCGTATTTTTCGGCAAAACTATAATTATAGATATCCCTCGCGGACGGCTTGGAATTATGAATGAAATGTAGCCCCTTAAATGATAAATTATCGAAATGATTGAAAAAACTATTGTTATGTCCTTTTTTTTATCGTATAATTGCAATTATAATTAAATAAAGATAACATTAAAATCGCTGACTATGGGAAAGAGCAAAACGGATTTTTTTAATGAAAAGCAAAATCGCCTTGCAAGTTATTCCAAAGCCCTCTCCCACCCTGCCCGCATTGCAATAACAATATATCTTATTGAGAACGGTAATTGCAGTTGCGGTGAAATTGTAAGGGTAATGCCGCTGGCGCAACCTACTATCTCGCAACACATTAAAGAATTGAAATCCGCCGGGTTGATAGTGGGCATTGGAAGAGGTAAAGGAAATGTATATAAAGTGAATCTGAAAACTTTTGCCAAATTTGAAAAACAGATGAAAAATCTGTTTAAAAAGATTAAGAAAATCAGATAATTATTTAGTCGGTTATCAGAAGTAAACTCTTTCCCCGGGTGTTACAACCTGATTGCAACGAGGTAAACTGCCATAAGACCTTCTGAATTCAGTTAGCATATTATGTCTGCGATGTTTGGCTTTTTCCCGCGTACCCGTCAGTTCGTATCTGTAGCCATATTCACCTACTATGGATGTACCAATAACTGAAACCTGCTTTGCTCGCCCACCGTCGGGACTATGGAGAAGAAGTGAACTGCGTATCTTTCCCTCTCCCATATATAGAATTGCTCCTGTCTCAATATCGCCGATTTCATAAACACCGTAATTGTCCGGTTCCTTCAGAATATTCCTGCGACTATATTTTGACCATTTTTTATGAATTGACATATTAATAAACTTTTGGAGCCCGCTTCCAGTATAATCGCGTTACTTTTCTTGTTCTATTTTTTTGCATTTTTTAATGCAGCTTGAACTTCTGGGATTGAAAGAACGGATTTCGGGTCATTCCAATTAATTCCGGGGTGTTGTTTTATAACCGCAACAGGTATTGCTGTGGCATATAAAAAGACAGTTCTTTTAGGTTGGATGCAGGTTGCAATATTCAGGAAACGATAGGTAATCATAATACTGCCTTGTTCCCAGTTATATGATAGTTCGTCGACCGTATCATTTGATTTTGTCGAATCAATCACGTTAGTTTTAGTGCGGAACAGATCAAGTTTGCTGTATGGTAGTGGCGTCCAATAAACATTTGTTTGATTACCTACGGAATCATTGAAGTAAACCTCTACAATTATGTTTTTAGGGTCTGAAATACTGTCGAAAGTTGTTTGAAAATAAAAATAGTTACCAGGTCCTACCCCACTACTCTGCCACTGGTTATTAGCAATCTGAAAAGTAGTTACATTAACTGATGCTATATCGCCGCCTCCCGGAGGCCCGATCGATCCCGACGTTCCAATCGGTCCGGTACATCCGGAGATAAAAAGCGAGAGACCTATTATTCCTAACGCCCCAACCCCTGAAATCCAAGCCAAGCTATGATTTAATAAATTTAAAATAAATAATTTTTTCATGATTGGTGGTTGATTTTATATCAATTAATCCTTTTTTTATTATCCTTAAATTTAAATATTAGTTTGCGCCTCTTATGCCCAATTCAGCTTCCACTTCGGGAAGTTGCATTACTGCATTTACATTATGCCAATTGACATTCGGGTGCCGTTTCATATAAACAGGGGGTATTACAGATACGACAAAATAGAGCGTAGTTTTGGGAAGAATACTTTGCAAGGGTGGCATCAAATTATACACTATAGTTACAGTTTTAGGGCTCCATGTGAATCCTATCTGGTCAATTGTATCTGATGAGGAGTTAAAATACACATCCTGCGATGGTATAGCTGTCCATGGACCTGCAGTACCCTTGGTAGAATAATAAACTTGAACGACAAGATTGCTATCACTTGTAATAGCCGGTACCGTTAGGTTGGTACTGAATCCGGACGGAGAAGGATTCCCCGGTTGCGCCGTCCAAACTCCTGCCGGAGCTTCAATAGGGGCGATAGTATAAGTAGTGAATTGGATATTGGATGTGCCATTTGTACCAGGAGGTCCTTCAGCACCCGGCGGGCCTGCAGGACCACATGCCGAATAAACTATGATAATTCCTGCTGCAAGTACTAACCAAAATAGATTTTTTTTCATTTTTATTACCTTGAGTTGGAGGTTATTTTACTTAAATCGATTCAATCAAATTAAAAGAAAAGTCGCTTTCCGTTATCAATGATTTTCGGCGCTGAAAGCCGCCTTGGCTTCCGGCATTTGCAACACTGCGTTACAATTTTTCCAATTGGTATTTGGATGTCTTTTCATCACTACCTGTGGAATTAAAATGGCTAAACCGTAAATTGGCACCTTCGGTTTATGCACCTTAAAATGATAGCGGGTGACAAGGTAGTTGTAATTGATTATCAGATCACCCGGGTTTTGAAAAGAAAACTGATATCCAAGTTGGTCAATAATGGTATCGTTATTCCCACCCACGTTACCGTAGAAAATGCCTGAATAGGGTAATGCATTCCATGGTCCATGAAGAGAAGATAACGAATAATAAACAACAAGTTGAGCATCCGGCTGTGCTTGTTTCACAAGTGTAGCAATGGATATGGAAACAGAGTTAAATCCTGTAGAGTCAGCCCCTCCTTGTAAAACCCAAGAAATAGTATCAAGGGTAAAAGAATAAAAAGACATATTTGTTACACCATTACCTGCCGGAGGTCCCTGCGGTCCGTCAGAACCTGCAGGCCCGGTACAACTATTAAGGAATATTGCAATACATGCGCCTAAAGAGAATAAGGATAATATTTTTTTCATCGGAGCCGTTTTAGATTTTTTTGAATCTGAAATTAAGAAATATCAAAATTAATAAAAAAATCATTACAATGTCAGTATCATTAAAAAAAACTTAATCCAGTTAGAATTAACCCCTAAACATATCCTTTGAATATCAATTATTTGAATACCATCCTTATATGACGCGGGTTAAGGTTCTGTAAAATCATTTGGACAAAATTTGACACATTCACTTATGCTAAGCTATTCTTATTCAAATAGGTAGGATTCAATATCTGTGGATTAAACGGGTGATATTAATTTTTCAAGCAACTTGGTTGTTTTTTGCCAGTTGTGGTTCTCTAATACAAAATTATACCCATTCATCCCTATTTCCCGCGCACGAACACCATTTTCAAGCAGCAAATTTATCCGGTTCGCGAACTCTTCCGGATTATCAGCTATCAGAATGCTTTCCCCATTACATGCCCCGAGGGCATTATTAGCGAGGGTTGATGTAATGCACGGTATTTGCATTGCCATGGCTTCCATTAGTTTGTTTTGCAAGCCAATACTTAAGAACATCGGTGCAACAAGTATTGATGAGCGGGCAAAATTCTCTTTTACATCATCCACCCAACCTATGACAGAGACATGTCGTTGCGCCAATTTTTTAATTCTTGTATTCGGATTTGCTCCTGCTATTAGAGTTCGAACGTCGGGATGTACTTTTCGTACTAAAGGCAGTACCTTTTCGACTAAGTATTCCGCTCCTTCAATATTGGGCAGATAATTCATATTACCGCTGAACAAAATATCGTAATCCTTTTTTATTCTTATTTCTGCACCTTGTTCTTTCTTAGGTTTAAAATAATCCATATCAATACCGTTCGTTATGACGGTGATTTTATCTCGCAGTGGGTGGTTAATATAATTCCGGTCCTGGTTTGATATAATAACCTTGTTTTTGAACAAGTCAAAAACAGTTCGTTCATACGCTTTAAGTTTTTTGTACTCATAATAATATAACGGGCGCAAGTAAAAGGGCGCTTTTTTCATTCTGCGCTCTACTCCTTTTGAAAAGGCATCCATATAATCGAGGGTCTTGTATTCCCTATTAATGTTTCGGGCGTATTCCGATGTTCTAACCAACTGGCATATTACATGGTCGGGCTTTTCTTCCTTAACCAATTCGGTAAACTGTCCCATTGCTTTCGACGATATGAAATATGCAACCTGTAATGGTAGCTTTCCGAAGATGGACTTGATAAGGTTGACTATTATTGAATATTTTGACAGGTAAGCAACTTCTGTCCTATAGCTAATCTGCTTTATTTTTTCCAATTCATCTGGTTTTATTCTCCTGTCGCTTAATGCAAAAACGACCACCTTGTTGTCCTTCGATAAATTTTTAATAAAGTGGTATGCCCGAAGTTTGTCGCCTTTTTCAAGCGGGTATGGAAAGCGGGATACAACAAATATAATCTTCATCAAACAGTTGAACTTTTAAGTGGTTTCTCATTTGTAATCATTTTTTTGAAAAACTCAATTACAGTTGCGGTTAACTTTTCAATATTGTATTTTTCCTCGACTATATTTCTTGCATTCATGCCAATTTTCCGCACATATTCCTTATCATCCATGCATCTTTTTACCTCATCAAAGAATTCCTGATATGTGTTGGCAATGATAATATCTATTCCGGCTTTGTAATCGATGCCTTCTGCTCCGATGGTGGTAGCTATTATAGTTTTCTGTAATGCCATGCCTTCTATTATTTTTACCCTTACCCCGCTACCTGCGAACAGTGGAACTAACATTATCCCATAGTTCTTCATATATGTAATGGCATTCTCCACTCTTTCGTGTAATATAACGCCGGATCCTTGATAATTTCTAAGGTTTGTCGGCATGTTACGCCCGGCTATGTGAAATTGTGCAGTCGGATAAGACGAGTAGATTCGTTTCCAGACATGTTCTAAAAACCACTCAAGTCCTTGCAAGTTAGGGCGCCAGTCAAGCGCTCCTATGAAGAACAATGATGTCGGGGCTCGTGCCGGTTCCGGAATATATTTTGAGAGCATCACTCCGAAGGGGATAACCGTTATCGGGGTTTTGCAACCCATTTCTTCAAAACTTCGCCTGTCGGGTTCAGTAAAGACCATTATCCCGTCGCACAAATTCACCGCTTTGGATTCATACTCCCTAAGTTGCGCCGCAAGTTTTGCAAGGTAGGATCTTTTCAGCCGGAATCTTTCTTCCTTCATAAGTCGCTGCCAGATCATCCACTCCACATTATGGGCGCGCAGAACCGCCGGTGCAGATGAGTATCTGCGGATATAGGGAAGATATGGCGTAAGATAAAGTCCTTCGAGAAGGATAAGGTCAAAGACATCTTTTTTTAGTATGGATACCAGCTTGTCCTTAAATTTATTTGAGTAAAAGCGGGAAACATTATATGATTTACCCATAAGAAGATGCATAAGGGCTTTAGGAGCTTTTACATCCGTATCCAATTCAACAGTTTCAAGACCTGTTCGAGAGCGAAATTCATCAGGTATGGTATTTAAATCGGTAAAATGCTTTTTGGTGTTCATAGCCAGTACTTTTACCTCACATCCGGCCATCAGCAGTCCTTCGGTTAGCGTACCTATCGCTATAGCTCCGCCATCAGTTTGAGGAAAGGGTAGCTTATTACATAATTGTAGTATCCTCATCTGCGTTTGATTACCTCCGCAAAGGTAGTAATAGATTTTGTGAACGGCGAAGCGTTGTTCTTACAAAACTAACGGGTTACAACCACTTTTTTACAAGTAATTGAGTTACCGTTTATAATCCTGATAAAGTAGACCCCGTTGGGATAACCGGATAAGTCAACAATGCATGATTTGTCTTTAAGTTGATATTGGGAGCATATTTTCCGGCTTAAAACATCAAACGCTTCAACTGACCAGTCGCCGTTAATCATTGTCCACTCTATATTGAATTTACCGGCAGATGGGTTAGGATAAATAGCAACCTCTTCCGATATATTCAGGTTATCAACTGAAAGCGGAGTACATGCATCGGAAGTAAGCAATGAGGCAAGAGGTCCGTTAATAGTCCCCCAAGCCCTTAATGCCTGGTCGCGGCTGAAAATATTCATGCAGGCATCATTGGTATATTCCATATAATTCTCAAACATTATACCGGGAAATGATGAAGTGCAGTTATCGGTATAGGGGAATGGAGGGCAACCGAATGTAGGCCCCCAGCCCGCACCATAACCATCGGACTGACTATTGCCTTCAGGCGGAATATCCGGAATACTATCGCTGGAACCGCCGTTATTCCATGGACATAGTCCATAATCATCTGCCCATGGATGATGAAGATCCAACAAATGCCCGATTTCGTGTGTAGTTGTTCTTCCAAGGTTGTAGTTTGCAAGCAGTCCACCAGGTAAAGATGTATCGCCGAATGCAGAATAGAGCACTACTGAACCAAAATGCGCATTAAGTGGCAGAAATGGGAAAACAGAGTAGCCGAGCAAGCCACCTGCAAGATTGCACACCCAAACATTCAAATACTTAGTAACATCCCAAGCAGTGTCACCGCCTAACGAAGGGAATTTCATAGCATCATTATCGGTAAATTGCGTTGAAGGCGGAACTTGCTTATAAACTACCCCTGTTGTAGGGTTCCCATTCGGGTCCCTTTGGGCAAGACAGAAAATGATGTTCATACTTGCAGCCACCTGTTTAAAAACAGATGGTGTGTTAACCGTATCGCTATTCAGCCGATTATAATCGCGGTTCAACACATTAATTTGTGATTCTACCTGCCATAATGGTAATCGTTCGGCTGAATCGCTCCATAGGATATGAATTACTAACGGTAGAGTATAAATTGTCTTATCCGTTCGCGTATTCCTATGTAGAGCGGCTTCTTTGTTTTCTTCGGTTCTTATACTATGCTCGGCAGCCGCAAGTTTTGCAACGAATAATGTATCGCTCTTCTCTAAATACCTAATATAATCCTGTGTGCCGCATCTGACATAGCCATCGGGTCCTGTTCTCATAGTTTGAGCGAAGGCAGGCAACTTGCAGACGGTAAAGGAAATCACAAAAAACAGAACGAATGTTAAGTATTTTCCCATGACACCTTTTGATAATTCTGATACAAAGATATAAAAATAAAGAGCAAGTTCAAAGGAGCGTTATTATCTCTCGTTAAAGTAAAGATACCCGAAGTGCGTCACTAATACTACTGAACCAGATTACAAACAAGTGTGAAATTCTGCATGATTATTCAATTTATTTAATAAACTTTGCGCTATGAAAAATGAAAGCGGATTAAATAAGTTAATATGTACATAAACGGAATCTGGCTATGGAATCAGCATTTATTAACATTTTTTAGTTAAAAAAATCAACCATTTGTCATTAACTTGCGTATATTGTATTAATTACATTTGAAGCCGTTTAAAATCATATAATAAATAGAATACTTTATGGAGGCAAAATTTTCACCCCGGGTAAAAGACGTAATCTCCTTTAGCAGGGAGGAGGCATTAAGACTCGGGCACGATTATATAGGAACCGAGCATCTATTGCTCGGAATAATACGAGAAGGCGAAGGTGTAGCAATGCAACTCCTTAAAACGCTTGGCATTGATATAGCTAAATTAAGGAAAGCAATTGAAGAATTCTCTCCTGCAACTGCAAAAAAACTCAATCATCTTGCCCATATTCCATTGGTGAAACAAGCAGAAAAGGCGCTAAAGATTACGTATCTTGAAGCCAAATTCTTCAAAAGTTCAGTAATTGGCACCGAACACCTGCTTTTAGCTATCCTGAAAGATGAGGACAGCGTGGCAGCTAAAGCACTCAATAATTTCAATATATCCTACGATACCATCAGGCACGAACTAGAAGTATATAAAATAAACCCGCGCGCCGAAATGCCTCACAGCCCTGCAGACGATGATGATGATGAGGACGAAAGCAGCGGTATGGGGGCAAAACGAACTCCCTCTGATACAAAATCCAAAACCCCAGTTCTCGATAACTTTGGACGCGACCTTACCCGAATGGCTGAAGAGGGCAAACTCGATCCGATTGTTGGTCGCGAAAAGGAAATAGAGCGCGTTTCACAGATTCTTAGCCGAAGAAAGAAAAATAATCCCATCCTTATAGGTGAACCGGGCGTTGGTAAATCAGCAATAGCCGAAGGACTGGCTATTCGCATCGTACAGAAAAAAGTATCTCGCGTACTTTTCAGCAAAAGGGTAGTAACACTTGACCTTGCAGCACTGGTTGCCGGTACAAAATATCGCGGTCAATTTGAAGAACGCATAAAATCGGTTCTTAACGAATTAGAAAAAACGCCTGATATCATTCTCTTTATTGATGAGATTCACACACTTATTGGCGCCGGAGGAGCATCCGGTTCACTTGATGCCTCCAATATGTTCAAACCGGCGCTTGCAAGAGGCGAGATACAATGTATAGGCGCCACTACCCTCGATGAATATCGTCAGTACATAGAGAAGGACGGCGCTCTCGAAAGAAGATTCCAGAAAGTACTTGTGG
Source organism: Bacteroidota bacterium (assembly GCA_021823405.1). Lineage (GTDB taxonomy): Bacteria > Bacteroidota > Bacteroidia > JABEUT01 > JABEUT01 > JABEUT01. The sequence goes on along the minus strand of JAKAOA010000020.1, from coordinate 17,716 downwards.
AACCTACTTCGCCGGAAGAAACAATCCAAATATTGAATAATATAAAATCAAAGTACGAAGACCACCATAATGTGACCTATACTGATGATGCCATTAAAGCATGCGTGCAGCTTACTGCCCGGTATATTAATGACCGATACCTTCCTGACAAGGCGATAGACGCTCTTGATGAAGCGGGCGCACGGGTACATATAATCAATATCATCGTACCACAGCATGTTATGGACATCGAAAAGAAAATTGACGAGGTAAAGGAGGAAAAGAATAAAGCGGTGCATAGCCAGAAATATGAAGAAGCCGCAAGATTACGCGATACAGAACGCCAACTCTTTGAGCAACTTGATACTGCTAAAAAGGCATGGGAGGAGGAAACTAAAACTCATAGAGAGACCGTTAATGAATCAAACGTAGCGGAAGTGGTAGCAATGATGACCGGCGTTCCTGTACAACGCATAGCGGAACATGAAAGTGCGCGACTCTCCAAGATGGAAGAAGTGCTGGAAAATAGAGTGATCGGTCAGAATGAAGCAGTGAAGAAGGTAGTGCGCGCTATACAGCGCAACAGGGCAGGATTGAAAGACCCTAACAAACCAATCGGCTCTTTTATATTTCTCGGTCCAACCGGCGTTGGAAAAACGCAGCTCGCCAAAATAATTTCACAATACCTATTCGATAAAGACGATGCCTTAATAAGAATAGATATGAGCGAATATATGGAAAAATTCGCGGTATCCCGCCTTGTCGGCGCCCCTCCGGGTTATGTAGGATATGAGGAGGGAGGACAACTTACCGAACAGGTGAGAAACCACCCTTATTCAGTAGTGCTTCTTGATGAAATTGAAAAAGCTCATCCCGATGTTTTTAATCTGTTGCTTCAAGTGCTTGATGATGGTCATTTGACCGACAGTCTCGGTAGAAAGATTGATTTTAAAAACACCATTATTATCATGACGTCCAACATTGGTTCGCGGCAGTTAAAAGATTTTGGCAGGGGTGTGGGCTTTGCAACAACGGCTAAAACAGAACAGGGCGAAAATTTGGATAAGAGCGTAATTGAAAACGCATTACGAAAGACGTTCGCTCCGGAATTTATGAACCGCGTGGATGATGTTGTTATCTTCAATTCCCTTACCAAAGATGACATGCATAAGATAATCGATATTGAACTCGAAGGTCTGTACAAACGCCTTGAGAAGCTTGGGTACATTATCAAGCTGACCAAGGAAGCGAAGGACTTTATTGTAACCAAAGGTTTCGACAGCCAATATGGAGCGAGACCGCTTAAAAGGGCGATACAGAAATATCTCGAAGACCCGCTGGCAGAAGAAATAGTCAAAGCTAATGTTGGCGAGGGTGATGCCATTTCAATCGATTATGATAAGACAAAAGATGATATAAAAATAAAGGTAAGCAAAGCTAAACCTTCAACCAAGAAGAATAAAAACGAGGAAGAAACTAAGTAAATTCCATTTTTCTCATGTTATAAATGGTGTTGCGATGTAGTGCACCCCAACTTTATGGACAAAATAGGTTAAAAATAGGTTTTCACTAAGGTTGAACAATAAGCGTTTTGGAGATTTTACAATACTTCGATATCTTATTCAATAAACCCTCCCAGAATCTTGGAAATAGGAGGTTGATTTATGGATAGCCCTAACTGTCTTCTACCGATACATAGCGCATTTTCAGCAGTCAGTATAAAACCGTTAACTTTGCTTTTTATTCCGGCTTTTTGTCTGAAATAAATACAGGCAAAAACCGTTTAACGGTCAACGGATGCATCTAATTAATGAATTGAAAGTAAGAACGCGGTGGCTATACCTCGCGTTCTTTATATTTAACCTCTCGTTATTGCATGGGCAGGGCATACCTTCAATATTCCACCGACATAATTTTGATCAGGTTGGTCCAAGCGATTTCTCGTCTTCACGGGGATGTAGAACGCGCGTTGATCTGGGGCTTGCTTTTGGGTACTATAAGTTCGACCCCCATTATACCAATGCTACTCAAGCCACAGCGGGCTTTACTATCGGTGTTAAGGAGGAGTTTCCCATAATGTGGAACGATGCGCTGATTCTCGGCTTTGATTATGTAAGTGAGGGCGCCTCCTTCAACTCCTACTATTTTGCCAACGGTTATTCGTTTCTATATATACCGTCTGAAGAAATTTATAACCATAATTTGTCTATCGGACTACTCCACATACCTATTGAATTTAAATTTCCTATCACATCTGAAGCGCAGAAACGCTCACTATATGGACTGATTGGTTTGGATTACCGCCTTTTTATTTACAGCAACGTAATGATTACCAACACCCAGACCGGAACATTCGTATATGAAGGACAAAACAATCTTCAATGCAAGTATTACCTCTTTACAAATCAGGGTTGCCCCATGATAGAGCTCGCCTTTGGATACCAGAGAAACTTTCCCGGTCACTTGACTTCCTTCTTTGTAGAATTCAACTATAGGTACGGTCTTTCGCCGGTTATCTATACGGGTAACAATATGGGTTCCAACGATATTCAGTTTTCAATGAATTCCCTTGATATAAAAGTCGGCGTCAAGTTATAAAAATGGCGAATGTACTCTATTACAAAAAAATGGTTTATTATATTTCTTACCGCGCTAATAGTAGTTATTGCGCTTCGCACTATTCTCGGCGAGGTCTGTTTTGTTCCGTCTCCTTCAATGGAAAACAGTATCTTTCCCGGCGATGTGGTATGGGTGAATAAACTTGCCTACGGTATTCGGCTACCACGAACTCCCCTATCACTTCCTTTTGTAAATAACATACTGCCATTCACAAAAAATACCCCCGCATACCTTACGTGGATTAATCTCCCATACATACGATTACCTGGGTATACACATATAAAACGATACGACGTGGTAGTTTTCAATTTTCCAGCAGATTCAGGAAAACCGGTAGACAAGCGGACATATTTCGTTAAACGGTGCATAGCGCTACCCGGTGATACACTCCAGATAAGCAACAAAAGCGTATCTATTAACGGCAAGAAGCTACCCGAACTACCTACCTTTATTTATTCGTATGATATTACAACCAATTCAGATTCCGCTTTGGAGCAATTATCGGGATTTATTAGAGGAAATGAAGAACAAATGGCGTCGAATCAATATGGCTTTTGCTTGTCCCGCGCCATTGCCGATTCTATCCGTAAATTAAATGGGATTACTTCAGTTAAACTGATAAATGACCGATATTTCTCACAAGCCCTATTCCCTGGCGGGAAATATGCCTTCTGGAACGGAGATAACTATGGTCCCCTCTTAGTACCCAAGAAAAATATGACAGTAGTACTAAACTCTGATTGCCTACCGAGGTATTACGCCATCATTACCTTATACGAACATCACACGGTTGCAAACCGGAACGATTCTATTTTTATTGACAACCATTTTACAACAAAGTATACTTTCAAAATGAATTACTACTTTGTTTTGGGCGATAACCGTGATAATTCTTACGATTCACGATACTGGGGATTCGTGCCGGAAGACCATATTATCGGTAAAGCGTCCTTTAAATTTCTTTCAACTGAAGAACCAGTGGGTATCGAACATTGGAAGCGATGGTTTCAATGGATAGAATAAAAGGCAGTAAATAAGTGAATTTTTTATTGTTGGATTATGAAGGGTACCATGATCCAAAATACCAATCAGTATTTCAGTCCAAAAATATATTGTCACCTTTGAAGAGCGCGGTATAGTAGTGTACGGGCATATCGGGCAAACAACAGCAATTCTTAATTTTTGTTAAAAAAAACGATTTAGCTCAATTCACTTCCCAATGTTCATAATATCTTCATTCTTCCTTCATCATTTTTACCTATCTTTACGTTGAAATTAAACAGAAGGATTGAAACAGAAATTCGTAACAATAAATCAAAAAAAATCAGTTCAGGAATTAAACCTTTTCAGAAAATAACAGTCCTAATAATCAATAAAACCAATTGCCATGAAACCACTCAATCTTCTAAAGTTAGCCGTAGGAGTACTGATGTTTACCCCTACACTAGCGCAGGATAATCTGAATAAGAACAGCGATGATGGTATTTATGCCACACCCTCCACTTCAACAAGTGCAAAAAATGAATCTACTACCGCACCGCCATCAGTAAGTAATCGGGGAAATTCAACCATAGTTAATCCAACGGATACCAGTTCCAATAATCTTCAGGGCGCCAACGATTATTATAATAATAATTACGACTACTCTTCCCAAATCAGAAGATATGACGACGACTGGGGTGACTGGAATTATTATGACGATATTTATACCAACAGTTATTGGTACAGCGGTAATCCCTATCAATACGGGATGAGCATATATATGGGTGATCCATGTTGGGGTCCTGCTTATTACGGCTATATGTACGACCCGAGCTTATACTGGGGGCTTGGCTGCGGATGGGGTCTCGGTTACGGCTGGGGCTATCCCTATTGCGGTTGGGGTCTTGGGCTCGGCTGGGGCGGCTACGGATACGGCTGGGGCGGCTATGGATGCGGTTGGGGCGGTTACGGTTATGGGGGCTGGGGTGGTTACGGATGTGGTTATTACAACAGCTATGAGCCCGGTAACAACTACTACTATGGTCCGCGCAATTATATTGGCAGCCGAACTTTCAACAACGGTCTGGAAAGAAGCGGGAGCGCACCTGTTCCGAATCATACAGGAGCCATTGGCGGGCATGTTTCTCCCGTTAATAACAACAGAACCATCGGCGGACAAAGGAGTTTCGGAGAATCATACCAAAGCGCTATCCACGCACAAGCAGCTACTCATCCGGGCGAATTTACATCATCTGCCAGATCAATGAGCAATAATGCCTTGCATGTACCTTTTTCCAATCCTGCAGTTTCCGGCACTAACCGTTATTCAAATTCCTCTTCATTCAGCGCAAACCATGTTAGTATGTCATACGACAGACCTGGCGCAAACAGAGGCAATATGGGAGGATATAGGTCGGGTACCGGTTATTCGGGCTATAACCATGCCGCAGGAAATTACCGTTCAGCGGGCAATTATGGCAGATCGCAATATGGCAACTATGCAAGAGCCGGCAATTATTCGCGCTACGGTGGCGGCAACCAGAGATATAATTCTGGCGGATACGGAGGATATCGCAATGCCAATAGCCAACAAAGGATGTACTCTGGCTTTAACGGCGGTCGCTCTTCATACAATGCAGGCAGAGGAAGCAGTTTCGGTGGACATAGTTTTAGCTCCGGAGCATCTCGCGGCTTCTCCGGTGGCGGACGTTCGTTTGGCGGCGGAGGACATTCATTCGGCGGAGGCGGAGGTCACTCATTTGGCGGCGGCGGTGGAGGATTCTCCGGAGGTGGACATGGCGGTGGCGGATTCGGCGGTGGCGGTCACAGATAATAGCTGCTGGACACCAAGAAGGAGGCATAAACCGACCGTTAATCATTGAATAAAAGAATTAGAAACCAGCGATTTACAGATGTTCTTTCCCTATAAAAAGTGTAAGTATATGAAAACCAGAATCATCCGCATAATTTATTGCATGGCGCTATTAACTTTACAGGTTTCCTTAACAATTGCTCAAACGCCTGATGATGCCTTCAGGTACTCCTCCTTATCTAACTCCGATGGAACGGCAAGATTTATGGCGATGGGGGGAGCTTTTACCGCAGTTGGCGGAGATATGGGCGCTCTTGCCTTCAACCCTGCCGGGGTGGGCGTATTTATAAAAAGCCAGTTCTGTTTTACACCAGGATTCAGTATGCAGAACATTAACTCAACTTATAATGGATCCTCATCAGTAGGTCAACAGAGTATAATGACTGTGCAGAATATCGGTTGGGTAGGATCATGGCGTAACAGGCAAGACGGCGCAAAATGGAAGAATATCAATTTCGCCATTGTATACAACCGCACCAACGATTTTAATGCAAACTACATTATCTCGGGATATTCTAAAAACTCAATTCTTGATGCCTTTGTCAGCAATGCAGACGGAACAGATAGCGCTAACCTGGACCCTTTCAGTACCCAGCAGGCGTTAAATGCAGGGTTAATTAATAAAATACCGGGTACAGGCGGCACACAGTACCAGAATGTAGTAGACCCATTTTTAACTACAGGTCAATCCATTTACCAACAGGACATTATTTCAAATTCGGGTTCCATGGGTGAGACGGACATTACAATCGGCTCAAATTATAACAACAAACTCGATATTGGTGCAAGTTTTGGAATAGCCGATGTTCGTTTCGCTCAAACTGCCAGTTATACCGAAACGCCAAACTATACAGATACCATTTTCGGCTTACAGAATTTTAATTATAGCACAACCCTGAACACAACCGGTGCCGGATTCAATTTTAAAATAGGCGCTATTTACAGGGTAACTGACTGGCTACGGGTTGGCGCTGCAGTCCACACACCGACTTGGTTCAGTTTAAGCGATAATTATACAAGTTTGATAAGTGCAACTTATACTGCAACCAATGATTTTCCCAACGGTGCAGGCACTTTTTACGGCGCTCCCGGCGGGCAACCGATGAACGGTAGCTATAACTATACCCTAACTACTCCAATGCGCGCAATGGGCGGGCTGGCAGTAATTATAAATCATCAAGCTATAATAAGCGCTGATTACGAGTGGGTAAACTATTCACTATCTCAATTTGGTCCGGCAAGCGTATTCAATACTGTTAATCAGGCAATACAGACAAGCTATGCCCCGCAAAGTAACATACGCGCGGGAGCGGAACTGGTACTTTATCCGTTTAGCTTACGAGCTGGATACCAGTATTTTACAAATCCATACGCGCCCGGGTCGGGTAATGCCAGTATGAAACAGTCATTTTCGGTAGGCGCCGGCGTTAAATTCGGGCGTTGCTTCGTCGATCTTGCATACGTACTTACTCAATACAGTGAGGATTACTACATGTATACCCCAGGCATTGCAACGGCGGCAGTAAATAACAATACCTTTTCGAATGTAGCATGTACTTTCGGGGTAAATTTCTGATTGAAAGCTATTTAACCTCTCGATTTTATCTATTCAATTGCAAGTCCGAGTTCGCCGAATCTTTTTATTACAATCTGGAACTGTTCAATAGGGTCAGGACGTTTCCAAATATAGTTCTGAAACGCTATACCGCTAAAACCCAATTCCATTGCCCTTTTTATTGAGTCGGCATCCGTTCCTCCGCGTGCAATAATTTTACCTGGATATTTTTTCAAAATCTCGTTCAGGGTACCGGTGCTGAAAGCCGGCTTATGCTCCGATGTTTCTCCGAAAATAGGTGTAAGCATAAGGTAATCGTATAATGGATATGACTCGACCATCGATGAAATGCTGTTACACGCGGTACTCTTTGTAAATTTATTGCATTTGTATTCCAACAGTTTTGTGGTAAGCCAGTTTCTAAATGTTTTTTTCTTATGCGATTTATTAAGATGAATTCCTTTAAGCCGGTATTTTAATAAAGTACGATGATGCGTATGGATGACAATCCTATCGTAATATTCCTTTGGTATTTCATCAAGGTATCTTTTTAGTCGCTGTTCCGAATAACTCGGCTTACGTATGTGCAGAGTGGGTAAGCCCGATTTCAGCATGTTCAAAATCACGTAATGCTCATTTTCAGCTGTTGTGTCATTAGTAATTATTATCAATCTCATAATAATTGTTTATTAGCATATTGGATTTTATCTATCAGATTGCTCCTCTCCGTTCAGAGTTAATTTTAATTCTAATACCGTACTATCGCAATAGGACTTCCTTAACTAATTTTTTGTATACTTTAATTTTAATGATTGTACAATTTGAAAAAAGGTTTCGGGCGATTTTTCGGCTACCGTTCCAATTACAATAACATCAGCGCCTGCTTCACAGATATTAACTGCATCGCCCGGAGTTCTAATTCCGCCACCTACAATAAGAGGTATTGAAATATTCCGCTTCACCTCCTTTATCATTTCACAGGGAACATGGTTCAGGGCGCCGCTGCCGGTATCCATATAAATTAATTTAAGTCCAAGCATTTCTCCGGCAATTGCAGTACTGACTGCTATATCCGGTTTATCGGCAGGGATGGGTAGAGTATTGCTCATATAGAGCGCTGATGTTATCCTGCCACCATCTATGAGCATATAACCAGTGGGAATTATTTCAAGAGATGTCCTTTTTAAGGAAGGTGCAGCTATTACATGTCTGCCTATAAGATTATCGGCATTACGACCGGAAATTAACGACAAAAATAGAATGGCATCTGCGGAAGCGTCCACCTGGTCACTGTTACCCGGGAAAAGTATCAGTGGCAACATACTTATTTTTTTAAGCGTCTTTATGCAATCATGAAAATTCCCTTCTGAAATAATGCTTCCTCCTATAAACAAATAATCTACACCCGCCTTTTCGGCAAGTTTGGTAACCAGGGCGGCAGAGAACTTATCCGGGTCTATCAACAGCGCCAGCTTCTTATTCTTATCTTCTGTAATGTTTTGGTATAGCGACATCTGAAAATTTAACAATTTGGTAAAGATATATGATTTTTTATTAATTCGTATATCCGCGTTTACCTTATTCCTCTGGTAAATTAAGTTTTGACACTAACGAATTACCTGTAAATAAGAATTTTATGATTTAGCAATGATTTAATACTAAAGGCGTTCATTTTTACTTTTCCAGACGGGTAACTCCTTTGTATATGCGAGTATGTGTCTGTTTATCCTTTTGTAAGAAAGCAAATGCATTGTTTGTTTACCACCTGAAAGAGTAGTTGCAGTAACATCCCCATTCTCTCCAAAGATGAATGGTGAAATTATTATGTTCTGACTGAAATTAGTCAGAGACCCTCCGCTAAGTTTGTAAAGTGACTCTTTGCAGCACCAAATTACACAAAGCTGCTCCAGTAAATTACCATTTTTTAGGAAGGATTTCTCTGATTCGTGCAAAAAACGTACGGCTATCTTACTTAATCTCGGATGAATGAACTCAATATCTATTCCCGGATTACCCGAAGGGTCTAACGCCAATGCTGCATAGGGCAAGGAGTGGCTTATCGACAATCCTAATCTTGTACCTTGTAATCGCGGCTTTCCATTTGCACCATAAACTATCCGGGGAGTTTTGCCAACGTTACTCGCGCTCCGGTTTTTATTTATCATTTCAGTGAGTAACGCCCTTACGGCGAGCCATTCCCGCTTGCGTTGGTCCGACTTAAAGCTGCCCAGCAGTTTCTCCTCATTGTCGTTCAATGGAACATTCTGTCGAAAGGAGCGTAATTCTTCAGTTATCTCCCATACGCCAATCTGCAAAGATCCCGGTCCTTCTTGTTTCAAGATTACAGGCATGGGTTGTTGATTCGGCGATTCAAAGCGTCAGAATAATATTTTAAAAAGTACCAAATTAACCAAAAAGACAAGTTGAAGTAAAAATTTTCTTTGTAAATTTACAACCTGTAACCTAACACAACATTTAATTCCCCATTTATAGCATAAACTGATATGTCTGTAACAAACAAGTAATCCAGAGCCCTAATGTCTTCTAATCAATTCACCTTTTCTATTAATTCCAAACTAGTTGTACTTTGTTTGTTCCTTACGATTATCTCAATAGGTCAAAGTCAAGGACAAATGGCAAAACAAACAGCTATACAGCAAGATGGCTTCAGTAATAAGGCAGAAGCCCAAAACAAATTAAGGAACGGTCTTAAAGAAGGTAAATGGATTGAATATCTCGACAACAACGGAGCGGTAACACCCGATACCGGTATAGCACGCTTTTACCGACTTGTAATTTACAAAAGCGGCAAAACCACCGGCATATCGCGGCGATACTATAAACACGGAGCGCTTTATAGCGAAACATCCTATACTTCAGGTATAAGAAATGGAACAGAAAAGGTATATTTTGAAAACGGGAAAATTGACAGTGAGTCGGTTTATATTTTCGACAAACTAAATGGCACTATGAAAACTTATTTCCCAAACGGAAAGGAGCAAGGCGAGACGTATTATACTGAAAATATGATAAATGGCGAGCAAAAATTGTTCTATGAAAACGGGAACCTGAAAAGCGACTGTCTTTATACGAATGGGCAGAAAGACGGCATATTTAAAGAGTATTATGAAAACGGGAAAATAATGTACGAAATACCATACGACCGTGATAAGGAAAATGGCATTAAGAAAAAATACTATGAAAGCGGAAACCTTTTCAGCATGGTAAATTACAATCAGGGCGTAATTACCGATACACTCGTAAGATTATATTATGAGGATGGCAAGGTTAAAGAAGAAATTCCTTACCAGAGCGGCAAAGAAAACGGCGACGGCAAAGGTTTTTATGAAGATGGCAAATTGGAATTTATAACGACATACATTTTCGGCGAAAAGAACGGAGTGGAAAAACATTACTTTGAAGACGGCAAATTGATGTCAACAATCCCCTACTCCAATGACAAAATCAACGGTATAGAAACTGACTATTATCCATCGGGTAAAGAAGAGAGCGAAACTCCCTATACTGACGGCATAATAAACGGCGCTGTTAAAAAGTTTTACGAAAGCGGTAAACCGGAAAGTGAAACACCTTACACCTATGATGAGAAAAATGGGGTGGCAAGCGACTATTATGAAAGCGGAAAATTAGAAAGCGAAACGCCTTATACCTCCGGCAAAATAGATGGAGTAATGAAGACCTATTATGAAAACGGGATATTAAAATCTGAAACACCCTATAGCAAGGGTAAAAAAAACGGAATACATAAGGACTATTACCAAGACGGTAAAGTTCTTTACCAAATACCGTATATCAACGATAAGGCAGGGGTAACAACGCAATTTGACGAAAACGGGAAAAAATTTTAATGTCAGATGACTTAACAAATGTTTGGCTACATTTGCAAGCCCGAAACTATAAAACTAAACAATAAAATATGACAAATCAAATCGCTGAAAAAAGATTACCATATAAAGTAAAAGATATAACGCTCGCCGAATGGGGACGAAAAGAGATAACCCTTGCCGAAGCCGAGATGCCCGGTTTAATGGCAATAAGGGAAGAGTACGGGAAACACCAGCCGCTAAAAGGAGCAAGAATAGCGGGGTGTCTGCATATGACTATTCAAACCGCCGTTCTGATAGAAACGCTTAAAGTTCTCGGCGCCGAAGTACAATGGTCTTCCTGCAATATCTTCTCGACCCAAGACCATGCCGCTGCAGCAATGGCGGCGGCAGGTATCCCTGTATTCGCATGGAAGGGAATGTCGGAACGTGAATATGAATGGTGTATAGAACAAACCTTATTCTTTGGCGATAAAAGGCAGCCCCTGAATTTGATATTAGATGACGGTGGCGATCTGACTAATATTGTTTTGGATAAAAACCCTGAACTTGTCTCTGGCATTCGCGGGATAAGCGAAGAAACTACAACCGGAGTACATCGTCTTTATGAACGCATGAGTAAAGGCACATTACCCCTCCCATGCTATAATGTGAATGACTCTGTTACAAAAAGCAAATTCGACAATAAATACGGCTGTCGCGAGTCGCTGGTTGATGCCATAAGACGCGCCACCGACCTTATGCTTGCAGGTAAAGTAGCAGTGGTAGCCGGTTTCGGCGATGTAGGCAAGGGTTCGGCGCAGGCGCTGAAAAACGCCCACATGCGGGTAATAGTAACGGAGATAGACCCGATATGCGCGTTGCAGGCGGCAATGGAAGGTTATGAAGTGCGTAAAATGGACGATGCCGTAAAACATGCCGACCTTGTGGTTACCACCACCGGAAACCATCACGTAATTAAAGACCGTCATTTTAAGGCGATGAAAGACAAGACGATTGTCTGCAACATTGGTCACTTCGACGTAGAAATTGATATGGCCTGGCTGAATTCACATTACGGAAAAACACGGGATACCATTAAACCGCAAGTGGACAAGTACGTAATAGACGGGAAAGACATCATAGTATTGGCTGAAGGGCGACTGGTTAATCTGGGATGCGCCATGGGGCACCCATCTTTTGTTATGTCCACTTCTTTTTCAAATCAGGTTCTTGCACAAATCGACCTCTGGCAGCACCATAAGAAATACCAGAACAAAGTATATACGCTTCCCAAACTGCTGGATGAAAAAGTAGCGCGTCTGCACCTGAAAAAGATAGGCGTGGAACTTGATACGCTTACCACTGAACAGGCGGAATACATAGGAGTAAAGGCAGAAGGACCATACAAACCGGAATACTACAGGTATTAAACCGGTCAAGACCTGATTAAGTCAAACCGGAACGGCGCTTACGCGCTCTCAATTGGTAACGGTTACGTAAGTAGAGCCGTCAGTGCTGGTGTTATAGGGTTTAAGAGAACATTTGGAAGGACCCTTGCTTACCGAGCCATCAGACAAATTAAAGGTGGAACCGCAAACCGGGCATGTAACCGAGATTTTATTGCTATTCAGCTGTACCACCGCCTTGGTATTATTTGCTCCATCGTACGGGCAGCAGCAGTCAAAAGCATTAAACTGGTTCGGAATGTACCTGTAAACAATTACATTGTCGAATCCTCCCGTTACAACTACATATCCCCCTGTAATTAAAAGATTGGCGTTCGTGGGCTGGTTAAGGTCAAGGGTAAAATTAACTGCTACATTGGGAACCCCGTTACAGGTGATAGTGTCTCGGTGGCATCCTGCCATGATGAGCAACAGAGGTAATATGGACTTATACCGACCACAATTGAAACCGGTTGCTACAGGGTTACTAAAATTCAAAAAATTAAAGCATCGGCATAACTGTTCGTATAGGTATTTTGCCTTTGCACCACAGCTATAACTAAGGCGGCACGCGGTCGCAAAATCACTTACGAGCAGCATAAATAAGGTGCGAAAAATTTTATTTCCATTAATTTTCATCGATCCGGATTTCATTTTACCTTTACTTTAAATGCAAATTTAACGTATTTTTGAACACAATATTGCCTATCTGCTATTAATGACAACCAACAGACCAATTATAAACGCTAAAAAGAATAGAGTCAAAGCGCTCGCCCTTTTTACGTCTATTTTTATCTGCGCCGCTGTAAACGCCCAGATTAATAATGATGACAATAGTCAGCCGGGCGATACCAAAAGCCAGAAAGAGTTTTACAAAAAAAAGAAGGAACAGGACAAGGCGGTGGAGAAAGCCACCAAAGCCGCACTTAAGCACCAAAGAGACATTCAAACGCCGGAGGTGCGTAAAAGGATGAAAAGGGATGCACGAAAAGCCAAAATGTACAATGAACATAAACGGGAATTCTTTTTGAAAAGATGGTTCAGAAAAAAGGAACCGAGAGGCAAGCCAAATAGCCAAACAGGAACAACAAATCCCAAATAACTGCCCGAATACCCAATTACCGGGCAAATAAATAATGTGTTGCCTATTTGTCAGAAATAATGCTTAAACCATTGAAGAATAAGGAATAGCCAGCCCACAAATGCCCTTTGGAAAATAAATTCTTAATATTATTTAAAAAAAAAGTCACATTTTTTTCACCATATAGAAAATTCTTTTTTTAGATTTGTGACTTGTTTTAACAAAAATTAACTAATCATTCCTCTATGCTGAAAAAAGTACGCCTGACGATTACGGCATTATTTTGGTCAACAGTAATCTTTGCGCAATCCGGCGCTATAAAGGTTACCATGTTCAATAAAGTAACCAAAGAACCTATACCTTTTGCCAACGTTGTAGTAGAACTGAAGGGTACGCAGGTGATTGGGGGGCAGACCGACCTGAGCGGCGAATGTATATTAAAACCACTGGACCCTGCTGAATATACTGTTAAAGCGGTTTATGAAGGATTTGATGATTATATAAAGACAGGCATTCTGGTATCGCCTGACCAGATAGCTTATGTCAAACTTGATATGTCTCCCACCCAAACGCAACTTAAAGAGGTACACGTGGAGGCGCAGAGGGTTGACCTTGTAAGTCCGCAAACGATAGTTGGACAAACCATTGACCAGCAGACCTACCAGAATCTTGCCGTAAAGGACATTAACTCGGTGGCTGCCTTATCCGGTGGAACCTATACGCCTGATGTTGGCGGAGCCATAAGCATCCGCGGCGCTCGTACGGATGCCACACAATATGTGGTGGACGGTGTAATAGTAACCGCAGATCAATTAGTAGGCATGATACCACAAAGTTTGGTAGACCAGGAAACGACTGTGATAGGAGGAATACCTGCAAAATACGGAGATGCCACAGGCGGTATCATAGAAATTAACACACTGCCTCCGTCGCCAAAATTCTTTGGAAGCGTAGAAGGCATTACATCCGAATTCTTAGACCCTTATGGATTTAATCAGGTTGACTTTTCGCTTGGCGGACCGCTTATTACAAAGAAAGATACCGCGAACAAATCAAAAAAGATATTGGTAGATTTTATACTGGGCGGCGAATTCCAATATAAATTAGACCAGACGCCAAATTACATAGGCGGATATACGGTTAACTCCACCACTTTAGATAATTTACAACAAAATCCATTCGTTTTAAGTCCTACGGCTGGATTTCTGCGTGCGTCTGAATTTGTAACGGCAAATGATATTAACCAGAGTCCGGTACTTCCAAACAATTCCGGCTACACAATAGGTTTGAATGGTAAAATAGGAATTCACTTTAACGATAATATTTCTCTTACACTCGGCGGAAATTTCACATATAACCCCGGCTATGGGTTCGTTCCGCAGTTCGAGATGTTTGACCCGCAAAATAATCCGCTTCAAATACAAACAAACTACAGAGCTTACGCAACTTTTAAACAAAGTTTTAAATCTGATAAAAACTCCATTATCCAGAATGCCTATTACACACTTGAGGCGGAATACGGAAATACCAATCAGGTTATTGAAAACGCCACTTACAAGGATAGTGTTTGGAAATATGGATTTGTCGGATATTATAACCAGGACTACGGCAAGACCTATCAACTTGAGAATGGACGCCATGGCTTGGCATATTACCAAACCGGATTGTCCGATTCACTATATACCTTCAACTCCAAGGGGTCGGACAATCCGATTTTAGCTAATTACACCTCACAGCTTTATAATTTGCTTGGTCAAAACAACATAAATAGTTATGTTCCTATTCTACAGGATGGAGGAATACTGAACGGATACAACCCTGCCAATGTTTATTCGTTATATTATAACGCAGGTACCCCGTATGGTTCTTACACCAAACAGAACAGCAGTCAGTTCCTGTTCCTTGCCAATTTCTCGTGTGACATTAAAGACCATAATATCCAATTAGGGTTTGAATATGAGCAGAACACAACAAGTTTTTACAGTTTAAGCGCACAATCCTTATATTACCTCGCAAACCAAAGCGTAAACAATCAGATTGCCCAGTTGGATACTACCGGCGCCAATGCCGCCATCCTTGCGCGCGCCGGGCAATATAATTACTACAACTATAACTGGGCTTACAACCCCGCTATACAAACACAGTTTGATGCAAGCATGCGAAATAAGCTCGGATTATCTGCCAACAGTCAGGTTTACCTTCAGCCGAATAATTACTCGCCCGGTTTTTTTAACACAAACTGGTTCTCGGCATCGCAACTTCTGAACGGGGGCGGTGAAGCCCAGTTGGTAAACTACTACGGATACGACTATCTGGGCAATAAATTGAACAGCAGTACAAGTTTGAACGACTTTTTCAATCAACGCGATGCAAACGGCAACCTCTACTATCCTATCGCCCCGTATAATCCTATTTATATAGCCGGCTACATTCAAGATCACTTTGATTACAAGAGCATGAAGTTTGATGTGGGGGTACGCGTGGATGATTTTGATGCAAACCAGCCGGTATTGAAAGACCCTTATCTGCTATTTCCCGCCAAAACGGTATCGGAAGTGCAAGCTAACCCAATACCCGGCTCACAAATACCCTCCAACATGGGCTCGAATTATGTAGTATATGTGAATAATGCGGACAACCCGACTTCGATTGTCGGCTATCGGAACGGACACAACTGGTATGATGCCAACGGCAACCCTATTACCGACCCCACCGTACTGGCTGCCGCCACCCAAACAGGTACAATTCAACCATATCTTGAAAATCCGAGCCAGACAACATTAAGTTCAAATGCCTTCACCCAATTTACCCCGCAGATAAACGTTATGCCGCGTATCGCCTTTTCCTTCCCTATCTCCGATGTGGCAGGGTTCTTTGCGCATTACGATATACTAACTCAACGTCCTCCGGGTATCGGTTATAATATCTTTTTGCCAACTCAATATCTATATATGGCAGCCACCACCGGCGGGCAACAAACTCTTCAAAATCCTAACCTCTACCCTCAACAAACAACCGAATACGAATTGGGATTTGACCAAATATTGAACGAAGCGAAGAGTTCAGTTCTTAAGATATCCGCATTTTACCGCGATAATCGCAGTAATGTGGATGTTTATGACTATCTGGGTGCATATCCTGATACATATCAGGCATTCGCTAATATTGATTTTGGAACCACTAAAGGGCTGCAGATTGAATACGAGATGAGAAGAACGAATAATATTCAGATGACTTTTAACTACACACTGACTTACGCCGACGGAACCGGTTCAGGACCAACATCGGGCGTAAACCTCGCCGGTTCAGGTCAACCAAATCTTGAAGTACCGCAACCGCTTAATAATGACCAGCGTCATACCTTTAATATCGATATAGATTACCATTACGGTTCAGGGATAGGCGACAATACCTACAACGGACCGGTATGGACTACCAAAAGCGGTAAAAACGTTAATATACTTGCCAATGCTGGAGGCAATTTAAGCTTATCCGCCGGTTCAGGTACGCCTTATACCGCACAGGGCAATGCCGCCCCCGACAATGAAATGGGTGTGGTTGAACACACACAGCTCATCGGCAGTATCAACGGCGCTTATCTCCCATGGCAATACCGTGTAGATCTGCGTATTGATAAAGCATTTCCTATAACCATCAACCCGAGCAAAGGAGAGGATGCAACGCACAGTTTTTTAAAGGTTTATCTGGCAGTCACCAACTTGCTTAATACTGAAAATATACTGAATGTGTACCATTTCACTAATAGCCCCTTCACCGATGGATGGCTCACATCAGCGCAAGGTCAGCAAGTAGTGGCGCAATCTACCAACCCACAATCATATACCGACTTATACAATATCGCGCTGAAACAGCCGAGTTATTTCGCTATGCCAAGACAACTAAATCTCGGTGTTGAGTTTGACTTTTAAACGGAAGAAAATACTTATTTAAAAAATTAAAAGACAGAAAATCATAACAGGAATCGTATGAAGACACACAAAATAATTCTCGCAATTGCCCTCGCAACTTCAGTGAATAGTGCCGCCCTCTATGCAATTGAAGATATAGGACTGCCTCATAAGGCAGTTAAGAGAGCAATGTCGTCCGGATGCCCGGTAGATCAAGGAGCGGCTTTCCTGTCAATTAATAACGTACGCGCACGTATTATGGATGAGGGCGATATGTGGTGGAATCCGCAAACAAATCTCCAACAATATTTTGAACCCTCTGCCGGTAATGTTTGCCCTGAATTTGCAGGCGCTTTATGGATTGCAGGACTCGATCAGGGCGGACAGTTAAAGGTTGCCGCAATGACTTACCGGCAGAAAGGCGAAGATTTCTGGGCAGGACCGCTGG
>JAKAOA010000019.1 GCA_021823405.1 Bacteroidota bacterium | reverse complement strand
GATCATGCCTGAATGGGCGAAGGCGATAGCCGCATGTAACCCGGTTACATACTTTATAGAAGTGATTAGGATGATTGTATTGAAGGGCAGCGCTATGAACGATATAAAAACGCATTTTGTAATAATCGCCGGTTTTGCCATTCTGTTTAATAGTTGGGCTATTATAAATTATAAAAAAACTTCCTGACGCCCATACTCGTTGTCCTCCTGCAATTGTTCAGCGGGTGCGTAATTTTGGAATGCTAATGAGAGCGCTAATGCCAATTACAAATATGGCGCCCAGCGGATTATACCAGAGATAGGAAAACGGTTTGTGCGTAGTTGTCAGGAAAAGGTGCAATGCAATTATCGCCGATTCCGAGAGGATGGCAGCGTAAAAAACGGATGAGCCCCCGATCCGCTTAAAGAAGAATGCAACAAGAAAGACGCCCAACAGTGTTCCGTAAAACAACGAACCTATAATGTTTACCTCCTGTATCAGATTATCAAACAGTGGAGCCGATACTGAAAATGCGATGATAAGTCCGCCCCAGATAAGTGTGGCTATTTTTGCCGAACGGACGTAATGCATTTCAGAGGCATCCTTGTTATAAAAGCGTTTGTAAAAATCGATAACCGATGTTGAAGCGAGCGAATTAACCTGCCCTGCAATAGACGACATAGCGGCGCAGAACATTACCGCAAGCAGCAGACCGACCAATCCGGACGGTAAATTATTCAACACAAAATGCAGGAAAACATAATCGGCGTCATGGGTTTCAACCTGCGGGGCATTTGCCTTAATAATATCCTTGGCATTATCGCGTATAGTTCTATCTTGTTGCTGTAACGTTGTTAAACGTAGGATGGATGAATCCTCCTGCGCCGTATTTCTTCTGCGTAAGGCATCAAGAGCCGCCGCCTTCAATTCGGTTTCCATTATTGCGTGTTGTTTCTGTACAGCGGCTAATTGTTGCTCTGCATGCGCCGGCAATGTAATTTTTTCAAGCGCTCTGGTATTAAAGAAAACAGGCGACGAATGAAAAAGAAAAAAGAGATACACCATAACGCCTGTAAAAAGGATAAAAAACTGCATAGGTATCTTTACCATGCCGTTCCAGAACACCCCCATTTTGCTCTCGCTGACCGACTGACCGCCCAGATAACGCGATACCTGCGACTGGTCGGTGCCGAAATATGAGAGAGATAGAAAAAAACCACCCAACAACCCGGACCATAAATTATACCTTTCGCCTACATCAGGACTTGTGTCAAGGGCTTGCATTTTTCCCATTTTGCCTGCTATGTAAAGAGCGTCAGTGAAAGAAACGCCGTTCGGTAAGTACCGGATAAGCATAACAAGCGCTGCCGCCATTCCGCAAAGTATCACAGTCATTTGCATCACATGCGTCTGGCTTACCGCACGCTCACCTCCTATATATATATATATGATTACGCACACGCCTATTATTAAGCACAGAAGATTCAGGTTCCAGCCGAGCATGGTACTTAATATAATTGCAGGAGCGTACAGAGTGATTCCAGCCCCAAGTCCCCTGGAAACAAGAAAGAAAAATGCTATCAGGTACCGGGTCTTTACGTTAAATCGCGTTTCAAGATATTCGTAAGCCGTATAAACGTTTAGCGAATAGAATTTAGGGATGAAAAGGGAGGATATTACAATCATGGCAATAGGTAGTCCAAAATAAATTTGTACAAAACCCATTCCCGACTCGTACGCTTGCCCTGGGGTAGAAATAAAGGTAATGGCGCTTGCCTGTGTAGCCATTATAGACAGGCATATTGCCCACCACTTTTTTTCGCCGCCGCTTCTTAAATAGGAGTGAAGATCTTTCTGCCCTCTGGTTTTTATCGCTCCATAAATGACAATGAAACTAAGGGTTACTATTAATACAATGATATCGAGCAGATGCATGGCAGTAAATTCAGAGCTATGTTCTATTGAAACTAATTAATTTATACTTACTTGATAATGTTTTTAAATTAAATCGAAAAAAACCGGAAATATTTTTATTAAAGACCCGAATTCATAAATAAAAGGCATGGTATATACACGAATATCGCGGTAGTTCAAACTTAGTCAAAGACGGAAAAGTTTAGTCAAATTACAAGATTAACCCGAAAATCTACCCGATACCGACTAAAAAGTGTCGGTTCTTGTCGGTTCTTGTCGGTATTAAAGAGTTGTATGGGGGTGTGTCTCGTCCTGAAAAAAGTTGATAATATTTTTTTAGCATGTATTTGGATGTTACAATTTTATTTTAGTGAATTCACTTAATACCAGCGCTATTCATTCGTAATATTCTAACAACAGGATACAAATATATATATATTATAGCACATAATATACATATTAGTAAATTATTTATTAACAATCGACAATAAATATATACTCATCTTACGTGATAGTGCAAAAGTTTGCAACTCGTAAGCGATTTTGTGACAGGGTGCCGCCTTAGCTATAACGGTGGCGCAAAGCAAAATACCTGTACGGGGCAGGTATACCGATATGAATGTTTCTCATTTTCATTCATCATCGGTCCATAAAACCTGTATGAACAAGTATACTGATGTTTTGAATTTGCTAATTTTAGCAACACGATAGCTATCGGGTTCAAATGTAAGCGGTATATAAGGACGGATTAGCTATTTTTGCAAACAGTAAATAAGCAATTCATACGGAAGGGGAATTTTTTTATGGTTCAAACTAATTCAGCGCCGATTTGTTAGCAACATTATAAATACAGAACATTTATGAATTTGATAATACCGATGGCAGGTTCAGGCAAGCGCATGCGCCCGCATACCTTTACCGTACCAAAACCTTTAATACCTATAGCAGGTAAACCGATGGTACAACATCTGGTAGAGGATATTTGCGCCATGAGCGTCCATAAAATTGAACAGATTGGTTTTGTGATAGGACCTAACTTCGGAATAGATGCCGAAGAACATTTGTTGGATATTGCAAAAAAAGCAGGCGCAAAGGGAAGAATCTTTTACCAGGAGCAAGCCCTGGGCACTGCCCATGCGGCGCTGTGCGCTGCACCAATGCTTATTGATAAAGTTATTATCGCATTCGCCGATACGTTATTCAGGGGCAAGGTAATTATAAATGAAGAAAGAGACGGAACCATCTGGGTGCAAAAGGTAGCCGATCCTAAGGCGTTCGGAGTAGTAAAACTAGATAATACCAATTTTATTTCCGATTTTATTGAGAAACCGGCAGAATTTATTTCCGACCTTGCCATTATCGGGATATATTATGTAAAGAACGGCGGATACCTGAAAAATGAAATGCAAAATCTGGTGGATAGCGATTTGAAGGAGAAAGGTGAGTATCAGCTTACCAATGCACTGGAAAATATGAAGCGTAAAGGAACCAAATTTACTGTTGCGGAGGTATCGGAATGGCTCGACTGCGGCAATAAGGATGCTACCATAAATACAAACAGGAGGATGCTCGAAACCAAACCGCAGAATAAAATACCGCAGTCCGCCAGGTTGAATAATTCAATAGTAATACAACCCAGTTATATCGGCGAACACGTGAAGATTGATAACTCCGTGGTCGGACCATTTGTATCCATCGGACCGGGAACAACGGTTCACCATTCTATCATTAGCGATTCAATCATTCAGGCAAATTGCATAATAAATTATGCCAATATTTCGGGAACTATGATGGGAAATAACGTACAATACACCGGGAGCCGGCATAATTTAAATCTTGGCGATTTCAGCCAAATAAAAGACGATAATGGGAATTAGAATCCTGGAAGCGCTTCATTTGAAAAGAATGCACAGATACTGTAAGTATTTTTTCTGTTTGGTTTTAACTGCTGTTGCGTGCAACTCATGTTCGCTGTTTCACGGCGCCTCGGGAAATAAGAAGTCAATGAAGGAAACGCATCTTACTCCGGAAGAAAGCCGGCAATTTAAGTCAACATATTACAATGCCGAGAAGGAAAAAATAGTCGGTGATTACGACCAGGCGTTAACTCTCTTTAAATTATGCATTACAATTGACCCTTCTAGCGCCGCGGCGAATTTTGAAATTGCGGACATCCTTGATGGCGATAAACATTCCGATTCGGCGCTATACTTCAGCCGCAGAGCGGCGGAGTTAGAGCCGCAGAATATCTGGTTTCAGGATTTATACGCACAGTGTTTGCAACAGAAGGGAGATTTTAAAGGGGTTGCGAATATTTACCGGAATATAATTAAAAATTATCCCGATAATGCAGAATATTATGCCAAACTCGGCACAGCCGAAATGCAGGCGGGAGAAAACGAAGCGGCAATACAAACATTTAATTTAATGGAAAAGAAATTCGGATTCAACGAAGATGCTGCAATGAATAAAATAAGGGTGTACGAAAAAATAAAAAATTACAAGGATGCAGAACTGGAGATAGAGCAATTAATTAAAATCAATCCATCCGTTCCCGAATATGATGATATGCTGGCTAATTTATATGAGCTGCAAGGCAATAGTGATAAAGCGAAGGAAATGTATAACAAGATAGAAGCTGCCAACCCTCATGACCCGATGGTTCATCTTTCCTTAGCCGATTATTATCGTTCAAAGAGGGATGAATCTAACTCATTCCGGGAACTGGAACTCGCGTTCAAAGAACCCGCATTGGATATGGAGACCAAGATACGCATTCTAATAAGTTTTTATGAGGAATCGGATGGACACGATACGCTCATGTCGCAGGGATTAAAGCTTTGCAAATTAATGATTGACGCTACCCCGGATAATCCAATAGCGCACAATACATACGGTAATTTTCTTTTTAAAAATAAGCAACTTCGGAATGCAAGAGACCAGTATGCAATGTCGTTAAATGAAGACAGCAGTAAATACTCCGTTTGGAGCCAGTTACTGCTGTTAGATGATGCCCTGAACGACTATAAGTCGCTTGCAGTTTCCAGCAAAAGCGCTCTGAATATCTTTCCCGGTTATCCCCAGCTTTATCTGGAGAACGGTGTGGCGAATATCGCCTTAAAGAATTATAACGAGGCGCTCTCATCGTTGAACCAGGGCTTACAATATGTACTGGACGATACCGCCATGATAATACAATTTTATACCTCGCTTGGCGACTTGTATAACGCCATAAAGCGCTATCCGGCTTCCGATTCAGCTTACAACGCGGTTCTTGCCTTAGACCCAAACAACAGCTATGTTCTCAATAACTACAGCTACTATCTTTCACTACGCGATACAAACCTTGAAAAGGCAGCGGAAATGAGCAAAAAGGCGAATATTTTAGCGCCACTGAATGCCAACTACGAAGATACCTACGCTTGGATATGTTTTAAGATGGGAAAATACATGGAAGCCAAGGCATGGCAGGAAGGCGCACTGCGAGACGGTGGCGATAAGAATGCCAATATCCTTGAACATTACGGCGATATTCTCTACTCGCTCGGCGAAAAGGACAAGGCGATAAAATATTGGCAAGAAGCGGTGGATGCCGGCGCTTCCTCAACTTTAATCAGCAAAGAGATACGTGACAGGCAATATTATACGAAATAAAAATTAAGAAAAGTTGAATGCCCGACGAAACGACAATTAAATCAACTCATATTATCAATTCAACCGGTAGTTTAAATTGCAATTGCCCTGAAACTCGCAATGCTTTTCGCAAGCCGATGTTTGTACTTATTCCTTTACTCCTTTTAGTTTTTATCTCCTGTAAAACAAAAGAAATAACCCGAACGGAAAATAAGCGCCCGCTTGTTCCCTCTCTCAAAAAGATGAACATTTTTTCACTTATTGCTAAAATTAAAGCGAGACAGTTCAACTATGAGTGGATAAACGCCCACATCGCCATTAACATACAGGTTGATAGTTCAACCAGTTCATTCAGCGGAAATATAAGGATGAGAAAAGACAGCGTAATATGGATGTCCATAGCGCCATTATTAGGTATTGAGGCAGACAGGATAATGCTTACCCAGGACAGCGCTATGGAAATGAACCGGCTCAAGGATACTTATTTCAAAGACGATTACGATTATATAAATAGCCGGCTTCACGAGGACCTCGATTTTGAGCTCATTCAGTCAGTTATGATTGGCAGCCGGATGGAGTTTATTAATGATACCTCAAAAATGAAATCGTATTTTGACGGAAAAGAGTATATAGTTAGCACCATCAGAAGGAAAAGAATTAAAAAGGTTTTATATAAGAATAAGATGCCGGTACATAACAGAACCGAAGCGCAATTCATATTTCTCGACCCGGTGGATTTCCATATAACCCATGTTAAGGTCGAAGATTTTGCCAATCACCGTATATTCGATGCATATTACAGCGATTTTCAAAAAGTTGATTCAGTTAGTTTTCCGTTTCATGTTAAATGTCTGGTTACCGCCGAAAAGAATATAAAAATAGATTTGCAATATAAAAAGATAGCATTTAAAGCCCGTGAGGAGGTTCCATTCTTTATCCCCAAAAAATACGAAAGGATACAATATTGAATGAAAAACAGCCAAGGTTGAATTCTTGAGAAGGAAGAATAAATATATGGTATATCGACTACTATCTAATTTGTTAAAATGCACAAATTCAAAGCATAGGTATAACTGCTGGGTCAGGTATTTTGCGTTCGCAAAATCATTTACGAGCAGTATAAAAAACACTTTTCTATTTATTGCCCTGCTGTCTGTAATCTCCATATCAGCATCTGCACAGAGAAACCGGAAGGAACTGGAACAGAGGAAAAGGAAACTGGAACAGGAAATGGCATCACTAAATAAGATGCTAGACGAAGCGAGCAGTAACAAGGAGATAACCCTTACACAGTTGCTTACGCTTAACCGGAAAATTAGCATACGCCAGGAAATAATTTCCACGATAAATGCCGAAGTAGATATGCTTACAACACAGATAACCGCTGGCAATGATACTATAGCGGGTATGCAATTCAAGCTGAATGACCTTAAGAAGGAATATGCGCGGATGATATGCGACGAATATGCCAATGAAAGTGCGTACAGTAAGCTGATGTTCATTTTTGCCTCAAAGGACTTTGAGCAAGCAATGATGCGGGTAAAATACCTTCAGATATACGAGGAATACCGGCATAAACAGGCAATACTGATTGATTCCGCAAAAGCAGAACTTACGCAAAAGGTTGAGCAGTTGAAGAAAAAAAAGGAAGAAAAGAAGGCGTTACTTCAAAGTCAGGAGGATGAAAAGTCAAAATTGGCGAGCGAAAAGGATGAACAACAAAAGGCATTCACACAATTACAGGGCAAAGAAAAGAAACTGCGAGTCCAGATTGCAGAAAAACAAAGAGCGGCAAAAAAATTGAATGACGAGATTCATAAACTGATAGAGGAGGAAATCAGAAAGTCGAATGCCAATACCGGTGGGAAGAATGGCAAAAATCTTGAAATAAGCCTTACCCCCGAAGCTAAAGCCCTTTCCAAAACTTTCGAAAGCAATAAAGGTAAGCTGCCCTGGCCTGTTGTGGAAGGTGTTATCTATAAACAGTTTGGCGAATATTCACCCATGCCGGGTATTACAGAGAACAATCTCGGAATTGATATTGCTACCACCAAAGGCGCTGTTGCAAGGGCGGTGTTCAATGGAACCGTTACACATGTGGTAGAAGTGCCGTCGCTCGGTAAAGTAGTGATGATTAGACATGGCGAATACCTTACCGTTTACGCCAACCTTAATGAAGTATTTGTAAAAGTTGGCGATAAGGTGGATATCAAACAAAATGTAGGAACGATCTTATTTGATCCGGATGAAGGTAAAGCCGACCTGCAGTTCCAAATATGGAAAGGACAGGATAAACTTAACCCTGAAGATTGGCTTTATAACAATAACTAACGGTTCTACCAGTAATAAGTTAAATTAACTCCCGCCGCAAAACTGCTGTAATATATGTCGCTGGTACTATTGGTATATTTGGTAACCAAACTCGGGAACCAAAGAGCAATATTGGATACTTCAAACACCGGGTATTCCAGAAATGGCATAAGAGAGATTTTTTTTGAAATGTAGAAAGCTATCCCCGATTCAAAATTGAGATATATATTGTTTGCTCCTTCGCAAGCCAGATCTAATGATTTTGGCTGCTGGTTAGAAGCGGAAAACTGGTCGGCAAACTGCGACTTTCCAAAAATATTGACCTCATTATAAAACCCAATCTTATTCAACCTTTTAATCATGTATAAGCCAATACCGGCGCCTAAATAGCTTTTGTACTCGTATTCGTTAGCGTTTGCGTTACCGCCCTGTTGTTCTGCCTGATACAGATAATGGTTTTGAAAATAACCTCCTTTAAACCTGATACCCAGTATTGAATGGCGATGATTGATGAAGGAATAATTATAAGAAGCCGAAAACAGCATACCGCCGGCACTAACAGGTGAATAAGTTGTACCATACTGATATTGTGAAAACAGGATAGGGTAGGCAATGGTAAAACCCGCCTCCACCGAGAAACCCTTTCTGCCCAGCAAAGTATCCTGTCCAAACGCAATGCCGGATGAAAGGACAATAGAACACAATGCGAAAATGATATGCGCCTTTTGTTTTATTTTTCCGAATATATTTTTTTTCACCATGTTTTTAATTTGTGGCAAACTAATGCCAATTTGTGGCAGCGAACCTCAATGATTTTACGAATGTTCAACAGGATTCAATTCATTTATACGGTAAATATATGATAAATATTCATGTTGAAGCGTTTAATGGTTTTCCATTCCAGCGTTTCTCTTACCTTTGCGCATCATTATGCGTTGGAAAACAAGAGCTATATTATTATTTGTTGCGATATTGCTGTTTATTACCGTTCCGGGTTGTTCACTGTTCAGAGGCGGCAACCGTTGCCACTGTCCTCCGGTAGGCGATAAGTAGCCATAAATTGGCGTACAGAACTATTTTTAATGCTGACTTGAAAAAGACCGGACTATTTTTCGGCTCATTTAACCCAATCCACATCGGTCATCTGGTAATAGCCGGCTATATGGCGGAATTTACCGAACTGGAACAGGTATGGTTTGTGGTTTCGCCTCAAAATCCACTTAAACCGGCTGCAAGTTTGTTACCCGAAACGCAACGAATGCGAATGGTTCGGCTTGCCATTGAGTATGACAAACGTTTTAAGGCGAGTTCAATTGAATTCGGCTTGCCGCGGCCGTCTTATACTATTCATACGCTTGCATACCTGAAAGAAAAGTACCCGGGCGTTGAGTTCTGCCTTATCATGGGCGCCGATAACCTTGCAACCCTGAAAAAATGGAAGAACTATGAACAGTTAATCCGCGAACACAGGATTTATGTTTATCCGAGAAAGGAAGAAACGCCTGTTCCGCCCGAACTGACTAAACATCAGTCGGTAGTATTTACGCAAGCTCCCATAATGGAAATTTCATCATCATTCATACGTAATGCCATTAAACAGAAGAAAGACGTTCGTTATATGATGCCGCCGCAGGTGGCGGAATACATAAAGGAGATGCACTTCTATGAGCGGTGAGCCACAGGAGCATATCCTGCTTGAAGAATAATTTACCGGAATGAAGTACGAGTAGTTCCGCTATTCTAACTATTCTGCGCCTTCTTCCTCATCTGGTAAAGCGGTGAGTGCACCAATCCCATACTGTTGAATAAATGACTGAATGAGGTTTTAAGCACCCCGAGCCCGTATGTGGCGCTTCGTTTGAAGTTAATAGAAGACGCTTCCTTGAAATATTTTGTAGGGCAGGTTATTTCGGCTATCTCAAATCCGGCATAGATAATCTGCGAGAGTATCTGGTTATCGAAAACAAAATCGTCGGAACATAGTTCAAACGGGATAGTTTCGAGCACTTCACGCGAATATGCCCTGTAGCCGGTGTGGTATTCGGAAAGTTTCTGTCCTGTGAGCAGGTTTTCACTGAAAGTAAGAAAACGGTTAGAAACATATTTATAGAGCGGCATACCTCCTTTTAATGCTCCCTTACCAAGTATCCGAGAACCAAGAACGACAGGATACACATTCTTTGCAATAATATATGCCATAGAAGGAATGAGTGCAGGAGTGTACTGATAGTCGGGGTGCAGCATAATGACGATATCGGCGCCTAGCGAAAGGGCTTTATTGTAGCACGTTTTCTGGTTGCCACCGTAACCCTTGTTTTGTTCATGCCGGATAACATGTTTGATTCCGAGCTTGTGCGCCACTTCCACAGTTCTGTCGCTGCTTGCATCGTCCACCAGCACCACATCGTCTACTATATCAAAAGGTATCTCCCTGTGTGTTTGCTCAAGTGTAAGTTCGGCGTTGTAAGCCGGCAACACTACTACTATCCTTTTATTTAAAATCATCTTTACATTAGAAAATTACAGTAACAAAAATACAAGAATTTAGCGTTGCGAAAGCATCTGCATAACCCGCTCGAAGGGCAAAGCACTAATCCGTTAACAATTCTTATAAAATACATTGACCGTTTC
This sequence comes from Bacteroidota bacterium, assembly GCA_021823405.1. Lineage (GTDB taxonomy): Bacteria > Bacteroidota > Bacteroidia > JABEUT01 > JABEUT01 > JABEUT01. The sequence goes on along the minus strand of JAKAOA010000019.1, from coordinate 19,413 downwards.
CGGTTGTATAATGGGCATTGTTGTATATCTTTACACCGTAATGAAGATATTGTCGAGATATATTCTTAAATCATTTGTCGGGCCTCTTATACTGACCTTTCTTATTGCTTTGTTTGTACTCCTCATGCAATTTTTGTGGAAATATATTGACGACCTTGTTGGCAAAGGGCTTTCGTGGTACATTATTGCCAAAATGATGCTTCTGGCAACCATTACCCTTATACCTATGGCGCTGCCATTGGCAATACTGCTGGCATCTATAATGGCATTCGGTAACCTTGCCGAGAGCCACGAACTTGTGGCGCTCAAAGCGTCCGGATTATCGCTTCTTCGCATTATGTCCTCTCTTATCGTCCTGAACTTAATCATTTCCATATTAGCTTTCTTCTTTGCCAATAATATGCTGCCTTATGTGAACCTGAAGATGGGTTCGTTGCTGTATGACATAAGAACTGCCAAACCGGCGCTCAACATACCGCAGGACGTATTTTATAACGGCATTGACGGTTACAGTATTCGTTTTGGTGTAAAAGACAAAGACCAGGAGACCGTTCACAATGTGATGATTTACGACCATACAGAGAACCAGGGAAACGTAAAGGTATATCTTGCTGATTGGGGCAAGATGAAAATGTCGTCCGACAAACATTACCTTTTGCTTAACTTGTACAACGGGAACGATTATACAGAGATGATTGATAACCCGCGCCAAAGGGTAACCCACCCTATGCTTACCGATAATTTTAAAAAGCAAACGCTTTACCTCGACCTTTCCAGCTTCAAGTTCAGCCGCACCAACGAAGACCTTTTCAAGTATAACTACGAAATGATGAACATGAAGCAGCTCCGTTCGTCGTCTGACTCATTAAGCAAGCTGCTTAAGAAAAATAAAAACAATTTCTACAGTACGCTTACCACCGACTATCTTGGTCCCGCCCGCTTTAACAATCGCCTTCAGAGCGCCGCAAAACCTTCTGCACCGCTTAGCAGAGGCGCTGTTCTTGACCTCGCGGTAGAATTGGCGCGAAATGCAAAGCAGGTCATAAATACCGCCAACGATGAGTTCCGCGAAATGCAGGAGTCAATAATTCGGCGCGACATTGAATGGGAGCGTAAAATTACTTTTTCAGTCGCCTGTTTTATCCTTTTCTTTATAGGCGCTCCCTTAGGCGCTATTATTAAGAAGGGTGGGCTCGGCATGCCTGTTGTGGTATCCACCTTCTTTTTCATCCTCTTTTATATTTTATCCATAACCGGCGAAAAGTTCGCCCGCGAACAGGTTACAAGCGTTATTGAGGGTATGTGGGCGCCGTCGGTCATTCTTTTTCCTATCGGTATTTTCTTTACCTATAAAGCAACAAGGGATTCGGCATTATTTAATACCGAGAGCTACTTTAACTTCGCAAAAAAGGCAATTAAACTTATCCGTTTTAAATGACGGAACGCCTAAATTAAGTCATGACAAACCTTAACTCCAGAATTCTGAATATAACTGTAATTGTAGCTTCTCTCGGCTATTTTGTGGACATATACGACCTTACCCTTTTTATGATAGTGCGCCACGACAGTTTACTTGCCGTTGGCGTAACCCCCGATAATCTTCTTTCGCAAGGTCTGTTCCTTCTGAATATGCAGGTGCTGGGCATGCTCATCGGTGGAATCATTTGGGGGATACTCGGTGATAAAAAAGGGCGGCTTTCTGTTCTTTTCTTCACTATTCTTATTTACTCTTTAGCCAATATTGCCAACGCTTGGGTACAAAATGTACCGCAATACGCTCTGGTGAGGTTCATAGCGGGCTTCGGGCTGGCAGGCGAACTTGGAGTGGGCATTACTCTTGTGTCCGAAACAATGACCAAAGAAAACCGCGGTATGGGTACAAGTTTAATCGGTGCAATCGGGCTTTTTGGCGCCGTACTCGGCTATAGCGTAGCTGCGGGATTTAATTGGAAGGTTGCCTATTATGTTGGCGGCGGACTCGGTATTTTGCTTCTCGTAATGCGGATTTTTGTATTTGAATCCGGTATGTTTGAAAAAATGAAAAAGACCGAAAATGTAAGCCGCGGAAGCTTTTCTTACCTGTTCAAAAACAAAGACAGATTTCTTACCTACGTTTACTGTATAATGCTTGGCATACCGGTATGGTATATCATCGGTATTCTGGTGAATTACTCGGCAGAGTTCGCTCAAAAGGCGTTGCATATAGCCGGCAGCGTTATATCGCAGAAGGCGGTAATGCTGCATTACATAGGGGCGGCGATAGGCAGCGTATTATGGAGTTTCGCCGGGCAGTGGCTTCATTCCCGGAAAAAATCGCTTTGGTTAGCCATGTCGGTAATTGTGATATGCACAGCCGCCTTTTTTGCTTCCTTCGGTTTCAGTCCCTCAATTTTTTACCTCATAATTTTTGTCCTCGGACTTGGTCAAGGGTACTGGATAGTTTTCGCAACAGTAGCGGCGGAACAGTTTGGCACCAACCTGCGCGCAACTGTCTCAACCACTGTTCCCAATTTTGTTCGTGGATCAACTATACCGGTTTCACTCCTGTTCCAGTTCCTTGCCAAAAATTTAGGTATGGGTATCTGGCAGGGCGCCCTGTACACCGGCATCCTCTGCATTGGGCTTGCCCTTTTTGCCCTTTATAAACTTAGGGAAACTTATGGCAAGGATTTGGATTATGTTGACTGATGGCAAACTATAACCTGCTTGCAATATATACTACCCGTTAGTGATTTTACGAACTTCTACTGACCGTAAGCGATTTTGCGAACGCAAAATACCTGCACAGGGCAGTCATACCGACATGATTGATTTGCATTTTCACTCATTGTCGGTAAATTAAGGCAGGATGCTTATTTCGGTTTTCAGAACTCTATATTCAATTTCCTAATACTTGTTCCGCATGATTTTTTGTTTCCACATCTTTTATTATCTCCTTTATAAAACCATTCTCATCTATAATAAATGTAGTTCGCATTATGCCCATATATTTTTTACCTAAAAATTTCTTCTCGCCCCACACTCCGTATTTATTTATTATTTCCTTTTGGGTGTCTGCCAGCAAACGGAAGGGGAGTTTGTATTTATCTGCAAATTTACGGTGGCTCTTCTCATTATCGGCGCTCACTCCAAGCACTTCGTAACCCTGTTTCTGAAGTGCATTGTAATTATCGCGCAGATTACAGCTTTCGGCGGTGCAGCCGGGGGTATCGTCCTTAGGATAAAAATAAAGAACCACTTTTTTGCCTTTGTAATCGGCAAGTGAAACGGATTTTCCGTCCTGGTCGGCGGTAGCGAACTCGGGGGCTTTATCACCCGCTTTTAATGTGCTCATTATGGTTTAATTGTTAGTTGGGGAAGGTTTATTATTATTCAGATTGACACGCATTTACATTTCAAAGATAGATTAAATTTCCGTATTGTTAGGTCTCGTGTATATCATCTGCATTACAAATATATTGCGCATAGCAAAAGCGGCTTCGCAATAGCTTAAGTAATAGTTCCACTTGCGTATGAATACATCATCGAAGCCCAGTTCCCTTACCTCGTTCAAACCAATGTTAAAGCGCTGCCGCCACATTTTTAAGGTTTCTACATAATGGATACCCATCTCTCTAAGACCGACAAGAGTAAGGTCGCCGGTGCGGTTTACCGCTCCGTTTAAAGCAGCTACCGAGGGAAGTAGAGAGCCGGGAAAAATATGTTTTTGTATCCAATCCACACCCTTTCTCATGCTCCGGTATCGCGAATCGGGGCTTGTGATAACCTGAAGGGCGAGTATGCCTGCCGGTTTTAGTAATTCATGACATTTTTTAAAATAAATGTCCAGAAATTCATGCCCTACTGCTTCAAGCATTTCTATGGAGACAATTTTATCGAACTTACCCTGAATGTTTCTATAATCAGTAAGTTTTATCTCTACCAATTCCTTTAATCCTTCCTTTGTTATTTTTTCGTTTGCGAGTTTGTACTGTTCCTCCGATATCGTTATGGATGTAACCTTGCAGCCATAGTGTTTTGCCATATAAACAGCATTTTCGCCCCAACCGGAACCTATTTCGAGCACGTGGTCGCCCTTTTTAAGTTTAAGCCCGCGGCACAAGGTATCGTACTTATTCAACTGGGCTTCTTGCAAGGTCATTTCTTTTTTATCGAAGAGCGCGCAGGAATAGGTCAAAGTAGGATCGAGAAAGAGCCGGAAGAAGTTGTTGTTAAGGTCATAGTGTTCCGCTATATTTTCTTTCGCTCGCCCTATACTGTTCCGTCGTTTAATATGGTACAGCCGATTCAGTAGCTTTAATATATTTAGGGCGCTTGCCTTAATTCCGCTCCCCGAGACCGCCGGCGCATATTCAAGATTAAGTAATATCCACTTTATAACGCTTGTAATATCAGGGGTGTTCCAGTACCCTTCTGTATATGCCTCTCCGAACCCAATATCGCCCCAGAGAATGCACTTTTCAAAAAAACGTTTATCAGTAATTACAATCTCCGCTGTGATGTTGCCTTCGTTGCCGCCAAAAGTAATTTGTTCGCCATCAGGCATAGTTAAGGCAGCTTTCCCTTTTTTCATGCCCGATAGCGCTTCGAGGAGTTTCCTCTCATACCAAGTTCTGCCTGAAGCGCTTATTGATTTTATTTCTTTCTTCTTCAATTTGTGCAACGGTATTTATATGATTGCCGGGTTTGCATGAACGCTGAACCCGCAGTCCAATATATTTTAAAAAGAGTCATTTTTCTAATCATGGTATTTGCGCAACACTTCCAGTTGCTGCTCGGGGTTTTCCTTTTTTTTGAGATATGGTAATTTCTTAAGCCACAATAATAGAGCGTTCCAGTGAATTAGTCCTATTATTTGCAGAGTAATAAGCGGGAATCTTAACGAGTACCATGCCAGCCGGGCGCCGGTAAGCGGTTTCTTTTCTCCTGTCAGAGTGCTTATAAATATTCTTTTATCACCCGCGTAATCATCAATGCGGAAGTTTAGCTTATCGGTAGGCGGCGCAAGCCGGAATTCAAAATCCAGATTGTGGTTCATAAATGGCGATACGTAAAAATACTTTTTTGTCCGGTGTGCGAAGACATTATCCTTCAAAGCATCCTGTCCGATATAAAATAACTTCATTTCACCGAAGGTATTGCTCACTTCCGCCACGCAGCAAACCGCCGATTCATCATAAACGAAGTAAAAGGAGACAGGATTAAATTGATAGCCCATAGTGCGCAGGTTGGTAAGCAGGTAAATACGGGGGTTGGACAGTTCTGAATTCTGCGATTTCAGATAATCAAGAATCTGCTGTTTTACATTTTTAGTGGTATCAGGTTTTTCGGCGGGTAGTTGCAGGTGGTCGGAATCGCAGAAGCTGAAGATGTTAAAACGGTTACGGCTGATAAGAGGGAATTTTTTTGCAATAGAGTCGATTTCATCCAAGTCGAGCCAAAACATAAAAATGCGGTAATGTAACCTATGAGGTTTAGGTTCCATACGGTGGTGCATTACGGTGCATTTATATAAAGCCGAGTTCATCTTCTTGACCTCTTATTTTATTAACCTCACCGAGCAGTGATGGGTTAATTGTTCGGCAAACTCTTACTGCCGACGCCAGCGCATCCTCGTGAAAGCCATATTTGAAATAGCTTCCGCAGAAATAAACCCTTCCGTTCTTATTCAGTGAGGATAATTCTTTTTGCGCCTTTACTGCCTCCATATCGAAGAGCGGGTGGGCGTAATTTATTTTCTTCAACACCTTGTTATTGTCCACAATTCCGGTATCGTTGAGGGTAACGAAATAATTTACCGCGCCTGGCAACTTTTGAAGGGAGTTCATCCAGTAAGTGCAGGACGATTGCGCCTCCTCTCCGGTTTTTTCAACCCTGAAGTTCCACGATGACCACGCCCGTTTGTTTTTTGGCATTACCGACTCATCGGTATGCACTATCGCGGAGTTATTCTGGTATCTGAATTTTCCTAAAAGCCGTTTTTCATCTTCTGTGGGCATGTCCAGCAGCGCGAGGGCTTCGTCGGCATGGCTGGCAATAATCACCTTATCATATTCCATCTGTTCACCGCTACGGGTGCGTACAACAACCTTATCGCCATCCATCCGTTTTATGGATACGACAGCGTCTCCGGGCATGAATTTCTCTTTGAAATGCGACATTATGGAGTCACGGTAAGTTCGGCTACCGCCGCTTATGGTGTACCATTGGTGTTGGGTATGAAGCCCCAGAAAACCGTGATTATAAAAGAAATTCACAAGGGATTGGGCAGGAAACTCAAGCATTTCATTCATCGGTGAACTCCAAACGGCGGCGCTCATAGGAATGAGATAGCGCCAGAGCATATCGGCGCCAAACCTGTTTTCGTTAATATAGCGCTCCAAGGTATAGCCGGAATACGCGGGCTTATTCAGAATTTTAACGCTCTGGTCGTTGAAACGCTTAATTTGATACAGCATGAGCAGATGGCGCAAGCTGAAAATGTTTTTGCGTTGAGCGAACAATCCGTTAAGACCGGAGCCGCTATATTCAAGATTATCAGGCAAAAATTGTACGCTGAAGGACATATTAGTCGGACAGGTGGGAACGGAGAGTTCATTAAATAGATGAACAAGAAGCGGATAGGTGATGTGATTGAATACCATGAAACCGGTATCAAAATGGACGGGTTCCGCTACTCCCTCTGTTCCGGCTATATGCTGTTCCGGTGGAGTAACGGTAATAGTATTGGCGTGTCCGCCTGCATAATCATTCTTTTCATGTAAGAATACATCTGCCACATCCTTTAAATAATACCCGCAAGCCATGCCTGCAATACCGGCGCCTATTATCCCGATTTTCATAGGATAAAGATATACTTTTTTAATAATATGAACAACTTACGTCACGGTTTGATTTAATTCAGCCGATCGGCAATGCTTTTGTTGGCATCCTGGCTTCGGTATAGCGCAGCAGTTGCTTGAGCAAGAACGAATTATCGTTAGAGAGATTCATTAGAGCGAACAATGTGTCTATAAACCTTATGGAGCAATAGAATATGTTGGCTATTATCTAAATTTATTAAATTTGCATAAATGCGCCGGAATATGGAAGATGAATCGGAAATGATAGAAAACAGGGTTGCCCAGAGCAGTTTGACTTCAATAGACCTCAAAGATTTTTATACAGTCGGTGAACGGGCGGTTATCCACATAAAGGATTACCTTACCGGAGGGCTAATACTAAAAGAGAAGGAGTTCAGAACCCAACTAAAAAACGAGGACTGGTCGAAATATAAGGGCAAATTTGTAGCCATTGCCACGGCAACTGATGCCATAATACCGGCGTGGGCGTATATGTTGTTATCCGCAGCCCTTCAGCCGTTCGCCGGGAAAGTGGTTTGCGGAGGCGACGACCGACTCGAGGAACTGCTCTTTCATGATGCCATAACCGTAAAATTGAGACCTGAAATTTATAAGGACAAACGGGTAATGATTAAAGGTTGCGGAGACATAAGGATACCCCTATCGGCATTTGCCGAAGCTACCGCGCTGCTAATGCCATACGTAAAATCTATAATGTATGGCGAAGCGTGCAGCAACGTACCGGTTTATAAAAAACCGGCGAACTGAACGCCTCCGGCTTTTGCATCCGTAAGGATTTTTGACTTTGTTTTCTTTTAAAATCATCGGAAATTTCAGATGTACTTAAATCCAAAGATTATACATCGTCGAGCAATATGAAGAATGGGAATACCGCAGAAAACTTAATGCCGGGCAGAACTTATAGCGTACCGGGACCGGCGCGGATAAAGATTTTAATGCTCGAAGATTCAGCCGATGATGCCGACCTGATTGAACGGTTTCTCCTGAAAGGGGGGATGAATATACAAATGCAACGCGCCGAGGATAAGAAGGGATTTGAAAAGGCGTTAAAGCAATTTCAGCCCGATGTTATTCTCTCGGATCATACGCTTCCGCAGTTCAATTCAATGGAAGCCCTTAAAATCGTTCAGGTGAAATTAAAGCACGTGCCATTTATACTTGTTACCGGAACCGTAAGCGAAGAGTTCGCCGTGATGTGCCTTAAGGCGGGCGCCCACGATTATATACTGAAGAATAACCTTAAGCGGCTGCCGGCGGCAATAGAAGCAAGCTTGCGAAGCCACAGTTTGCAACGGGAAAATAGTGTGATAAAAAAGCTGAACAGCGAAATAGAAAAGAAGAATAAAGAACTCGACCTGCTAAACAGCGAGAAGGACAGGTTTTTGAGTATTGTATCGCACGACCTTTATCATTATCTCTCCAGCATGACCTTAACCGTTCAGCAACTTAAATCGGCAGTGGATGGCGCCCCATCCGGCTCAATTGAAGGAATGCAGAGGAAGGCAAACATAAATGAACCCGGAGCGGCTTACATGAGAAAAGATTCAGCTAAGGCAAAGAAAGCATCCACAGCGGAAATAAGCCCGCGCCATGAACTTCCAGGTTATATATCAGGTTTGGAACGGTACCTGACCAATATGCGGATTTTGCTCTCCGATATCCTAACCGTGAACCGCATTCAAAATGGAATTATTGAACCTGTATATAACCTGGTAAATATATGCGAATTACTTAATGAGGCGGTAAAACGAAACGAGGATGCCGCTATCCGTAAGAATATAACTATCCTATGCAACAACCTCTGTAACGAACATTTTATTAAAACGGATGCAGGTTACTTCTCAATTATAGTTGATAACCTCCTTTCAAACGCAATAAAATTCAGCTACCCGGGTAAACGGGTATGGATTAACCTTACCAGAATGACGAATTACATTTTTGAGGTTAAAGACGAAGGGCAAGGCATAGCTCCCAGCGAAGCGCCCTATTTATACAGAAGATTCCATAAATTAAGCGCTAAGCCGACTCAAAATGAACCGACAAACGGACTAGGTCTATCCATTGTGAAGGAACTTGTAGATAAGTTGAACTGGAAGATAGAATGTGAGAGCCGCTCCGGCGAAGGTGCTACATTCAGGGTTACCATTCAATGATATGGAGGTAAAGGAGATGCTTCCAAAAATTAAATATACTGCCCGTACATGATTTTGCTGAAGCAAGATACCTCTACGGGCAGTTATACCGATGCTTTTAATTTGTTGCATTTTAACAACCCGATAGCTATCGGGTTCAATTGTAGTTGGTATATTATACGGCAGTATAACAAATAACTTCGTTAGCGGGCGACGGATATGAAAAAGAAAAATGGGATGCGCCAAGACAAGCGGAAAGCGTTGGACTTCGAACTCCTTTTCAGAGCCATACCCGGTTTATACCTTGTCCTCCTACCCGATTCCGACTTCACTATCGCCGGGGCGAATACCCATTTTTTGACAATGATCGGTGGCAGGAAGAGCGATATTACCGGATGCGGTCTTTTTGAATTGTTTCACGCTGATAGCATAGAATTTAACCAGCATGAACTTGCCGATTTACGGAATGCTCTGCATTGGGTGTTAAAAAATAAAAATGAATATCTGATGCTACTGAAGTATTATGATTCCAACACGGTAAATAATGCCGAAGAACTTATAACCAAGTATTGGGAAGTAACCATTACTCCGGTTTGCAGGCGGAATGAATCGGTGAAATACATAATGCTAAAACTCTCGGATGCGGCAGCAATGGTCAGGTCGAAAGAAAGGGAAGAAGCGCAGATGCTGCGAATGAGAGCGCTGGAAGAGGTAAAAAGGGAGAATATGAGGAAGATAAAGGAAAGCAATGTTCAGCTTGAAATTCTAAACCGTAATCTGAAGACAGCCATTGCCGAACTTGAACTTGCTAATGATGAACTTGATTCCTTTTGCTATTCTGTTTCGCACGACTTGCATGCGCCAATCCGAGTTATATCGGGGTATATAAAAATATTGCTCGAGGACCATACCGCACGGCTGAACGGTGATGCGCGCAAAATGGCAGCAAGGGTTTACGACAACGCCCTACTTATGTGCCGTCAGATAGACGACCTGCTCGCATTTTCAAGGATGGGAAAAAGCAGTTTGGTCCTGACATCGGTTAACATGAACGAAATAGCCGGTAACGCCATTGAAGCCGCATTGAACGAAAAAAGCAAATACGAAAGACCAAGAATAGTACTGGAAAAACTGCTGCCCGTAAGGGCGGATTATAACCTGCTGGGTCATGTATTTACAAACCTCATCACGAATGCCGTAAAGTTCGCCTCGAAAAGCAGAAGCCCTGAAATTGAGATAAAATCCGTTCGAAGGAAAGGAAGAATCGTTTATTCTATAAAGGATAACGGAGTAGGGTTCGATATGAAATATTCTGACAAGCTTTTCGGAATCTTCCAGCGACTGCACAGCAGCGAGGAGTATGAAGGTACAGGACTCGGTCTGGCATTGGTGAAACGAATAGTAATAAGGCATGGAGGCGAGGTTTGGGCTAAAGCAACTCCCGGAAAAGGTGCAACCTTCAGTTTTTCGATGCCTTCTGATGATTGAAAAACTGAAAAATGAGACCGTAAACGGCTGAATTACAAAATTCAGCCAATAAACCCCCGGTATGATGGTTTGAGATGCTAATCTTTACTTAATTTAGCGGTCTGAAATTTATCTCATTCAAATAATACATACGCTTATGGCACTCGATTCAAAGATTCCGCCGGGAGCAATGGCCGACAAATGGAAGGGCTACCGTTCCTCCGTAAAACTAGTAAATCCGTCAAACAAAAGACATCTGGAGATAATTGTAGTGGGTTCCGGCTTAGCCGGCTCTTCGGCTGCGGCGTCACTTGCCGAACTCGGTTACAGGGTAAAGGTTTTTTGTTTTCAGGATAGTCCCAGACGCGCGCACAGCATAGCCGCACAGGGAGGCATAAATGCCGCTAAAAACTATGCCAACGACGGTGACAGCGTTTACCGTCTCTTTTACGATACCGTAAAAGGCGGTGATTTCAGGTCGAGGGAAGGCAATGTGTACCGGCTTGCCGAAATAAGCGCATCCATAATTGACCAGTGCGTGGCGCAGGGGGTGCCGTTTGCCAGGGAATACGGCGGATTGCTCGATACACGCTCGTTTGGCGGCGTACAGGTATCGCGCACTTTTTATGCAAGAGGGCAAACCGGACAGCAGTTGCTACTTGGCGCATACAGCGCGTTGAACAGGCAGATAGGCAGGAAGCAGGTACAGATGTTCAGCAGGCACGAGATGCTCGAACTGGTGATGATAGATGGTAAAGCCCGCGGCATCATAGCCCGCGACCTTACAACAGGCAAACTCGAACGCCACTTCGGGCATGCCGTAATACTTGCCACAGGCGGTTATGGAAATGTATTCTACCTCTCCACCAACGCCATGGGCTGTAATGCCACCGCCGCATGGAAGGCGCACAAAAAAGGCGCCTATTTTGCTAACCCTTGTTTTACCCAGATACATCCTACATGTATTCCTATTTCGGGCGATCACCAATCGAAGCTTACGCTGATGAGCGAGTCGTTGCGCAACGACGGCAAGGTATGGGTGCCAAAGAAGAAGGACGATACCCGCAAACCGCAGGATATACCCGAAGACGAGCGGGATTACTTTCTTGAAAGACGTTACCCTTCATTCGGCAACCTCGTGCCGCGTGATGTGGCTTCGAGGGCGATAAAGGAAAGGTGCGATGCCGGCTACGGTGTAGGCGCTTCCCGACAAGCGGCTTATCTCGACTTTGCCGATGCCATAAAACGGCTTGGCGAAAAGGTGGTAAGCGAGAGGTATGGCAACCTTTTCGAGATGTATGAGAAAATAACGGGTGAAAATCCGTACAAAACGCCGATGAGGATATATCCCGCCATACACTATACCATGGGCGGGCTGTGGGTTGACTATGAGTTGATGACCACTTTACAAGGGCTGTATGCATTGGGCGAATGCAATTTCTCTGACCACGGGGCGAACCGGCTCGGCGCATCGGCTCTTATGCAGGGGCTTGCAGACGGTTATTTTGTAATACCTTATACTATAGGAAACTATCTGGCATCGGAAATAGCCGTGAAACCAATACCGACAAGCCATCCGGCTTTCGACGAAGCTGAACGGGCGGTGAACGAACAGCTGACGCGCCTGTTATCGGTAAAGGGTACGAAATCGGTGAGCCATTTCCATAAGGAGTTAGGCAAAATAATGTGGAACGACTGCGGCATGGCGCGCAATGCGAAGGGATTGACCGATGCCAAGTCGGCGATACGGGCGTTGCGGGAGGAATATTGGAAAAACGTAAGAGTAACAGGTAGAGCGGACGAATTTAACCCTGACCTTGAAAAGGCAGGGCGTGTAGCTGATTTCATGGAACTAGGCGAACTGCTTGTTGACGACGCCCTTAACCGCCGCGAATCGTGCGGAGGACATTTGCGGGAGGAGTATCAAACCGAAGAGGGCGAGGCAAAGCGTAACGACAATGAATTCGCCTATGTAGCTGCGTGGGAATACAAAGGCGTCAACGCCCCATCGCAACTCCATAAGGAAGAGCTAAAGTTTGAATCGGTACATCTGACGCAGCGGAGCTATAAATAGTGCGCCCGTTCATTTAAAATTCAGGCATGTTCAATGCCCCATTTCGCTAATGAACTTTATGCGCATAAGGCGAATATCCTCTTCGGTATAATCCTCCGAACCAAGTTCATCCAAAGCGGCATCGATAGAATCGGTTTCGGCGGAACGGAAGTATTCGAATACTTCCTTCTGTCGCTCTTCGTCAATCACTTCATTTATATAGTAACTTATGTCCACCTTTGTTCCCGATGATACAATGGTCTCTATCTCATCCAGAAGTTCGCCGAATTTGAGTCCTTTGGTATTCGCCATATTATCAAGGTTTACTTTCCGGTCGATTCCCTGTATAAAGTAAACCTTCAGACCTGACTTATTCACGACTGACTTAACCACTATGTCCTGTGGCCGTTCTATATCGTTTTCTTCTACATATTTGGCGATAAGCTCGACAAAAGGTTTGCCGAATTTATCGGCTTTGGTTGCGCCTACGCCTGTAATTCGGGAGAGTTCCTCCATATTTACGGGGTAGTGGGTAGCCATTTCGGTCAGAGAAGTTTCGGCGAAGATTATGTATGGAGGCAGTTTCTGTTTTGCAGCTACCGATTTGCACAAGTCCTTAAGAAGGGCAAATAGCGTAGGGTCTGTGGCGCGGTCGCCTTTTTGCCCTGCTGCCATCATTATTTCGTCGTCGTCATCGTCGTTGCCATCGTAATCGTGGTCTTTGGCGAACATGACGGAGTGGGGTTTTTTAAGGAATTCGCTTCCTTTTTTGCTTATTTTAATGGTTCCATAAGATTCAATATCCTTAATAAGATAGTCGTGTACTAGGGCTTGACGTAGAATGGCGTTCCAGAATTTTTCATTCTTGCCGTCTTCGGAGCCGTGGCCGAACAGTTCCAGTTTATCGTGTTTATAGGAACGCACGCCCGATGACATGTTGCCCATCAGAATATCCACAATATGTTTCGATTTGAATTTTTCTTTTGTTTCCGACACTGCCTCGAGCAGCAGAGAGAGGTCGTCTTTGCCTTCGAATTTGGTTTTCGGGTGGAGGCAATTATCGCAATTGCCGCAGTTGGTTTCGGAATAGGTTTCGCCGAAGTAATGGAGCAGCATTTTGCGGCGGCATACCGAACTTTCGGCAAAAGCGATTGTTTCGGAGATAAGCTGTTTGCCAATTTCCTGTTCGGCAACCGGTTTGTCTTTCAGGAATTTTTCCAGTTTTTTTACATCGTCGAAACTATAAAAGGTAACGCATTTGCCTTCGCCGCCGTCCCGTCCAGACCTGCCCGTTTCCTGATAGTAGCTCTCCAAGCTTTTGGGTATATCGAAGTGGATAACGAAACGTACGTCCGGTTTGTCAATTCCCATGCCGAAGGCGATGGTCGCCACCATTACGTCAATTTCTTCCATCAGAAACCTGTCTTGGGTCTGGTCGCGGGTTGGTTTATCCATACCGGCGTGGTAGGGGAGCGCCTTTATACCGTTCACTTGAAGGGTTTCAGCGAGTTCTTCCACTCTTTTACGGCTCAAACAATATACAATTCCCGATTTACCAGTGTTCTGGCGTATAAATTTTATGATTTCTTTTACGGCGTTATGCTTAGGTCTTACCTCGTAGTAAAGATTGGAACGGTTGAAGGACGACTTGAAAAGAGCGGCATCGGGTATATCGAGGTTTTTCAATATGTCTTCCTGTACTTTTGGAGTGGCGGTGGCGGTAAGCGCTATTATCGGAACTCTGCCAATCTGGTCGATAAGAGGGCGCAGGCGGCGGTATTCGGGACGGAAGTCGTGTCCCCATTCCGAAATGCAGTGAACCTCGTCTATGGCGAAGAAGGAAATTTTTACTTTCTTAAAGAATGCCACGTTCGCTTCTTTTGCAAGCGATTCGGGCGCCACATAGAGAAGTTTGGTGTCGCCGCGTATCACTTCCTCCTTCACCCTGTTGATTTGTGATTTGGAGAGAGACGAATTCAGGAAGTGCGCTATTTCATTTTTAGTGCCGAAGGTACGCAGTATGTCCACCTGATTTTTCATAAGTGCGATAAGCGGCGATACTACTATGGCAACGCCGTCGCTCAACAAGGCGGGCATCTGATAGCAGAGTGATTTGCCGCCGCCTGTGGGCATTATTACAAAGGTATCTTTGCCGTTCAGTACGTTTTTTATAATGTCCTCCTGACGGTCTTTGAAATTGCTAAAACCGAAAAATTTCTTCAAATAATCCTTTAGCTCAATGTCTTTGGCTACAGCCGTTTCCATAATTTATTTTTAAATGTAGCGTAAATATACTCATTATAATTAAATCGATACACCCATTTTAAGAAATTTTATACCGACCACAATTGAACCCGATAGCTATCGGGTTGCTAATATTTGCATATCCAAAGCATCGGTATAACTGTCCGAATATGATAAAGGTATTTGCTTCCTATATATTTGGGGGAGCTTTATATTGGTTGAAAAGCGACATGACAAACAGTCCGAATTGCAAGCTGAAAAAGTGTCTGAACGTCATCCATAATACGTTAATCAATGCTACAAAGTGGATTGTTTTATTATTATTCCATAGCCACATGATTCGTTTCTTTCGGTATAATTGTTAATTTCGCGCCCTAAATCAGCAAAAATGCAAAACAAAGGTATAATTAGGTTATTCGCTATTCTTTTAGCGCTGGCATGTATATATTATTTCTCATTCACCTATTTTTCGGTAAAAACAGAGAACGAAGCTAAGGTATTCGCAAAGGACTATGCCGGACGACCTTCTGTAATAGATTCGGCTAAAAAATACGCCCGCAACGATACCGTAAAACAACGGTTCTTCCTCGACTCAATACAGCTTAGGGAAAACGACGCCTACATGGATTCCATAAAAGGAAAACCTGTGTACCCTGTATTTGATTTTACTTATGAGGACTGTAAAGAAAGAAGCATTAACCTCGGATTAGACCTGCGGGGCGGAATGAACGTTACTCTTGAAATATCGGAAGCCGATATTATCAGGAAGATGAGCAACAATAACAATGACCCCATTTTCAATAAGGCGCTGAATATTGCCCAGCAGCGGCACATGGTTTCCACAAAAGATTTTGTAGACCTTTTCGGCGAGGCATTCAAAGAACTGAACCCCGACGGCAAACTTGCATCCTATTTTCAGACCATAGAACTACGCGACTATATCAAATATAATTCTACCAACGACGAAGTCCTTACCTTTATAAAAGGACGCGTGGAAGACGCCATAGCCACCGCCGAAAAAACATTACGCGTAAGGATAGACAAATTCGGCGTTACCCAACCCAATATACAGATGTTGCCCAGTTCGGGAAGAATACTTGTAGAATTACCGGGTGTAAGCGACAAGGAAAGGGTTCGTAAACTTCTTCAGGGAACCGCCGATCTTGAGTTTTGGTGCACTTATGATAATCTGGAGGTATGGAGAGATTTGGAGGAAGCGGATAAACGGCTTTCAGCCAAACTATACTTCTCTGCCGACACTTCAAAAAAATCGGATACCCTCGCTAAAAAATCGGATACCACCGGCGGTAAAACGGACACACTGGCAAAAAAAGCCGATACCAGTAAACAGAACCCGCTTTCCGCTTTGCAAAAACTGCGGCAGTCAACCAAAGATTCCGGTTCGCTTAACGGTAAACTCGCCGGCAAGCTCAACCCGAAGGACACCAGCGTAGATGCCCGCAGAAAACAACACCCGCTACTCTCCATTTTTCAGGAAGCATCGGAGCCGGACGGCAAAGGCAACCAGGTTCATGCAAAGGGACCTGTCGTTGGTTTCTGTCTTATATCCGACACCGAAAAGGTGAATGAATACCTGCGTATGCCGGGCATAGCCGAATTATTCCCTTCAAACCTGCGTTTTCTATGGACAGTGAAACCCTTTAACAAAGAAGGAACACTACTTCAGTTGGTTGCGATAAAAGTTACTACGCGCGACGGCAAGGCGCCACTCTCCGGCGATATTATAACAGACGCCCGTAAAGAATTTGAACAACAGGGCAGCGGCCATCCCAGTATCTCTATGACCATGACCCCCCAGGCAGCGCAGGTTTGGAAACGGCTAACGGCTGATAATATTGGCAAAAGTATAGCCATAGTTCTCGACAACAGCGTTTACTCATTCCCGGTAGTTCAGAATGAAATTTCGGGCGGAAGGTCTTCCATCACGGGTAATTTCACCGTACGCGAAGCCGACGACCTTGTAAACATTCTGAAAGCAGGCCGGCTGCCGGCTCCGGCGCATATAGTGCAGGAAAGTATAGTGGGTCCTACGCTGGGCAGGGAATCTATCATTTCAGGACTCGTTTCATTTGTAGCAGCCCTTATACTTGTGCTTGTGTTCATGGCTGTTTATTATAATCTTGCAGGTATCATTGCCGATATCGCCATGCTGGTAAACGTCTTTTTTGTGCTGGGTATTCTTGCTTCACTTGGCGCAGTGCTTACCCTGCCCGGTATAGCAGGTATAGTACTTACCATTGCTATGAGTGTGGATGCCAACATACTTATTTTTGAACGCATCCGGGAAGAACTTGCGGCAGGCAACTCGCTTAGCAATGCAATAAAGAATGGTTTCCGTAAGGCGATGAGTTCGGTGCTCGACGCTAACATAACAACCTTCCTGCTTGGTATTATTTTGTTCATTTACGGTACAGGTCCCATTCAGGGGTTTGCTACCACTCTCATTATCGGAATACCTACCTCGTTGTTCACCGCTATTTTTATTACGCGTCTTATATTCGAGTCGTTCTTATCAAGAAACAAGAATATAACTTTCGACAGACCCTTCACCCGCAATGCCTTTAAAAAGATAAATATCAACTTTGTAAAAAGAAGACATCTCTATTATTTCATTTCCGGCAGCGTATTGGTCGCAGGGGCAATATCATACTTCGTGCACGGTTTTGAAATGGGAGTTGACTTCAAAGGAGGACGCACCTATGTGGTAAGGTTCGATAAGGTGCCATCAGTCGATAACGTGCGCCTGGCGCTCACAAAAAGTTTTGGTAACATGGCTCCCGAAGTACAGACATACGGAGAACCAACCCAACTTAAGATTACCACCGTTTATAAAATTGACGACCCTTCGAAAAATGCTGAAAGCGACGTGGAGGCAGCGCTGAAAGCCGGGCTGGCTCCGCTCAATAACAATTACCAGATAATGAGCTCGGAACTGGTCGGTGAATCGGTATCGCAGGACATTAAATCGAAGGCGGTCTGGAGCGTGTTGTTCGCTTGCCTGCTTATGTTTATTTACATATTTATCAGGTTCCGCGGTTGGCAATATGGCTTGGGTGCAGTGGTAGCTCTCTTCCACGATGCCTTTATGATTATGGCGGCGTTCACCCTGTTTAAGGGCGTGCTGCCGTTCTCCCTCGAAGTAAACCAAGATTTTATCGCCGCCATACTAACAGTAATGAGCTACTCCATGAATGACACCATTGTGGTTTTCGACCGTATCCGCGAATATCTGAACGACAGGCACAGGCGCGATCTGGATAAGGGTTCGGAGGATAAGAAGAAAGTAATCAATTATGCTCTGAATGCAACTTTAAGCCGTACCATCAATACCTCATTAAGCATTTTCTTTGTGTTACTCGCCATTTTCATATTCGGCGGAACAACTATCAAGGGATTTGCTTTTGCCTTGCTTATCGGTATCATTGTAGGTACTTACTCCTCTATTTGTATTGCTACGCCTATAGTAATTGATTTTGACAGGAAAAAGAAAGAGGAATCCGCTACACCGGCTAAAGGATAGACAAAACTTGTACATTTTACGTTATATCAACGGGGGAATAAATTGCATTAAACAGGCATGATAGAAGAGGGCGGTTGTTAAAAATTCATCTTCAAATGATATTCATACCCTTATTTCTCGATTTCAGCGGCGGCGAATTCCTGCTTATTGGGGTGGTATTCCTGATGTTTTTCGGATCGAAAAGCATCCCTGGCATAGCCCGGACGATGGGTAAAATAATACGCGAATTCAAGGATGCCGCAGGGAGCGTTCAACGCGAGATACAAGAGAGCGCCAACGTGAACCTGAAAGATTTTGACCTGAACCGGCATGTTGACAATAGTACTGGGCAAAGCGGGGCTGCACAGCCGCCTAACACAGTTACATCATTGCCCCAACCGCCAAAAGCCGAACCGTCCCAACCGGATAAAAATACAAAGGCGGAAAAACAGCCCAATGCCTGAAACGATTCCCTTGTTAAAAAAACGTTTTCCATCAGGATATCGGTATAAATTTGTAACTTTGCAAAGTAAAATCGCTTTATTTATAAACTCTTTGGGGCCGACAGGTTTTGACAGCAGGCAGAAAGAGCGAGTAAGCATGCCGAGCATCGTGAATGTGGCTCGTAAATATCAGTTCTCAACACATAAAAGGCGAATCTAATTACGCTTTGGCTGCCTAACCTCTAAGAGGTTAGAGCCATGTTTCCCGGGAAGCCACTCCTGCCGGCGTCCCGCAAGAAGCATCGAAAATGGCAGGATAGCCCCGGATACGTTCCGGAGACAGGGCGAAAATTAAGGAACTAAGTTGGCAATAGCCCCGCCCTTTGGCAGTTGCCTTCCTACAACCAAATAGGGCTAAGCACGTAGAAAGCCCGTTGTTTCCTTGTTTGGACGAGGGTTCGAATCCCTCCGGCTCCACAACTTTGATAACAAAGAAAATTAAATCCCTGTAAAACTTAGTGTTTACGGGGATTTTTTATTTTCATCCCCCTCTTTCAGTATTGGCGTAAGCATTCCGATTAATTGATTACTGCAAAATTAAGAAAAAAATTGATTAAGCCAATTTTCAGCAAGGAAGCAGCTCCTTCAGCCGGTTGGCTTTGTAGTCGGGGAGTTTAGAGAGGGTAGTTTT
>JAKAOA010000127.1 GCA_021823405.1 Bacteroidota bacterium | reverse complement strand
GGTAACCGATGCTGTTGCGCTGCCGGTACTGTCGCCGTTGCATGCTACCTCTACCGGGTTTACCAGCGTTACATTCATTGCCGATAACGGCTGTGTAATCGCTACTGACGCTGTGGCGGTGCAGCCGTTGGCATCGGTAATGGTAACTGTATATATACCGGCGGTAAGTCCGCCCGCATGATAGGTATTACCCCCTGCAGGAGCCCATGAATAGTTATAGCCGGGTGTGCCGCCTGTCGCCGAACAATCTATGCTTCCGTTGTTCCCCCCGTAACACGACACCGGTATCGGAAAGCCCATAAAGGGTGCTAGCACCGCCGGCTGCGTTATGGCTATGGCGCTGCTTGTGCTGCAACCGTTGGCATCGCTTACCGATACGGTATATATTCCTGCGCTTAGCCCAGTGGCATTTGCGCCGTTGCTTACGTTAGGAGTCCAGGTGTAAACATAAGCAGGCGTTCCGCCCGAAGCGTTGGTGGATATGGCGCCGGTTACCGCCCCATGACACAGCGGGTCGGTTACCGCAGGAGCCATCGTTAATGCTGCCGGCTGGGTAATAGTAACAGTAGCAGTATTTGTACATCCATTCACATCTCGTACTGTTATCGTATAAGTTCCGGCGCAAAGGTTGGATGCCGAAGGAGTATTTCCGCCGGCAGGCGCCCAATTATAGGTATAGGGAGCTACTCCGCCGTTTGCCGATGCGGTTGCACTTCCGATGCATTGTCCGAAACACTTTTCATCCGCCGTAACCGAGGTTACAATATTTACGTTAACCGTTGTGAGTGTTTTAACAAATACCGAACTGTCGCAGCTGGCATCCTTCACTTCAACGGTATATGTACCTGCGCTCAAGCCGCTTACGCATGCGCCCGTGCCAACTGGAGGCGTCCAGATGTAAGTATAAGGAGGAACGCCTCCGGTAGCCGATACGCATATACTCCCATTATTTTGGTTGCATGTTGGATTGGTTGGGGTACAGGTAGCTGTGAAGATATTATTATTGTTGCACGGACCTGGCGCAGTAGGTGGGGGAATGGCTACAAGAACTAATGCAAGTCCGCCGCAACCATTAGCTGGCTGCGAGGGACAAGTTGCTGTAACTGAATAAGTACCTGGAGTACAGGCGGTTTCATATTCCTGTGAGGCATCTATCCCAAAGCCCTCATGTAATTTACCGAGAAATGCGTTGCCGGGATTGCATGGGGAACAGATAGAAGTAAAGCTGTCGTTAAAAGGTCCTATCTGTCCGTTATTGCAATCGAAATCACAGAAAATCACCGTACCGGGAATTGTGGTGGTAATACTGGCTGTGATTGACCCGCCGGTTACGCATCCGATACTGTTCCACGCATTGGTAAGGCTGGCAATAGAGAGCAGATTAGGTGTATTAATGGCATAAAATGCGGTTGCCGAGTTGAGAAAATATGGACTAAAAAAACCTCCTGTAGGGCAATTTACTGTATGAAGACCGGCTGCGGGAGCCATATAGGCGACTACAGTGGCTGTCGTACCCCAATTTTGATATACCTGCTTAACCATGGTTGTCGGATTGCCATCAACTGTTACCGGTCCTGTACCCGGTCCGGGCCAGCCGTTATATGTTACCAAAATAAGCTCATTTGGATTTGCTGTAGTAATGGTAAAATTACTGTTGCCGTTCGCGTTGGAGTAGGTATCATACTTGATAGTACCGTAGCACGGCTGGGCATTAACGCGGGTTCCCAACCATATTAATAGAACTGGTATTAAGCATATTAATTTCTTCATAATTCTTGGATTAACGGTATGAATTGGATGATACGAATTTATTGGATTTGAATCACATCAAAGTTCTTCAGGTACAGGTTTTTAAAATTGGATGCGGTAAGGCCATAATCCTTCAGCTTTATTATCAGTTGATGGTCATTACCGGTGCAGCCGCCTTTGTCTTCTGTATTGGCGGTAAGTTTAATAGAAACTGATAGATTATTGCTGTTGTTATTAACCAAATCTTGCCAGGATGTCTTCACATCATACCCATTATGGTTAATTAATTTTATGAATACAACATCGGTACCATTACAGCTTGAGAGTTGGTAAAACCCTTCAACTCCTTTAAAATAACCGGTAGTGCTTAACCATAGGGGTTGCCAGCTGCCGTTCTGGGCATTGCACAACTCTACCATAGGGGCAAGCAGTAGAAATAAGCCGGCTGTTTTGAGAAATTTCTGGTAATTCATACGTCTGATTTTTTGCATAAGAAAAAGGATGAGTTTCGCCGTTAATTTATAATAACAAATTTACTACTTTTTTTAATAATTCTATACTTAAGATGATATAAAACGGGGTTAGGTTGGGTTAAAAGTTTTGTTTTTATCGCGGTCCGTTACACATGCGCCGGTTAATCAATGTATAATATATTGAATATCAATAAAAAAAGTCCGGCTGAAAGCAACCGGACTTTTTAGTTGAAAATAAGGACTATTAGTGGTTCTTTATTTCTCTGCTTACATTGTTCTGCTGATGATTGATGTGCTGCTGTTCTGCTTTTGTAATGTGTCCGTGATTTGCGGCAGCATCTCTTCTTTCTTCTTTGCGGATAGCATGATCCTGGCTGTGGATTTTTGCAGCTTCGCCCTTCGACATTTTCCCGTTGTCAACTTTATTGTCAACGCGGGCATTTTGATTGTTCAGGCGGTTGTTCACCTGTGCGCGGCGCGGGTGTGTCTTGTCCCAGTTGCCTTGTTGCGCCGGAGCTTGTGCCGGAGCGGCGGGTGCTTGAGTTTGAGCGAAGGCAGTAGCCCCCATAAGAAGCGCAACTGCGATGGTGGAGAGAATTTGGTGTGTTTTCATAAGATTTAATTTTATGGTTATTGATTTTATGATGCAATACTACAATCTCCAAATGAAGAAAATATGAAGAAGAACGGATTTATTTAACCTCATCGTCCTCGGCTGTTACCAGTTCTTTAAACTGTTTGTCGGATATTTTCTGGTATGATGGTGGCATGCCCATGTTCGTAACCGGAGGCACCGCAGCAACGAGTATATCGTCAGTTTCGGCATCAACTATCCGATGTTCATAATTGACCGAAGCCCTGTATGGACCTTGCGTTTTACTAGCGGGATAAATAACAAGTAAACAACATGAGGTATCCTTATTGAGGATTGCCTGATCAAATTCGTCTCGGCTAACTAATTTAAAAGGATAGGCATAATTGGGTTTTATTTTTAATTCCGTTACTCCCCTTGCAAGGTTATCTTTCCATACAAGCAAAGTTTTTCGCCGGGCGATGGCAACATTTTTTCTTGCAGTCGCTCGCTCAATTTCCATTTCTTCATCCTTTTTTAATTTCGTTCCTGAAGGTGAATTTGCTTCATTGAATTGTTTTTGTATACCAGTTAGACAGAGGGCTAAGCTGCCCTGTGTTGGCACTATCATGTCCAAACTTTCCATAAACATCAGTACGCTGGCTCCCTTTTTACTTTTTGCATATACCTCTAACCGCCGATAGTCGTCTTCACCATGATATTTAGGGTCTGCGGCGTCAAAATTTATTAGGTCTTTGTAATCATCCGACATTCCCTGCAATTCTTCCTGTTGGTTTGCGTAAAAGTCAAATGCAAAATTGATTAGGGGTCCACCGCCCGGTTCCGACTGGGCGGAACGGTCGTAGATAAGATAGGAATAGCTTTCCCTTTCTGTCTGGCTCAAATTTATAACCTCGCTCATGGTTTTGAAGGTAATACCCGCTGATATGCTAAGATACTTCGAGGCAAGCGCTTTTATATTATCATTGTAGGTTTTGATATAGTTCTGATATAAATTCAATTTAGCTATGTTGTGCTTTAACTTGGTATCAATCTTTGGGTTTTCTTCAAGCAATACCACCACAAGTGTACTATTCTTTAGTACGTCGAGTTCGTCATCACCTTTGGGCGGGATTATAAATGAGGAGTGAAGAATAAAATAGATTGTACCTGCGAGGAGTACCAAAGGTGTTCTTAGTGATCCGGTTCTTTTCATAATCTTCAATAATTTATTCATTAATCGTTATTTACCATTTTTATGACTTTTATATTAATCATAGACCATATAAAGAAATAAGATATGCAAGCATAGCGAGCGATGCTGCCCCAAGTTCTAATTCCCGTTTATTCACGTTGTCGAAAGTATCCAGCGCCGAATGGTGAATATCAAAGTACCGTTGTGAATCTGGTGTAAGCCCAATAAGGGTAACACCCTGGACTTTTAGTGGGTCGATGTCGGAACCGCCGCCTTCGCCTCCAAAATCATATAAACCATATTGAAATAGAAGGTTCTTCCATCTCTCTATTTCCTCTCTTTTCTTGGTAGTTCCGGTAATGCCAAACCCCCGTGGTGAGAACCCTCCGGCATCGGATTCTATTGCTGCTATTGTATTTTCATGATGTAATTTAGCAAGTTCCGCATATTTACTTCCACCCCTGCCGCCGTTCTCTTCATTCATGAACGCCACCACTCTTATCGTTCTTTTTGGGTGTATCCCGAGCGATTTGAATACCCGCAGCACTTCTAAACTCTGCATAACCCCCGAGCCGTCGTCGTTCGCTCCTTGCGCCAAATCCCAGGAGTCGAGATGTCCGCCGATTACAATAATCTGTTCAGGATGCTCTGTACCTTTTATTTCCCCCACCACATTATAACTTTTCTCGTCGGGAAGCGTTTCGCAACTCATTTTAAAATAGAACCTTAATCCAGTATCGATTTTCAGTAAACCGCTCAATTGTTCCGCTCCCATTGTAGAAATAGCACAACATGGCACTTTTGCTATACTATCGTTGTAACCCATGTTACCTGTATGCGGGTTGTCGTCCAGCCGGTTGGTCATCGAACGCACAATCGTGGCTATGGCGCCATATCTTGCCGCTTCACTGGGTCCATTGTAACGCTGGTCAACAGCTTTGCTATAAGCCGCGAAGGTTTGTATAATCGTTTCATCAAACGGGCGGTTATAAAATACAATTTTCCCTTTGATTCTTCCTTCCCCTCCCATTTTTTTTAATTCTTCCCAACTGTCTATTTCAACCACCTTTGCGGTAATGCCTTCAGCCGGGGTAGATACAGAACCTCCGAGTGCGCAAATACTGGCAGGAAACTCTCCTGCGTTAGTCGTTAATATTTTAGCGCTCTCCTTTTCACCTCTTACCCAATGGGGTACCATGCATTCCTGCTTATAGACCGTATCAAGGTGAAGCGTTTTCATAATCTGATATACGTATTCCACTGCGGCAGCTGCCTGCGGCGAACCGCTCAATCGCGGTCCGATGGTACGGCACATGGAACCTAACCATGGGTAACATTTCCCATGCAACAAAATATCATTAGTAATTTTTCGCAGCATGAGCGAATCCTTGGTTTGGGCGCGACATGGCATGATTACTATAAAATACAAAACAAAAGAGTATAAAAGAGCGGATAATTTCAAATATTTTAGCATAGTGTTCCTTATCTGATAATGTATTAAAGAAAAACCCTAAACTCACAATAAAATATGAGAATCGGTTTGAGATTATTTTATGCCAAAAATACATTTTTATTTATTCCTGATTAAATCTGATATTTTTGACGCAGACAATAACTTCTTTACCCAGTCGCTAAATCCAAAATCTAATAAAAAAATGATAATCGCCGAACCCAATGCCTTCCTTATTCTTTTGCATTTATAAGAATTTCTTACGAGGAATACAAGGAACATAGAAATACAAATCTGTACCAATCTTAATTTTGCTACCTTCGCTTTTTCAATATTAATATAATATATGAATTATAGTTCAGATGTGGAAGCAGTAAATGCTTTTGGGAATAAGTACCGGCAGCTTTCCGACGAAATAAAAAAAGTAATTGTCGGACAGGAGGATATCATAGAGGATGTGCTTATCTCTATCTTCAGCCGGGGGCATTGCCTTCTTATAGGCGTTCCCGGGCTTGCTAAAACATTACTGGTAAATACAGTTGCGCAGGCGCTCGGACTCTCATATAACCGTATACAATTTACCCCAGACCTTATGCCCTCCGATATTCTAGGAACTGACATACTTGACGAGAACCGCAACTTTAAATTTCTTAAAGGACCTCTCTTCGCAAATATCATATTAGCCGATGAAATAAACCGCACCCCACCCAAGACGCAGTCGGCGCTTCTTGAAGCGATGCAGGAAAGAGCAGCCACCATAGGAGGAAGGCGCTACGAACTGGGCAATCCGTTTTTTGTTCTTGCAACCCAAAACCCTATTGAGCAGGAAGGAACTTACCCGTTACCGGAAGCACAACTAGACCGGTTCATGTTCAATATCTGGGTTGACTATCCGTCTTATGAGAACGAAGTACAGATAGTTAAAGCCACTACATTCGATAAGGAAGTTAAATTAAATAAAGTATTACAGGCAGACGAAATTCTCTACTTTCAAAATCTGGTGCGGAAGTTGCCCGTAGCCGACAACGTACTTGAATATGCGGTTAGATTAGCCGCCAACACGCGCCCTCAAAATGAGAAGGCACCGCAATTAATTAAAGATTATATTGTATGGGGCGCGGGTCCGCGCGCATCACAGTTTCTCATCATCGGCGCTAAATGCAACGCGGCGCTGCACGGAAAATATTCACCCGACATGGAAGATGTGGACGCCGTGGCAATGCCGGTTTTGCGCCATCGTATCGTTCGTAATTACAAAGCCGAGGCGGAAGGTATATCCGTTGACTCAATAATAAAGAAATTAATTCTTGGCAGTTGATTGTAAGTAATCATCAGCGCCCTGTTGGTTCTG
>JAKAOA010000126.1 GCA_021823405.1 Bacteroidota bacterium | reverse complement strand
GATCTTAAATACGGTTATGTAAAAGATGCCTTGCAAAAGCATGATATAAAAGTATATACGGGAGCCGACTCCTTATGCCAGGTAGTGCAGATGGATACTATTGACATGGTGCTCGGCGCTATTGTAGGTATTGCAGGGCTTAAATCTACGGTGGCAGCTATAAAAGCCGGTAAATCCGTAGCCCTTGCCAATAAGGAAACGCTGGTTGTCGCCGGCGCTTATGTTACCCAGCTTGCACGGGAAAAAGGTGTAAATATTTATCCTGTCGATTCTGAACATTCGGCGATATTCCAATGCCTTGCCGGCGAATATGGGAATAAGATAGAAAAGGTAATACTAACGGCTTCGGGCGGTCCGTTCAGGGAAAAGCAAAGAGAATTGTTAGCCAACGTAACCAAAGAAGATGCCCTGCAACATCCCAACTGGAACATGGGTGCAAAGATTACAATCGACTCGGCAACCATGATGAACAAGGGGCTTGAAATAATAGAAGCGGGATGGCTTTTTGGCTTAAAATCCGAACAAATAGACGTAATAATTCACCCCCAATCCGTCATCCATTCGCTTGTATGTTTTGAAGACGGTTCTGTGAAAGCGCAATTGGGGTTGCCCGACATGCATATCCCTATTCAATATGCGCTCTTTTACCCCGAGCGGATCCTTTCGAGTTATCCCCGGTTCAATTTTAGGAGTTTTCCCAATCTTACATTCCAGCCGCCCGATTCGGTAAAGTTCCCTGCATTAAATCTCGCCCGCGAGGCAATGAAAGCGGGAGGTGTAATGCCATGCGTGATGAACGCAGCCAATGAAGCGGCGGTAGGCGCATTTCTCGATAATAAAATAGGATTCCTTGATATTACCGATTTGGTTGAAAAATGTATGCAAAGAGCTTTTAATATTGCAAAGCCGACTCTGGAAGATTTAATAAATTGTGACCGCGAAATCCGAATTATTGCCGCAGAACTTTGCCGGAAAAAAATATAAATTTAAAATAATTAACCGGAAAATAAAATAGAGGACTTTTTAATTACAGCTATTTTTGAAAGCTGGAACATTTTAACGGCTTATTCGTAAGAATGCCATAATATAAATGGAAGAACATACCGAACATCAAGCAGGCGGCGAGGTGCGCGAAAATGCACCGGTTATTTTCAGAACGCTTATTGAAAATAAACTTATTGAGGGGAGTGTGCGCGGCGACACCGGTTCACAGAAGGCCTTTTATGCGCAGTTCGCTTCAAAGATTCTCGGTTTATGTTGCAGGTATTCGTCCAGTGAAAAGGACTCACTTTCAATGTGCGTTTTCGTATTCCGAGAACTTTTCAAGGAGATGAAGCATATTCCGAAGGATTACGAACTGCAGAAATGGGTAACGAACAGAACAATCTGGGGTGCAATAAAATACCTGCACCAGGATAAGCATACCTTCTTTATAGCTAAAACAACCCGATATGAGGAGAATAAACCCTCGTATCCTGAAATTGATGAAAGCGCCCTTACCATTGAATCACGCAGGGCAATTTACCTTGCCGCCTTGCAGTCGCTTACGCCAAGTTACCGGATATTATACAACCTTACATATATAGATGAAATACCGCAAAAGGAGATTCTCAATGAGTTGCAGATGGCAGCCGAAACCTACAAAGCGGAACTTGAGCAGGCGCGATACCAGTTTAAAAAGCAGTTGAACGTAACCAACTATGAATACAAGCGAGCCAGAGGCGAAAATTGAAAAAAGTGCAAAAGAATTGCTTTGGTCTTTACAAACCGAATGCCCTGAAAAGGTTTGGCAGGAGCTGAATTATGAATTGGAACAAGGCAGCAACGGGAGCGGTGAAAGCAATTTATGGATAAATCGTAAGTTCCTTTTGCTGGCGGCATCAGTTGTTTTAATAGCGATTGCTGCAGTTTTATTGATAGTGCATTACACATCAGGAAGAAATAATATTCCTGCACCCGAAGTGAAAGATTCGCCGCCGCCGCAATCGGTTGTATCCGCCCCGTTAATTCAGCAGAAGCCCGTACAGCCGGCTCACACCCAACCCATAGCAACGCGTGATACATCAGCGCCAATAACAAACCAGCAGGTTTCAATTTCGAGAGCCGATACCGCAAAACGGGATACCGGAAAGGCACACCGGGCACGGCTTGTAACTGTTCCGCCAAAATCCCTTACTCATAAGGATTCAGTCGCGAAGGATACCATAGCTAAACGTAAGGAAGAATTGAGGATAAAGCGCAAGGAAGAATATGCTATGAAAAGAAGAAACAGGCAGCATGCAGATGCAAATGACACCTTAAATAGCCACTTTTATCACATGGTTAACAAGGAGCCGTTCCCTGCTGACAGTGGTCAGTAAAGAAAGCCATCGTTTGGTTTTCCCTATAAACCTATATCAACTCCTACGGTAAAAATTGGGGAATAGACATTTGGCGCTACAAAGTATGGCGAAAGCGGATTATTGCTCAAATCGAATAATATGGCAAGGGTTGTATAACACTTGTTGCCTGCCGGCTGCCTGTAGCCCAAGCCCACTAACGGAACAGCAACAGATGTCCGTGCATTGTTTAAAGGGGAATATACATCGGGTACGTTCAATACATCGTACTCGCCCTGTATAAAAAACTTTGAGGCAGGCGCCGGCAGAAATAACATTGTCACCACCCTTGCTCCATAGATACTTGCGCTATAATTAGGAAATGGTTCCTGCTCGCTGTAATACTGGTAATAAGGTCCGATGCCGATTACTGCAAATTTCCCCAAATGATAATTATACAAAGGAGCAATAACTACGTAGGTTATCAAACCGAAATCGAGGGATAGATTACCACCTATTGATGAATGGTCTAAAAAAGCGGGCTGCTGTTGGACCGGAGCAGATTGCGGCGGAGGCGGCACATTGTCCGGGCGTACGTACTGTGCCGATGCCATGTTTAGCGAAAACTGAAGGAACACGCAACACGTAAAAAATAATATGCCCTTATTATACCGACTATAACTGCTGTATTTCACTAAATTGTTCATTCTTTTCTCAATAAATATATCAACATCCAATGCGCCATTTTATTTTAATCATGTCTGTTTCCAAATAATGTAAGTGTATCATTACCCATACGGATTTCGCATTTTGGCCGGAATGGGAAATTGGGAGCTTTTATGCCGTCGCCCAACTTCTGGTTGGTATAGAATACCTTTGCTTCATCCCAAAGGTCCAAGTTTATAAATGAATTAAGCAGTTTTTCGCCACCCTCTATTATGACTGATTGGTATTCCCTCTTATGTAACTCATTCAGGATTCTCGGCAAAAGAGTCCCGTCGAATTTCAGGGATATGAATTCGGCGGTATGGTTGCCTCCCTTGGCTTGTTCCGTAATAACTATGGTGGGCGCCGAGCTATTGAAAACCTTGAACTCTGCAGGTATCCTTAGCGTGCGGTCCAAGATAATGCGGACGGGCGATTTGCCGGTTACTTTACGGGTAGTAAGTTCCGGATTATCCATTTCTACCGTTTCCGTTCCAACCATTATTGCCTGCTCCTGGCTTCTCCAGCGGTGTACCATTATATCAGCTTCTTCTTGCGTTAGTTTTGTGCGGGTTTCTTCTCTACTCCGTTTCCGGTCGATGAAACCGTCGGCGCTTTGCGCCCATTTTAAAATTACATAAGGTCTTTTTTTATGGTGGTATGTAAGAAAACGCTTATTTACATCGGAACACTCTCTTTCCAAGACACCTGTAACAACCTCAATACCATGTTTTTGTAATTTATCGATTCCTTTTCCTTTCACCAGAGGATTAGGGTCTGAACATCCTATTACCACTCTTTTAATGCCACTGTTAATTATTGCAT
This sequence comes from Bacteroidota bacterium, assembly GCA_021823405.1. Lineage (GTDB taxonomy): Bacteria > Bacteroidota > Bacteroidia > JABEUT01 > JABEUT01 > JABEUT01. Next base: position 2,975 of record JAKAOA010000126.1, on the reverse strand, counting down.
CGCTGCATGGTCCGGTTTTGCCATGATGAGCGCACGGTTCGAGGTTTACATAGAGCGTTGCATTTTTAAGCGAAGCGGTTCTTTCAAGCGAATTAAGGGCGTTTATTTCTGCATGAGCGCCTCCGAATTTTTCATGATACCCTTCGCCCAGAACTCCGTTTTCGCCTGCAATAACGCAACCAACCATTGGGTTTGGCGCCACGTGACCAAGCCCTTTAACGGCAAGCTCAAGGCATGAATGCATATATTCTTCATCAAGATTCATAGGTTCTTTTTATCAGATTACGGATGCTATAAAAAACCGCGTTTATAATGAATCGGAATTTAAAGATAGTTATAATTTGAATACCAGAGCCGAAACCGTTCCAAAGTTATTGTTTGACCTGAATTATTGGATGTATCAAATTTAACGGAATCTGATTTAAATCATATCCTTTAAGCTTTTTGGTAAATACCTTTGCTTTGTTATACCAACTACAATTGAAGCCGATAGCTATCGGGACGCGGTCGCAAAATCACTTACGGGCATTATGTAATATGAAATGCTGTATAAATAAACCGACATTTAAAGTAGAAATCTATAAAGGTAAAGTTAAGTGTTTGAATCTATGTTATTTATATATTGTGATTTAATGTTGATTTTAAGATAGAATATTCGAATGAAACATCATATTTTATGGAAATAAATGTTGCCTGTTCCGAGTGTATTGTAAAAAGTTGTTTCATCAAGAGGAACTGTACAGCTGAAGTGATGGAGAAGGTGAACCGCTTAAAAAAATTCATAAAGCGGAAGAATGGGCAAGCGTTCATATATGCGGGAATGCCTTGGAATTCGATTAGCTTTATATACCAAGGGAAAGTTAAGGTGGTTGCGGACGGATTATTTGGGAAACAGCAGATAAAGCGGCTATCAAAAACAGGTGATATTCTCGGATTCAGGGAACTGGACGGAGACCACATCGCTCCATCGTCGGTATATGCTATTGAAGACCTGTACGTATGCTCTATTGACCGAGATGCTTTTATTGCAATATTACTCGATAACCCGAAAGTAATGCTTGAAGCGCTTATGCTTGTTACCAAGGAACTCCGGCAGAGTGAGTGGAGAATGAAGAACCTTTCACTTATGAATGTGCGTGAAAAAATTGCATACTCTCTGTTATATATAAACGAGGCATTCGGAACGTTGCCTGCAGGCGAGATTGACGCTAAACTTACGAGGGAAGAAATATCGGAGATTGCATGTACCTCAAAGGAGCTGGTATCCCGCACCCTTTCCGAATTTGAAAAAGAGGGGATGCTAAAGACCGAAGCCAAAAAGATATTTTTGATGAACAAGCAGGAACTTAGAGAAATAATAGGCGTAAACGAAGAGGTTCAATTTTCATGATTTTGCGTTGGGACCGGCATGCCGGCTGCCTCTGAAAGGTTATCCCGTTGAACTGTTTTTTATCCGGATGGTCCTATCTGCCTTTTCAGCGGCAGATAGGTGATTATGCCTCCCCACGTCTTTAAGACAGGAATAAGGCAAAGTGAAATTTCGCCAATCACCCAGTACCCGCTAAGCTTAGCCCGTTGTAATTTGTTTTGCGGGCTGGCTTAGTGGGTTAGTAAAAAGTAAGCTGTGCTTATTATATTTGCAATATGAAAACTATTTTTAAGTATAACTTAAAGGACTATTTACCCACTAAGGCAATTTCTGCCCGAACTGTAGCAGGCGGGCACAAAACAAATGCAGGTGAATTGACCTTAGCGGGTACGGGGGATACAACTTTTATTTTATGAATTCCGATGGCACTTACGATACCGTACAACATCAAACTGGTGAGGTAGCTCATTCTTATGGACAAGAAATAAAGGCACCAGTATTAGATTCAGTGCCCTTGGGAATAACAGTAAAACCAGTCCTTCCAGCGCGATAACTCTATTAATTAGAATTACTGATGAAATGAACTAAATTTGACGCTGTATTAAAAAAATTATGAAAAAATATTGGGCATCAATCGTCATTTTACTTGTTTTGGTAGGTTGTAAAAACGGCACTATAAAGAAGGAATATTATAACGATGGTAAAATTAAGAGTGAAGAAACTTATAAAGACGGCAAGCCAAATGGATACTATATTACATTCTATGAAAGTGGGAGGATAAAGGATAGCTCTTCAATAAAGGACGGACAAATTGACGGCATCGGCAGAAGTTATTACGAAAATGGAAAGCTAAACTGGCAAGGTGAATTTAAGAACGGAAAAGCCGAAGGACATTACACAAAATATTACGAGAATGGAATCCTAAGGTCTGAGGCGTTCTTTAAAGAGGGAAGACCCAACGGAATTTGCAGAGAATTTACAGATAATGGACAAATTAGGTCAAGGTCAGAATGGAAGACTGATAGTACAGTTATATTTGATTATTACGATGCTCAAGGGCGTGATAGGAAACGTGTTTATTTTAAAAACGGGGTTAAAACAGGCTACGTTGATTTTGATGAAGATGGCGTTAATCTTCTTCCATCACACGCTATCGTTTTCTCAAAGAAAGATACTATAAGTATAGGTGAGACATACAGTGCCTCAATCTTGTTTATGGAACATGATTTAAATTCATTAACTAATCGCCACGTAATCATAGCTAAACTTGATAGCAATGATAGTGCGGTCGGAGAATCAAGAGAGCTTCCTCTTGTTAAGAATGAGTACGCTACGTATACAGTTAAGCCCCAAGAGCTTGGGAAATACGATTTTAGTGGATATTTGGAATATACCAAAGCTAATGGACACATTGTGAAGGCCCCTTTTATGTGGAGTTTCTATGTAAAACAAAAAAAATAAAATGGACAGGATAAGCTGCATCATAGTGGACAACGACACGAAGACCAGTACCCGCTAAGCTTAGCCCGCTGTAATTTGTTTTGCGGGCTGGCTTAGTGGGTTAGTAAAAAGTAAGCTGTGCTTATTATATTTGCAATATGAAAAC
>JAKAOA010000018.1 GCA_021823405.1 Bacteroidota bacterium | reverse complement strand
TTATACCAAAGGTGTTTTAAAGCAATAGTCGTCATCATTAATTTTCCCGGTTGTGCTGAAAATTCAACACGCCGTAAGTTTTAATCTGAAAAAAACAGATTCTATGAAGTTCAAAATAAGCTTGGCTGCAGTAGTTATATGTATTGCCGCCTGTAATAACAACGACCAGCAGGCACGGCTAAAAGCCCTTGCAGAGAAGGATTCAACAATTGCTGCGGAAAGCCAACATAAAGATTCGGTTATTTCCGGCTATATCACTTCTATGAACGAGGTTCAGGATAATCTTGACTCAATAGAAGCCCATGAGCATATCCTTTCTCTTAAAAAGTCGGAGGAACTGAAAAGCGAGGATGTAGTTGACCAGGTAAAATCGATTGACGGCTTGATTCTTGCGAACAATAAGAAGATATACGGACTTGAGTACCGGCTGAAGAATGAAAAGCAGGAAAATACCCAACTGGAGAAAATGCTTGGACGGCTCATTGTGGCGCTGGCTGTAAAGGATGCCGAAATTTCAGATCTTCAGATACAGCTCTCGGCAAGCAATGGATTGCTAACAGAAATGAGCAAACAGTTCAGCGACAGTATAGCTATGATACATAAGAAGAGGGATGAGATAAGCGCACTGGAAAATCGCATGAACACTGTGTACTATGCAATAGGCACGGAAAAGGAGCTGAAGGATAAAGGAATTATTGACAACAAAGGAGGTATATTGGGGATAGGCAACGTAGCGGAGATTAACCCGAATTCCGAAAATAAGAACTATACTAAAGGAGATGCCGCCGTATTAAACGGTATCGCACTGAATGGGAAATTTAAAAAGCTTATTACGCCACAGGAAAATAAATCTTATAGAATTTCAAAGAATAGCGACTCTTTGGTAATAACCAACCAACCGCTTTTCTGGGGAAAAAGTAAGTATCTGGTGGTACAAATAAAATAAATTAAAAATGATATGGCGCCTGTTCTGGCTGTAGGCAAACGGTTTGTTATGGATTTACGATTGTCTTGCAACAACCTTAGCGGGCGCCTCCTTACTCTTTAATACCGTACTAAAAAATTGATGAAATAATAATTGATTAGCGAAAAAAAGATATGGCGCCTGTTTTGGCTGTAGGCAAACGGTTTGTTATGGATTTACGATTGTCTTGCAACAACCTTAGCGGGCGCCTTTATTCTAAGAGGCGGAAATTTATTAAGTATATGGCTGGATTCGTTAAATTGAGGTATAGATATGGCGCCTGTTTCGGCGGTAGGCAAACGGTTTGTTATGGATTTACGATTGTCTTGCAACAACCTTAACGGGCGCCTTTTTTTTATCACATACCGGTTTATATTCCGAGTCGCGGTAAAAATACATGCGAATTCAGGGCTAAGAATCTGATAAATCTTCAATATTTTCGAAATACCCCCCCCATCACACTATACCTTGGCAGGTGGACGAATGGCAAACAACAGAATTATATGAGTCCTTTTGTACTTGCCGATAATGCTGTAAATGAGCTAAATATTTTATTGTTTTGAAACAAATGATTTATTTGCTTGCACAATATGTAAAATATCCCTATAATTGTCAAACTTAAAAAATGCGAGTTCTATAATTTAAATTAATAAAGTATGATAAAGACCGAAAAAATTAGCATCAGCAGAACAGCGGTAAGCCGCATTAAGAGTGTTGATTTTCATAATCTGGAATTCGGAAAATTTATATCAGACCACATGCTCACCTCCGAGTATAAGAACGGAGAATGGTCGGCTCCGGTAATCCTGCCCTACGGCGATATAGTTTTTTCACCTACCATTCTTGCCCTGCATTACGGACAAATGGTGTTTGAGGGAATGAAGGCATTTAAGATGGCGGACGGAAAAATATCAATCTTCCGCAAAGACAAACATTATGCTCGGTTTACCCGTTCGCTCGAGCGGATGTGTATGTCGCAAGTACCTTATGAAATTTTTTCAGACGGCATAATTGAACTTGTGCGCGTTGATTCAAACTGGGTACCCGATAGTCAAGGTTCAGCGCTTTATATCAGACCTTTTTCTTTCGCTTCGGAGGAACGTTTCGGTGTAAAAGTATCGGATGAATACAGATTTATAATATTCTCCGGTCCTGTTGGTCCTTACTATTCCAAGGCGCTTAAGGTTAGGGTTGAGGATAAGTATATACGCGCTGCGCCGGGCGGAACGGGCTTTGCCAAATGCGGCGGAAACTACGGAGCCGCCTTTTTCCCGCTCCAGCTTGCCAAGAAGGCAGGTTTTGACCAGGTATTGTGGACAGACGGTTCGCCCGACCTGAACATAGAAGAATCCGGAACTATGAATGTAATGTTTGTTATTAATGATGCCATAGTTACACCGCCTCTTTCCGATTCAATACTGGATGGGGTTACGCGCGATTCTATCATAACTCTGGCAAAGGATATGGGAATAAAGGTGGAAGAAAGAAAAATAGGAGCTAAGGAAATAGCTGATGCAGTACAAAAAGGAATACTAACCGAGGCATTTGGCACAGGCACTGCAGCGGTGGTAGCGCCTATACAGGTTATAAATATTAAAGGCGCCAACTATACCCTCCCTCCTATTTCGGAAAATGTGATAATGACAAGAATTAAAAATGAACTGGAAGCCATTCGCACCGGTACCACACCTGACAAATTTGGTTGGAACACCATAATATAGCAGGCGTACAATTAGTTTAATTTCGGCAAGCCGGATAATGATGTTAAGCGGAATGGCGCCGTCTGTAGGTAATTCTCTTTCCACGTTACAGGAACCATGAAGGCAATCACCCGAACTATATGGATACTCTCGTTCGTAAGTTTGTTTACCGATTTGGCAAGCGAGATGCTATATCCGGTAATGCCCATATATTTGAAAACCATTGGATTTACCGCATTTTCCATAGGTGTTCTGGAGGGATTGGCAGAGGCGGTAAGCAGTATCTCGAAGGGATATTTCGGAAAACTCTCCGATAATACGGGAATAAGGGCTCCGTTTGTAAAGACCGGCTATGCCTTAAGCGCTGTTTCCAAGCCCTTATTAGCAGTATTCACAGGCGTTTATTCTATTTTCTTCTTACGAACAGCCGACCGTTTAGGGAAGGGGCTTCGTACAGGTGCAAGGGATGCAATACTTGCCGATGAATCTGCTCATAGCGACAGGGGAAAGGTATTTGGTTTTCATCGCTCAATGGATACGCTTGGCGCTGCCATTGGTCCGGCTTTTGCGCTTATATATCTCTACCTGAATCCCGGAATTTATAAGCCACTCTTCCTGTTCTCATTCATTCCGGGTATAGTGGCTGTATCGCTTACCATGATGGTGACTGACAGTTCCCGTAAAGGGTCGGATAAAACAATAATCAGAAGGAAAGTTAAGCTCAATTTTACCAATCTGAACTATTGGAGAATGAGTACTGCCGCTTACAGAAAGCTTGTTGCAGGGCTATTATTTTTTGCCCTGTTCAATAGTTCCGATATGTTTCTTATCTTAAAATTAAAGGAATCGGGAATTGGCGATATAACGGTCATTGCCATATATATATTCTATAATGCCGTATATGCTTTGTCGGCATTTCCGCTTGGAATGTTAGCGGATAAACTGGGGCTTAAAAAAATGTTCCTTACCGGAATTGCTTTGTTTGCCATTGTTTATCTTGGTATGGCTTTTGGGCATAGTTTTGTAATATATGGTCTCCTATTTCTACTTTACGGCTTGTATTACGGCTGTACCGAAGGCATAGCCAAAGCATGGATTACATTGTTGTGTAACGCCAATGAAAAGGCAACCGCAATAGGGGTGTTTTCGGGGTTACAAGGCATTGCAGCATTTATGGCAAGCGCCTTTGCGGGTTTTATGTGGTACTCCTATGGATTCAGAGTTGCATTTGTTATTACTTCAGCAGCAGCCGTAGTGGTCTTTTTTTACTTACTGCTCAATACGTCAGCCATTGCCGGAATGCAGGCAAACAGAAAGGAAAGCTGATAACATTATATTACCCGTTCAGGGGATATGCAATACAGGAAGCAGCAATGCTATGCCGAAAGAACTACCTGTTGCTCTTCCGCCAGACGCCGCAAATTTATAAGGGCATAACGCATTCTACCTAAGGCGGTATTAATGCTCACATTTGTTGCATCGGCTATTTCCTTGAAACTCATACTGTAATAATGGCGCAGCATCACTACTTCCATTTGTTCCTTGGGCAGCCGCTCCACCAGATTTCTGATGTCCTTGCGCATTTGGCGCTTCACAAGAGGCGTTTCGCAGGAATTCTCTTTTATCTGTATCACTTCGAATACATCTTGCACTTTACCATCCGGCTTGGTAATTCTGCTAATGGTTTTCAGCCGTTTTATCTGGCGGAAATGGTCAATCATTAAATTATGGGCAATACGTAAAACCCATTGGATAAACTTCCCCTCTCCGCAGTACTTATTCGTTTTAAGGGTTCGTATAACCTTAAAGAATGTTTCCTGAAAAATGTCTTCGGCAACCTGTCTGTCAACTACTGTCTTCAGGATATATGAAAACACCTTTTTTTTATGCCTTTCAAGAAGATGGCTTATTGCCTCTTCTTCACCGTACTGATAACGAGTTATTAATTCATCATCTTGAACAAACTGCTCCATAAGGATACTTTTTAAAAATTAAAAAGGGTAGCAGTTATGCGATGGAGAATGGATTTTTTAGGTTTGTGATAACAAATATAAGTTAAATTATGTTAATCTGTTGTTTTTTTGGAAGAAATCTACCGTTTTATCCTTTAGCATCCTGATTTTCAATAGTTTATTTTTGGATGCCGTTTGGCGTTTTCCTGACCGTAAACGCTTATTTCAGTCCTTTTATCCGGATATAGCGGCTAATCGCCTTTCTATTTGGTAACAATCATTTTCCTGGTCACCAGGTTTCCGCCTATATTAAATGTGTAAAAATAGATACCGGGGCAGAACCGGTTTCCGTCCAGAATGATTGAATGTTCGCCTGTAGATTGTCCGAGATAGGTTACGCTTGATAGCGTTCTGCCTGTAATATCGGTGATGGTGAACCGGACATCAGATGAAACTGCCAGACGGTAGTTAATCTGTGTCTGGGTATTGAATGGATTAGGGGTATTTTGAAGAACGTAAAATCCCGGGGTAGAGACCTCATTTAAACCGGTAAGATTCTGAAAGGTTATATATGCGCCGATGGGATTGTCCTGAAAATACCAGTATTGATAAGCAGGATTGCTACAATGCAGATACAATCCATTCGTTGAACCGCCAGCGGTCGGAATAGTATCGTCTCTGCCAAAAAAGTATTGATAACCGGAGGTAATGCTATTCACAGTGGCATTTCCGAATAATTGTCCGATTTTTGTTTGGAGGGGTATAACTCCGCTGCCGCCCTGCTGGCAGATAGCATACGGGAATCCCGGCAGAAACCCGAGGGTATCTGTTTTTGGACCGTAGAATGATACTGTAATTGCAAACTTATTATTATTAATAAGCAAGCCATTCGGGAATCGCGGTCTTACAATCAGGTTGTAAGGGCTAAGCCAACTATTTCCGGGTGACAGACCTGTGTTCCCTGTATAAACTGTATCGATATAATAAACATAAGGCGAAATATAGCCGTTCGCTGCATTTATGGAATCAAACTGGACAACTATCGTATCTTGGTGCGCCGGCATTGACAAATCTATCTGATGTCCTATTAATATTGATATTGAATCAATTGTTATGGCGCCTACTACTTGAGCAGCATATCCGGTGTCATTATGATTTGCATCAATTATTGAGTCGAAAAATACACCAAAGGATTGAATCAGTAATTGGTTCGACGATGGAACACCGGTATCTGCCAGCGTATACCTCGCATTAGTATTGAACATGTAGCTGGTATAGTAGTGGAGTGGAAAGTGAACGGAATCAGCGGCAATATAATTCACATATACGCTGGTCTGCTGACTGCTGGCGGCAAATGGCACCCCTGCCGCGCCTATTCCGAGCAGTACATTGATTAAAGGCAGACATTGGGTTGTACGCCGGATAAATCTTAAGAGGGAATTGCGCCCCTGTCGGAAGATTTTTTTTGTTATACTACTCGTATACGAGCAGTTATACCGATGCTTTGAATTTGTGCATTTTTGCAACCCGATAGCTAATAGGTTCAATTGTGGTCGGTATATATCAGAATACAACAATCTTTTTTATAGTTAGCTGGGATGCGGTATTCAATACTACTGTGTATATACCCTTGCTTAAATTGGATAGATTCACAGGTAACTCTAATTCGCTGCCAGTTCCTGTAATAGTACGTTGCATAACTTGTTGCCCTAAAGTATTATAGATAGCAAGTTTATAAGTCAAATTTGCCTGGGCATTGAACTGGAGTGTAAAGTTTCCATTATTTGGGTTTGGATACACTGAAAAGGAATTATCCTCGGTAATGTTAGGCACTCCTAAAGGGATGGCATTCAAGTTTATATTATCAATGAATAGGTTTGAACCTTTCCCGCAACGGTCTTCAAAGGAGAACATGACGTGACTTTGTCCTGCTATAGCCGGTATATAACAAGTATCGGTTCTCCAGTTTGTATTTAAAGGCCAGAAGCATCCATTAACGGTGTTGGCTCCGCCTTGTACCGATTTTCCGCCGGTGGTGGCTAAGGTCATCCCGCCTTTGAGGTAGAATTGAGTCCAGGTAGCTCCGCAATTTGTGGAATAGTAAAGCGCAAGGGTGTCGCTATATTGGCTATTGTATGGGGCGTAAGCCACATCAAAATAAATTCTTCCTTGTTTGTTCGATGAAAAGTCAAATGATTGGGTATAAATCTGCTCCCGATCTCCAATGTCGGAAGTTACCGCCTCGCAGTTATCAAAATACATACTGTGTGTGCTGTTTCCATAACCGCCGACAGCAGCCGGCGCCCAAGTGATAAAATAATTGTTTGGATTGTTCAATGACCAGTGCAAGGGTAACCAACCTAATTCAAAGCCCTGCGAGTACGGAGGATTTACCGGATTGAAAATATTTACATAACTGCCTATCGACATGGTATCCTTGCCCTGGCTTGTAGTAATCACTTCCGTTACGGTAAATCCGCCAAGTGAATTGAAGGTAACCAACGGGTTTTGAACATTAGATGTTGCAGGCGTTCCGCCGGCAAAAGTCCAATGCCATGCAGTAATGGGAATGCCTTGGGTTGTTAAGCTTAGGTCCTTGAATTGAACAGGTAATCCGGTGCATCCGGCTAAGGGGGAACCGTCAAAATATGCGGTTGCCTTAGCAGGCGGCGGTTGAATCTTGGTTAAAACCTCTTCGCTGTCGTTAAAATGGTATGGCGTGCCGGCAGGGTTTAGGGAGTCAACATTAAAATAGCCGTCATCCTGCCCGCTCCAGCCCCAGTTCATGTGCAGATAGTTATCAGCGCTGTTATACCCGTCGCATACCCAATTATGTCCGCCGTAGGTTACGTCAAATCCTGAATAGGAGACCGGGCGACTTGCATTCAGGTCTGCTTCTATAAGTGCAAGCCAGGCAGCGGTTGTGTAATTTTTACGTTGCTCGTCGCTGATATTTTTGTCGTATCCGAAATATTGCACGAATGAGTTTTGCTCGCATATCGGATAATCATGTACGGTTACAGCCGCGCCGCTTTCAGTGGGACCGTAGTTCATATCAACGCTCACGCCGCAATCGTACAGTAATTTTGCAACCTGCGGATTGGCGCTGGTAACATTGTTCGGCATTGCTGTCCAATTATAGTTTGAGGTATCAAAATAGGCGCACAATTCTCCGTAATTTTCATAGTACCCGCCTCCTGTTGTTTCATCGTAACAGTTGGAGCCGATTCCGTGAGAAGGAAATGACCAGTACTTCATAATCTGTCCCATAGTTGTAGCAACGCAACCGGTATATGCTTGCGGACTTTTAGGACACATTGCCCAATAATAAGTGGTTTGATCCCATGTAGTTGTTACCAGCGGACCAATGATACTGCTTACCCGATGGGTATTTTCCGACGGGAAGGTATTATTGATGCAGGATTTCCACTCTTGGGCTATAGCGGCTCCGGCTTGAATATGGTTAGCCCTTATTGCTATTATCTGCGCTTTATCCTTATTGAACCAGAAATCTGCATTGTTGCCGGCTTGCGGAATAACATATTTCCCTTCATTACTATATGCCAATACCGGGTGTGTTGCATCTTCGGCGGAAACAACAACGAAACCCTTATCGGCGTTCATATTGAATACATAGAATACCGGCTCGCCCTGCGGTGACATTTCGGTATGAACCATATTTAAGCTCACTGAATTACCGCCGAATGCGTGAATATAATAATTCTGCGCAACGGTTTTTGCTGTATTTGCATCAATAATATTTGCGCGAATCATGGTAAATGCGCTAAAAACGGCGGCGATAAGAAGTATCTGCTTTTTCATGATTTTAGGTTTAGGGAAGTTAAATTTATAACAAAGGTATAAAATATTTTTATAAAGCAAAAGTATTCTATTTTATAATATAATTAACGGGGGATGGTAAAATACTTAAAGCGGACTTAAAAGGAGCCATATATATACTGCTCATAAGTGATTTTACGAATGTAAAATACCTGTACAAGCAGTTATACCGATGCTTTGAATTTGTGCATTTTAACAACCCGATAGCTATCGGGTTCAATTGTGGTCGGTATACTTTCGCAAAATCGCTTAGGAGAAGGGTAATTAATTATGGTATAAATTACTTCAGATGGTGTATTAAAGAAATAAGCCCGCAAAATGCGGGCTTATTTCTTCAGATGAAGGTCGGAATTATTGTGTAACTATCATCTTTTGAGTTATCACATTTCCGTTCACTATGAAGGAATAGAAATAAATACCCGGGCTAAGTTGGTTAGCGTTTAAGGTAATATAATGGTCTCCTGCGGGTTGGTCGTTGTAGGAGGTATTTACAAGCTGTCTTCCTGTCAGGTCATAAACGCTGAATACAACATTTGACGAGTTTGTCAGGTTGTACTTTATTTGCGTTTGTTGATTGAAAGGATTAGGGTAGTTTTGTGAAACGGTTAACCCATTTGATTTAACCTCATTAACGCCAGTTACATTGTTAAATCCAAGTGACACGCCGATATTAATATCCTGTTCACTTGAGAGTGGGGTGTCAACACCGCATGGAACAAAATAAAGATAACCGCCGTTTGGTAAACCATTACGTCCTTGTACTTGTTTTATAGGAGATGTACCGGTAACGGTATCAGGCCATGTAAGTTGTTGATTGGATATAGCATCAAAATGGTAAGGATCCCAGTATAGTCCTGTCATCCAGCTATTAACTACCGGTGATGCGCTATAATATAATGCGCCGGAAGGAACGCCTAAAGAGGTACCGGCAGGTCCTGAATAATCGCCGCCATTACAAGTGAAAAATGGCGAAGAAGCGCTTACACCCAGAGTATCCATTTTATCTGCATCATGGTAATCGAGGGATATGGAGAAGTTCCATCCTTTGCGTTCTGTTGCAGGGATCATGAGTGGGGTTCTAAGAGGCAGATTAACCACATAGCTTGAATCCATGGTGGCTCCGGCAGGGAATGTAGTAGGCGTGATTATAAAAGTATCGGAACTGATATGTATGGTAGATGGGAACCCCTTGCTGTTAACTTTATTGATCCAAAATATCAAGGTGTCGTTATGAGCGCTGGTATTTACTTCCGTAAGGGTTGCCCATAATGTATCTACTACAACGCTTCCTGCCTGTGCAGTATACCCCTGGCTTGTATAAATATCCCAGATACTGTCGAATGCAACCGTAGCGCTGTTCAACGTATTTGCTCTACAGTTGGAAGGGCTGCTCATATTACCGCTATCCGCCAACTTGTAGTTATGGTTAAGAGCCATAAGAGGAATCCAGTGTGCATAGGATGTTTGAGAATACCCGTTGCTAACATAATCCGCCGTTGCATAATCAATCCTGACATTCATGGGGAGTACGCCAACTCTGTTTTGCTGGTTATTCGCATAACCCTTTTCATGAATTGTAATCATTCTTTTCGAGGGGGCGGCATTAGTTAGATGCCTTACCGCCATTCCAATGCCTTCAGATTGCGCCATAGCTGCAACAGCAACTACTGACAAACCGAAGGAGCCGATAATTTGATAAACCTTTTTCATAACTTATTTAGTTTTTTGTTATTAATTAAGGTGCTAAAGTATACATTATTTCTTAATTATAAGATTTTTTTAATTTTTTTTTATTAACAACAAAGTCCGTTGTATCCGCAAGTGTGGGATAAATAAGAATAAATTGTAAATTTGGGCGTGGTTAAGTGAAAAAATAACATGGAGTTATACCGGCAATGAATAAAAATGCAGAATATACATGTCGCCATGACAGTCCTTACTGGTATTTTGCGTTCGCGAAATCACTTATGGGCAACATGGTTTTCGGCAGTCCGTTATTGTTCGGAACCAGATACGTCATTATGCTTGCGTTTACGGTATGCTCTTCTCTAATATATGGAGGTCCGGTATCGCCGGTGGTGGCAGAAAGAGTTGCAATAAATGGGTATAGCCATATATTCGCCGTTAAACCGGGGGAAATAAAATTAACTTACACCGAATATTCAGATCGTGGCGCAGCAGAATACTATGTCTTTAATATAGCAGAACATAATTCCATACAGAATGACAAAAGGTATGGTTTTATAATAATTTCGGCAGAGGATGCAGTTGAACCAATAATAGGATATTCCGACGAAGGACGGTTTATATTACCCATACATTCCCCTGAATTCGCCTATTGGATGCTGCGATACAAGCGGCAAATTGATTTTTTTAGGAAATATAAAATCTCCGCATCGCCGGAAATATCAGAGGAGTGGAGCGAATATAAGAACAACGTACTGAATTTCCGATATATTCATCGGGCAACTGGAAACCTTAATCCGCTGGTTAAGACAGTATGGAGCCAATCGCCTACACCCTTTAATTCATTCTGTCCCGGCGGCTGCCCCGCGGGATGTGTAGCCACCGCCATGGCGCAAATCATGAAATATTGGCAATATCCGCCACATGGTATCGACAGTAATTCCTATTCGTGGTCTCCTTACGGAAAACTAAATGCCTATTTTGATACCACACGTTATGATTGGTCGGCTATGCCCTTATGGGTAAATAATAAAAATAATTCCATAGCAACCCTACTATACCAGTGCGGGGTGAGCGTTGATATGCAATATACCCAAAGTTCAAGCGGCTCCTATATGATTAACGCAGATAATCCGATATCCGCGCAAAGCGCTTTTGTGAAATACTTCGGTTACAATGGCTCTGCCATTCAGGGATTATACAGATCTAACTATTCAACCTCGGAGTGGATAAATTTACTTAAAACGGAGCTGAATGCCGGCAGACCTGTGGAGTATGCCGGGGCAGGAAAAGACGGAGGTCACTCGTGGGTATGTGATGGCTATGATTCAATAGATTACTTCCACATGAACTGGGGCTGGGGAGGCAGTTACGACGGATATTATAACCTTAATAACCTAACCCCCGACGGCATTCCTCTTGATTCCAACGAAGAGTTACTGATAGGAATAGAGCCGGCGCCCGCTGAAGCATGTTTTACGGGTGCGCCGTTAATTATCCGCGCGGGGGATACAGTTAAGTTTACCGACAACAGTTTTGGACCTCCGGCTTCACCTGTAAACTCATGGCAATGGTCTTGCCCCGGCGCTCAAACCGATTATTCCACTTTACAAAATCCCGCCATTATATATAATACGCCGGGTACCTTCAATGTATCGGAAACCGTTGCTACAGTTGAGGGGAGCAATACCCTTACGTTGTATAATTACATAACGGTGCTTGCCAATAATACAGTAAATGTTTACCCATCGCTCAATAACGGTAGTTTCACGATACAGCTGGCGAATGGCTCGCTTGTTTCAAGCAACCTTAATTTTTCACTGTATAACCTCCTGGGACAAAAAATATTCACTACAATACTTGTTCAATACAGGACATTTGTAACCTTAAATTTAGAACATGGAATGTATATCTTCAGGGCTTATGACTCATCGGGTAAGGCGGGCTCTACAGGTAAGCTGATGATAGGGGATACCCAATAAAATTCTCCCATTATATCGTACTCCAGTAAACTTTGAAAATAGCGTCTGATGCGGAGCCGAATTATTCCCGGTAAAATTATATTGCCCATCTGGTTGAAATCCGCACGGATATGCCATTATTTTTATGTAAAGCGGCATGCAAGTATGCTGCTCTCAAGTAACTTTACGACCGCATCCGGATACCTATAGTGTTCAATTGTGATCGGTATAGCGGTGGCGGAATACAAAATACCTTTACGGGAGGCAATACCGACATGACTATTTTGCATTTTCATTTATTGTCAGTATATATAGATACATTTGCTGCCTTTTAATATATTCTCAACATTACAAACTATGCTTTACATCAAAAGAGTAACAATATTATTGGCAGGTTTTTTAGCCGCCATCAAACCGGTACTGTGTCAGGATATTAATCCGGATAATATTAAGATGACTATAGAGTACCTTGCATCCGATAAACTTCAGGGCAGGGCTACCTCATCACCGGGCGAAATGCTTGCGGCTGAATATATAGCAAATCATTTCAGACAATACAATCTTGAACCCAAAGGCGACAGCGCCGGTTCGTACTTCTTTCATTTTCAGTGCAAGTATAACCCTGATAAAACCGATACCATACCGGAGCACACCACAGAACGCCGGGGCGTTGATGTAGCCGGATATATTGATAATGGCGCACCATATACGATTGTTGCAGGCGCTCATCTCGACCACCTCGGGCTTGGCTACGATGGCAATTCACTTGACCCGAATCCGAAAGGGAAAATACATCCCGGAGCCGATGATAATGCATCGGGAGTTGCCGGCGTGCTCGAACTGGCCCGTTACTTTTCGGCTAACAGGAAAGGACAGAAGTATAATTTTCTTTTCATTTGCTTTTCGGGTGAAGAACTCGGTCTGTTCGGTTCAAAAAAATATTGCGAAAAGCCGACCATCGACCTTTCGAAGGCGGATATAATGATAAATATGGATATGATAGGACGGTTGAACGATTCAACAAAGCGTCTTCTCGTATATGGCGTAGGTACTGCGCCTCCGTTGGTTCGCATTATAGATTCAATACCGACTGTTTTCTCAATAAAAAAGGACTCGGCAGGAATAGGACCCTCGGACCAAACGTCATTTTACCTTAAAAATATACCCGTTCTGTTCTTTTTTACAGGAGAACATGCCGACTATCATAAACCGTCAGATATAGCAAGTAAAATAAATTATACCGGCGAACAGGAGGTTCTGGAATATGTAATAAGTGTAATTAATTCCATAGAAAAGATGGGGTAAACTGCAGTTTACCCCGACAAAGAACAGGGATATTGGAAGGAGAGCCGCGAAATACAAAGTTACACTGGGCGTTATGCCCGATTATTCTTACGAAGGCGAGGGTATGAGAATCGACGGTGTTACCGATGGCAAGCCAGCTTCGATAGCAGGTATCCAAAAGGGAGATGTGATAATACAAATGGGAAATTTAAAAGTAAAAAACATGATGGATTACATGAAGGGATTATCGGAATTTAAGAAGGGCGATACTACCGAAGTAACTATTTTACGGGCGGACAAGCAGATTACTTTAAAGGTAACGTTCTGACCTCTTCTTCAAACCGGTTCAATTATTCTGTACAGGCACCGGGCTTATTTTGCGAAAGGATGCTATACCGGCTACATTTGAATCCAATAGTATCGGGTTGCTAAAACTCACATATTAAAAACATCGCCGTTAGTTCTACCGGATAAGTTGAAATTTATTGGGAACGGAGTGCGGGCGAAGCAGCTTGTGCATGCCGCCGTATCATCTCCCATCCGCAATAATTGTTAATTTTGCCGATGTTATCACCGTGCCTGAATTCCGTGCTTCATGTTACACTCCAGTTCATAACCTCTAACTACTTCCAGTGGACAAGATTTTCGACCTGATAGAAGAAGAACGCCAACGCCAGACAAGAGGCATAGAACTTATCGCCTCCGAAAACTTCACCAGCAGTAATGTGCTGAAAGCGATGGGTTCGGTGCTTACCAACAAATATGCCGAAGGACTGCCATTTAAACGCTACTACGGCGGCTGCGAGGTGGTGGATAAGGTAGAACAAACCGCCATTGACCGCGCAAAAGAACTCTTTGGCGTGGAGTGGACTAACGTTCAGCCGCATTCCGGCGCACAGGCAAACGCCGCCGTAATGCTCGGCGTGCTTAAACCGGGCGATAAGATACTGGGGTTCGACCTGTCGCATGGGGGGCATCTTACGCACGGCTCCCCTGTCAATTTCTCCGGAAAACTCTACCATGCTTCATTTTACGGGGTAGATAAGGAGACGGGCAGGGTGGACTACAATATGGCGGCGCAAAAGGCGGAACAGGAAAAACCCAAACTCATCATCTGCGGCGCTTCGGCATACTCGCGCGACTGGGATTTTAAACTGCTGCGCCAAATTGCCGATGCCAATAACTGCCTGCTGCTCGCCGATATAGCTCACCCCGCGGGCTTGATAGCCAAAAAGCTGCTTAACAACCCATTCGCCTTCTGCCACATTGTAACCACCACCACCCACAAAACCTTACGCGGTCCGCGCGGAGGTATGATAATGATGGGCAAGGACTTTCCCAATCCGCTGGGGCTTAAAACCCCGAAAGGCGAGCTTCGCATGATGTCTTCCATACTCGATTCAGCCGTATTTCCCGGCACGCAAGGTGGACCGCTTGAACATGTGATTGCCGCCAAAGCGGTGGCTTTCGCCGAAGCGCTGTCGGACAGGTTCCTCGACTACGGCAAACAGGTTATTAAAAATGCCCAAGCCATGGCGAAGTCATTCACCGAAAAGGGCTATAAAATAATATCGGGCGGCACCGACAACCACTGTATGCTCATTGACCTGCGAAGCAAAAATATAACCGGCAAGGCGGCAGAAAACGCCCTTGTAGCCGCCGATATTACGGTGAACAAGAACATGGTGCCGTTCGATGACAAATCGCCTATGGTTACTTCCGGAATACGCGTGGGAACGGCAGCCATAACTACGCGCGGCATCACCGAAAAGGAGATACCTCTTATTGCCGACCTTATTGATGAAGTACTTACCCATCCGGACGATTCCCAAACAATAAAAAAGGTAAAGGAAAAGGTTAATTCTACAATGAAGGGCTTTAAGCTTTTTGCGTGGGAAGAATAAAAAGAGGCAGTCACGGTGAAAATGGGCAAAAAAATTGCCACTGCTTGCGGAGCGGCGGCAATTAAAGCGCGGATTGCGTAAACTGCAGATTGTTCCTCATTAACGGCTTATCATTTATCACTCATAGCGATATTAATCGACGACTGCTCCTTGCCGATAGCGAGCAGGATTTTTGCATGCTCGCTGCGTTTTTCAGCCGAAAGCGCTCCCAGGCAGTCCGCTTTAGCGCAAATTAACGCCAAAGTACATGCATCTGGTCTGTTAAGGGCTTCCATGTAGAGTTTCGCGGCGCGATCGGATAGTTCCCCGGCATAAAGATTCAGTAATCCGGCAGCATGGTTCATCTGTATGCTCCAGTTATCCTGACTGTTCTGCTGGATAGCGGAAGAGCTTTGTTGCTCGCGGTTTTGCCCACGCGTTACTTGGGCAATAGTAAAGAAAGCGAGAAGAAACAGGATAATGAACAGCTTTATCTTAATTGCTTCCCTGCGGTTTGAGTAGATTGTTGCTTTCATGGTGTCCTCCTTTAGTTGGTTAGGTTATACACTATGGCTAAACGATTGCTTGTAAATAAGGTTTCATTTTTAATTCTGGAATTGAGCTATAAAGCCAATAAAACAAGGAGTTTTACCTATTTAAATAAATTAATAATACAATTAAAATCGTTTAGATTAGGTATATTACCTTCCCGTTCAACCTTATCTGCAATATCCGCCACGTTGGCGGTTTCGCAAAATAGCTTTGTAACAGGAAAGTTGGGATGGTGCGAGAATGGGTCAGACCGGCAAGCGGTGAGGAAGAACAGCCCCTGAAAAAACATTCAAAGGTAGCGGGCGGAAGATGACTTTAGCCCCACTGCCGCCCGTGAGATAGAAAATTAATGCGTCGGTATAAATATCCTTTTCGCAAGGATGATTACCTTAGCCGTTTTAAGAGAGTTGCCCGGTAACCGGAACGGGCGAATAGTTAATTTATCTGAATTTTAAGTTCAAATGTCCGAAGTGCTCTTTATCCCCTCGTGGTACCCGAATAGAACCGCCAAAGATTCAGGAAACTTTATAAGGCGGCTCATAGAAGCGGATTCACTATACGACAGTGTTTCGGTGCTTTTTGCAACGCCTGACAACACCATGAAAAACAAATATGAAATAATAGTAAAAGATGATAATGCGGTACTTGAGGTAAAGGTATATTTCAGGCAGATAAGAGGCGATTCCCCGCTTATTATTCCCTTAAAGGCATTCAGACGCGTTAAAGCATACCGGCTCGGATTAAAAGAGATTCTGAAGCGCCGTAAAAAACCGGAGCTGATTCATGTGCAGAGCGCCTTGCCCGCCCTGCTATATGCGCGGCGGCTCGCCGTTAAGCTGAAAATACCCTATCTGGTTACCGAACACGGGTTGGGGTATTATGTTTCAAAGAAAAACACCCTGACAGAAATCCTCCTGTTCCACGCTTTGAAATCGGCATACAATGGTGCTTCAAAAATAATAACGGTTTCAAAATTTCTTGGCGATGCGATGAAAAACAAAGGGTTGTGCCGCAGTTACAAGGTTATTCCCAATAGTGTACCGTTGCCCGACCTGCCACCGTCCGCTTTAGCTGCTTCACCAAAAAAAAGAATTATACATATCTCCACGCTTGCGCCGGTTAAGAATGCGCATGGAATAATAAATGCAATAAAAGAGGTCTGGCGTCAGCGGCAGGATTTTGAGCTTGTGATAGTAAGCGAAGCCGATGAGCAAAAGGAGTTGAGGCATTATGTATCGGAAGCCGGTCTGGGCACCGAAACAGTAAGGTTCTTACCCTATATTGATGATGTAAAGGAGTTGCTTGAACTGTTGTATTCGAGCAGCTTTATGCTGTTGTTCAGTAACTATGAAACCTTTTCAGTAGTGCTCGCAGAATCGCTATGGGCAGGCAGACCGGTAATAACAAGCAGGTGTGGCGGTCCGCAGGAGTTTATAACTGCGGAGTTTGGTATATTGCTGGAGCCGGGTGATGAAAAGACGCTGGCGGAGGCAATACTTACCATGCTTGACACCTGGCAGAATTACGACAGCCGGAAGATGCGGGAGTTTGCACGAAGTCATTTCGCCCCGTCAGTTATAGGAAAGGAAATCTACGAAACGCACCGGGACGTATTAAAAAAACAATAGTCACTATTTCTAATAACTTTGCTCCAAATAAAGTAATATGAGAAGAAACCATCCGGTTTAATAATATGTAAAAAGAATGTATAGTTGTGAAACAATCATAAGAGTTAGATACGCCGAAACCGATCGGATGGGCTATGTCTATTACGGGAACTATGCCGCCTTTTACGAATCCGGCAGGGTGGAAGCTTTGCGCGCTCTGGGATTGAGTTACAGGGATATGGAGGACAAAGGCATTATGCTGCCCGTTCTTTCCTTTAACATCAAATATTATAAGCCCGCCTTTTTCGACGATGTTCTGATTATAAAAACCTCGGTAAAGGAAATGCCCGCCGGAACGCGGATCCATTTTCATTACGAAACGCGGAATGAGCGGGGCGTAATGTTAAATGAGGGCGGCACATCGCACGTATTCTTGCAAAACGGACGCCCAGCAGCCGTTCCGCAAGAGGTGATTGACAAGCTGCAGTCATTTTTTACGAAATAGTATGATGAAATACGCTATTTTAAATCTTTTACAAGATCCCAAACAGAGGGATAGAATTGCTTTTTCTTTTTTCTTATGGCGGATGTTCGAAGCCACAGCGCCTTTTCAATGCCCTCTTCCCTTTGCGGGACAAGCTTCTTGCGTGATGCGGTTTTCATGGCGAACCAGAAAGTTTTTTTAAGAGCCATTTTACCTTTGAGTTCATATATATGATAAGTGCACGGAAGAGCGTCCGTTATCTTAAGTTTGCCGATACCGCATTCTTCCTCCACTTCGCGAATGGCTGTATGGCGCACTGTTTCGCCCTTATCTCTTTTGCCTTTGGGCAAATCCCATTTCTTATTTCTGAAAATTACAAGGAATTTATTGTCGCTGTTCTGCACTAATCCGCCTGCGGCAATTATCAATCTGAAAAGCTCCCTGAACTCCTTCCAGGTTTTGGCAGAGTCGCCCGTCAGATACAATTGCTTACAACTGCCATCAGCTCTGAACTTATCCCATTCCCGCTTTACGGAAAACGGGCGGCTTACGGCTAATATGCCCTTTCCGGCAGCAATACCTGTTTTCCTGTGGGTGATATTAATCACCCGGCGGTTAAAATAAACTTTATAAATTTGCGCCATGGTATATAACCGGGATTCGGCGCGCAAAATTGCCGATTTTTTATTACAAATCAAAGCGATCAAGTTACAGCCGGAGAATCCCTTTACATGGGCATCCGGAATAAAATCGCCTATATATTGCGATAACCGTCTGACTTTATCATATCCCAAAATAAGAACCTATTTAAGACAGCAGTTCGTATCGGTTATCTTCGATTTATATGGCAAGCCGGATATTATTGCAGGAATTGCCACAGGCGGTATTGCCCAAGGCGCACTTGTGGCGCAGGATTTAGGATTGCCTTTTATATATGTGCGCGGCGAGGCAAAAAATCATGGTACAGGCAAACTTATTGAAGGCGAAGTACAGTCAGGGCAATCTGCCGTTCTGATAGAAGACCTTATCTCAACGGGCGGCAGCAGCTTAAGGGCGGCGGAAGCGGTAATACGGGAGAGATGTACCGTAAAAGGGATAATTTCAATCTTTTCTTACAACCTACCCGTAGCCGAAGAAGCATTTAAAAAAGCAAAAATAAATTACACAGCTCTTTGCGATTTCGGTGTGCTGATAGACAGGGCGGTGGAGACCAACTTCATTAATGAGCAGGAAGCCGATTCCTTGAAGGAATGGATGAAAAATCCTGAAAAATGGGGCGTTAAATAAACCGGCATCTCACTTCCCCCGCGACTGCGAATCTACTACCGCTATAGTTACCATATTCACAATTTCCCTTACAGAAGAGCCAAGCTGGAGTATATGCACCGGTTTTTTCATTCCAAGCAGGATTGGACCTATCGCCTCCAGACCGCCTAATTCCTGCATCACCTTATAAGCGATATTGCCCGAAACAAGGTTTGGGAAAATAAGGGTGTTTACCTTTTTATCCACAAGTTCGGAAAAGGGGAACTGCTCTTTGAGCAAATCGTTGTTCAGGGCAAAATTCGCCTGTATGTCGCCGTCCACAATCATTCCGGGAAACCTCTCATGCAGTATTGCCGCCGCCTTTGAGACCTTGGCAGGCAGTTCACCCCTGACGGATCCAAAGTTGGTGTAGGATAGCAGGGCAATGCGCGGCACTATATTGAACTGGCGAATGCTTTGCGCCGTAAGCGCGGTAATTTCTACAAGTTCGTCAACGGTTGGATCTATGTTCATGGTGGTATCTGCAAAAAAGAACGGACCTTGTTTGGAGAGCAGGATATACATGCCGGCAACCCTTTTTACATCGGGCATTGTACCAATGGTTTCCAAGGCGGCGGTAATGGGTTCGGAGTATTTCCGGGTAATACCGGAAATCATGGCGTCCGCCATGTCGTTTTCCACCATCATCGCACCGAAGTAATTGCGTTCGCGCATTGCTTTGCGCGCCTCAAATAAGGTATATCCTTTTCTTTTTCTCTTCAGGTAGAGTTCATCGCCGAATTTATTGCGCCTGTCTTCTTCTTCCGCCGAACGCGGGTCAATTATGGGTGCATCGGCGAGGTTCATATTATATTCTTCTATCAGTTTCCTGATTTTCCCTGCGTCGCCGAGTAGAATAGGTTTTGCGATGCCTTCATTTTTTACCTCCTGCGCCGCCTTGAGCATTTTATAGTGGTCGGCTTCGGCAAATACCACGCGTTTGGGGTTCTGCCGCGCCTTTGAGGTGAGTGACTTAAGCAGGTCGTTATCGAGCCCCAGACGGGAGGCAAGCGATTGGGAGTATGCTTCCCAGTCGTCTATATTTCGCTGCGCCACGCCCGATTCAATTGCCGCTTTGGCAATGGCGGGAGGCAAAGTAGTAATCAGCCGCGGGTCTATCGGTTTCGGAATAATGTAATCGGGACCGAAGTTCAGGTTACGCGAACCGTAAGCCAGGTTTACCGATTCAGGAACGGGTTCTTTGGCAAGTTCGGCAAGAGAGAGCACGGCAGCCATCTTCATGGCTTCGTTGATACAGGTGGCGCGCACATCGAGCGCTCCCCTGAAGATGAACGGAAAGCCAAGCACATTGTTTACCTGATTAGGATAGTCGGAGCGCCCTGTTGCCATAATAACGTCAGGGCGCGCTTCGCGTGCATCAGGGTATGATATTTCCGGCGCCGGGTTTGCCAGGGCGAACACTATTGGCTTATCCGCCATCCCTTTTAGCATCTCCTTGCTTACTACATTTCCTTTGGATAAGCCAACGAATACATCAGCGCCTTTCAGGGCGTCGCCCAGATTATTAACTTTCCGTTCGCTTACAAAAAGCAGTTTTTCGGCGGATAAATCCTTCCTGTTTTTTGTAAGCAGCCCTTTGCTGTCGAACATCATAATATTCTCCTTCTTAGCGCCGAGAGCGCAGTAGAGTTTTGTACATGATATTGCTGAAGCGCCGGCGCCGTTTACGACTATTTGCACCTCTTCAATTTTCTTCCCTGCTAATTCTATGGCATTGATAAGGGCAGCAGAGGAGATAATTGCGGTTCCGTGCTGATCGTCGTGCATTATGGGTATGTGGAGTTCCTCTTTCAGGCGTCTTTCAATTTCAAAACATTCCGGGGCTTTAATGTCTTCCAGATTTATGCCTCCGAATGTGGGTGCAATGGCTTTAACCGCCTGTATAAAGATTTCGGGATTGTCGGCATCCATCTCTATATCAAAAACATCTATATCGGCGAAAATTTTAAAGAGCAAGCCCTTGCCTTCCATCACAGGTTTTCCGGCTTCGGGTCCTATATCTCCCAAACCCAGTACTGCCGTTCCATTACTTATCACCGCTACCAGATTTCCTTTGGCGGTGTATTTATAAACGTCTTCTTTGCGCTCCGCTATACGCAGGCACGGTTCCGCTACACCGGGAGAGTAAGCGAGCGACAAGTCGCGTTGGGAGCTGTGGGGTTTGGTAGGTATTACCTCTATTTTACCCGGTCGCCCCATGGCGTGGTAGTCGAGGGCATCGTCCATATCAATTTTTTCCATACGTTTCTTAGATTTATTATGTATCTTAGATATATTTTTGCTATAACCGGGATTTCAATTTCTAATATCCGCAGTATCCGGAGAATTGACATCGCCGGGGGTAATTCATAATAATAGGGAACAAAGATAGTAAATAGCGTCTTCTGAAAAGATGACAATATTCCCTTACAATTCCGATGCCCTATTCTACCCGGTAAAATAGGAGCAACATAAAAGTAAACACCTCTTTTATCCATATCAAATTAAGCAAAACTCAACTATTAAAAGTCATCTTACAGGCAACAGGAATAGACCGAGTGTGAAGTCGGTAAGCGGCGTTTACCTTCTTCTCGCCTGCTGTTCTTTCATCATCTGTTCCAGGCGTTGCTGGAATTTTGACGGCTTTACCACACGCGCCTTCTTTTCCTGCATTTTACGGTGTAGTTCTTTTTCGTTGATGAACAAGCGTGCAAAATAGGTTTGTCCAAAGGTGATAAGGTTAGCGAGCAGATAGTAGTAGCTCAACCCTGCCGAATAATTGTTTAAAACGCCGAGGAAGAAGACGGGCATTATGTACATCATCCACTTCATTGTCTTTGCCATCTGGTCGTTACTTCCGGGTGTCATCATTTGCTGGTTGGCCATCATGTAAAGATATTGGCTAAGGCACATCAATACGGCGAATATGCTAAGATGGTCGCCGAGGAAAGGCAAGGTGAAATGGTTGAAATGTATTGCCGAGTCGTATGTTGAGAGGTCATTTGCCCAGAGGAATTTCTGTTGACGCAGTTCAATGGAGGCGGGAAAAAAGCTGAACAACGCATAAAGTATCGGCAACTGGAACAGCATAGGCAGACAGCCCGCCAACGGGCTTACTCCCGCCTTTTTATATAACGCCATAGTTGCCTGCTGCTTCTTCATGGTATCCTCCGTTTTGGGATATTTTTTGTTTATCTCATCTAATTCGGGTTTAAGGATGCGCATTTTGGCTGAAGAAACATAGGTGCGGAAGGCGATCGGAAAAAGCAATGCCTTTATCACAATGGTAAGTATAAGAATAACTATTCCGTAGTTGAGATTAAACCTGTTCAGAAAGTTAAATAAAGGGATGACGATAAACCTGTTCACCCAGCCAAATATGCCCCAGCCCAGGTTAATCTGGCGCTCCAACTGCAAGTCGTTATTGGCTGAATACTTCTTCAACAGTTCATAGCTGTTAGGTCCGAAAAAGATATGCATTCCGAACGATTCTGATGGCTGATGATTGTAGGGTACCGACATGGAGGCAAAATAATATTTTACGAAGTGCGGGTCTGTCTCTTTCATCGTTCCCACCTCCGGACTTCCGAATCGGGTGTTCGCAATTAGCACTGATGAGAAGAACTGCTGTTTGAATGAAACCCATTTAATATCGTTCGGCAGCGATTTCTTGTCGTCTTTCATGGGCGACAGATAGTCCACATTGTCTTCATAATACTTATAATAGATGGTAGATGTTCTATCCTGCGCCTTGATGCTCGCCTCCTGTGTGGGAGAGCGCATCGCCCAATCGAGTTCGATATCCTGTGAATTAGACGGAATTATTCCTTGCAGCCCTTCTTCGTGTATGGTACAACCCACCATATAGCTACCCTTTATAATGGTATAGGTGTATTCAAGATATTTTTCCGTATCGGAGGTAACCAGGCGCATGGTGAGCGCTGAAGAGTCGCCGGAAGGCGAATGGTATATACTCCTTACTTTAAAATAGAGCGAATCGGTGCTTAAGAACTTGGAATAGGCGTTTAAAACAAGTCCGAAACGGGTGGAGTCGTTGTAAAATAACCTTAATGGTGTGCCTGCGCTTGTTTTGTAATCATTCAGTACCACTGAACAGATTTTACCGCCCTTATTTGAAAATGTAACGGTAAGCAGGTCGTTGCCAAGGGTAGTGTAGTCAGGTTGGGCATTAAGCGCAGGATAAAAAATTCCAAAGTCCGTTTCCAACTTTTTAATACGCTGCGAGGAATCCGACTTAGAAGTGTCATTAGTTGCCGTCGGGCGGTCAGGTGTGTTATTTTGCGTTCCTTTACTCACTGACAGAGCTATACTGTCGGCTAATTTCTGCGCTTTAATTGCGGAATCGCGCCTCGCCGCTTCATGCGCTTTTTCTTTGGCATTAGGCGCGCTTAAGTACATCCATGCAAAAAGAATAATGCCTATAAGAAATAATCCGATGTACGAATTTCTGTCGGAGCCCACTGGATTGGTATTTACTGCTTAATGAAAGATTAAAATTGGAAAAGGAGCGCAAATTTAGCAAAGGGAGACAACTGAAAGAATAAATTCTTCTTTTTTTGATAGACGAAAAGGCAATAACTTTATTTTAGAGCCGTTTAATAATGCTGATTGACTCCATTAAAAGAAACATTAAAACATTTGTTTTGACCTCTCATTAACAGCCCCGTTTCAAAACCGGAGCTATAGCAGAAATATATATAAGCGGAATGAAATCAGTTCTCATATTCTTATTGTCATTCTTGGTGTCAATGGCAGCTATAAGCCAATCACCTTTGAACGACTTGAACTGGCAAGCTGACAGCGTCTTGAGCGATGAATTTAACGGAGACAGCATAAATACCGCCTTCTGGCATGTTCTGGACTGCCCAAGCGGTGATTGTTGCAACTGGGGCGGTGGCACGGCATTTCAAAAGGGCAATGTTTCAGAGTCGGGTGGTCTATTGCGTCTGCGGGTAGATGGTCCGGGCATAGCGCCGATACCTTGCGACCGTAATACATTCGCCACAGGCGGCATAGTAACCCATTCGCCGCTATACCATTACGGCTATTTTGAAATTTCGGCTCAATTTCCCGGCTTTTTCAGTAACGGAACGCCCTGCGGACGCAAGTTTGAACCCACCTTTTGGATGGATTACGATACGGCGCACAATGGCTGCATACTTATCCATAATGAGATAGATATATTCGACATCTCCGGCTTCGCCGATACCTATTCCGATTCAGTGGAGTGCGGCTGGTGGTATCAGAACGGGCATTGCGGCGCGTACCCGCCGGGGGGCGGCAAATTTTTCTCCGCAACCCCGTTGTTTCAGTCGTTTCATAAATACGCGGTGGAGTGGGATTCCAATGCGCTTACTTTCTTATTTGACGACATACCATACTACACCCAATATAATGACCCTGTAGAACCGATGCACGCCATGAAATTATACCTTGACGAACAACTGACCGACTCATCGGTGCATTTCTGCCCGAACATACCTTTTCCGCAATATTACCTGATTGATTATTTCAGGCATTACATCCTTAAAACCGCCTGCGGAACTCATGTAACCATGTTGAATAATACCGACCTTGCGAATTACCAATTTTCTGTAAAATCATCGATTACCTTCGGCAACGGCAGCGACAGCATATCTTTAAACAGCGCCGATGTAAAATACTTCCGTGCCGCCGACTCCATTACCATTTATGGTACTTTTACCGCGCCGTTAGGAAGCGAACTCGGCTTAATACCTACCCCTTGCAACTAAATCTACCTCATTATGAAACAGAAACTTATCCGTCTTACTGTTACACTGCCACTTTGCGCGGCGACAATCGTTTGTCAAGCACAATTCAAGCTATACAATACGGGCAGCGTTTCAATCGGTACCGTTACTCCGCCGCCCGCCAAAACCGAAATGCAGATTACGGGCGGGCTAAACTTTAATCCGCTCATACTCTACTCCAATGATACCATTCATTATTCCTATTCAGGCATCAATAACGTGAACGACAGCACCACCAAGGCATGGGCGGTGCAGTATGGCGGACATGACCGGTATTATGTACTGGGCAGCGGCCAGTGCTATGGCTATGGCTACAACAGCATCAGCGACTCTACCATGAAAATGAATGTGCATAACATTCGTTACGGGCTGGACAGGGTAATGGAATTGCAAGGCGTTACCTACAACCTTAAGTGCGATGCGGGAAGACCGCAGATGGGGCTGCTTGCCCAGTCGGTCCAGAGGGTAGCGCCCGAAGTTGTTTCCACCACACCGGATGGAATAAAAACAGTGGCTTATGGTAACCTGGTAGCACTGCTCGTGGAGGCAATGAAGGAAGAAAACAGGAAGGTTACGCGATTGGAACAAGAGCTGGATAGCTGCAGAACGGTTCTTTCACAAATAAAACATTAATTCAGTTCTTGATAATCATAATCTTGCCGTCGCTCACCGGGAAATTGTTCAGCTGCGTGATGCGGTAAAAATAAATACCGCTGCTTTCCCGCTCAAGGTTAATTGTTGAAAGCGACTGAACAAGTTCGGCGGATTCTATCTTTCGTCCTATAACATCATAAACCGACAGTTCAAGCGGTCCGCTGAAATTATCAACATAAAAGGTAAACAAACCGTTGCCCGGACTGGGATAAACCGTAATGGAGAGTTTTCCGGGATGTAAGGAGAGAACGGGAGATAGTTTTTGCACCAATTGGTTGAATACATTGGTAAAATAAATATTCCCGGCATTATCCCCAGTTATTCCGGCCGGATTGTCAATCAATGCCTGCGCCGCATCACCCGACGTAAAGGTTGTTCCCGCTACCCCTGTTCCCGCTATTGTAGTTATAATGCCCAGGGTATCAACTTTCCGTATCCGGTTATTAAGCCCGTCTGCTATAAAGATATTTCCGTCATTATCGACCCATACACCCGAAGGATTGCCAAGTTGTGCAGCCGTGGCAGGGCTGCCGTCTCCCGAAGAACCGAAAACACCATCGCCTGCTACGGTTGAAACCATTCCTGCGTTATTTACCTGCCTTATACGGCTATTATCTGCATCGGCTATGTACAAATTACCTGACCTGTCGGCAGCCACGGCAACAGGATAATAAAATGAAGCGGCAGTGGCGGCTAACCCGTCGCCCAAGTAGCCCCTGAATCCATTGCCTGCCACTGTTGTAATGATACCTGCCGGGCTAATCATCCTTATCCTGTTATTAAAAACATCGGCTACATAAATATTGCCGTTTCTATCGGCGCAAATACCGGACGGAGCGCTTAATTCCGCAGCAGTCGCCGCGCTATTATCACCCGAAAATCCATAAACCCCGTTCCCTGCTATTGTTGTAATAACACCATTGGTGTTAATTTTTCTGATGCGGCTGTTTCCTATATCGCAGAAGTAAATATTACCTGAATCATCCTCGCAGATACCCATAGGACCTTTAATTTCTGCGGAGGTTGCCAATCCACCGTCGCCGCTATAGCCAAAGATTCCAACGCCCGAAACCGTGGAGATTATACCGGCGGCATCCACCATCCTTATACGGGTATTATACCAGTCGGAAATGTAAAAATCGCCTCTGCTGCCTGTGCATATTGCCATCGGATTGAAAAGGTTTGCCGCCGTGGCCGGACCTCCGTCTCCCGAATAACCGGTGCCGCTGCCCGCTATGGTAGATAAACTATAGGTCTGCGAGTATCCTCGCAGTATCACAATAAATATGATTATCAGGGTATAGTATATCCTATTCTTTGCAGCCATCAATTTTCAAAGATATGAAATAGTAAAATATTTATGAAATAATGATAAAAGACATGGTTAAGGTTTCTATTTATATTAAATTTGCATCCATTTAAAACCTAAAAAAGGTTCAGACAGTTTTATTCATCCTGATAAAGTACTATTAACACTAAATTTAATGAAACATGAAAAACTACCTTTTATTATTCAGTTCGTTTGCTTTTGTATCTCTATCCGCATTCGGACAGATACAAACGTTCAACTACACGGGAAGTATTCAGAGCTACACTGTACCATCCTGTGTTTCATCCATAACAATTAACGCAAACGGCGCCGAAGGCGAAGCGGGATGCTATAACCAGCCCGGCGAGGGAGCGCAAATTACAGGAACTTTCACAGTAACTCCGGGCGAGGTGCTCAATGTTATTGTAGGTCAGCAACCCACATCTAACGGATGCGGCGGACCATATTATTGCGGTGCAGGCGGCGGAGGTTCTTATGTTTGGAATCCATCATCATCCGCACAACCCCTTATAGCAGCAGGCGGAGGTGGAGGTTCCTCTTGGGGTAGCGATACTTCGGGACCCGGCTCTGCAACCACCACTCCCACCAACTCGAACAATAATGCCAACGGGGCAGGAGGTTCCGGAGGAGGAGGAGGCACTGGAGTAACTTCAGCAGGCGGAGGCGGCTGGACCGGTAATGGTACGGCAGGAATAGGCGGATGCGGTGGCGGATTTTCAGTATATAACGGCGCAGCAGGCGGAGCAGCCGGAAGCCCGGGCGCTATAGGCGGTTTTGGCGGCGGCGGAGGATGTTACGGCAATAATGGTTCAGGTGGCGGAGGAGGAGGTTATAATGGCGGCGGCGGCGGTACCAGCGGAGGTATAGGCGGCTGGGGCGGCGGCGGCGGCGGCGGTTCTTATAATGCCGGAACAAACCAGACAAATATCAAGGGCGGATGGAGCGGCAACGGGAAGGTGGTTATAACTGCCGTTGCAATACTGGTACCAATTACAGGATTAAACACTTCTGTTACAAAGGTAACCTGTCATGGCGACAGCAATGGTTCTGCAAGCGTTACTGCAACGGGTGGTTCATCGCCTCTTACCTATAAATGGATGCCGGGAGGACAAACAAATCAAACAGCAACGGGACTTTTGGCTGGAACTTACAGTGTAAACGTAAGCGACGGCTGTGGCGATAAAGATTCGACCACGGTTATAGTCAATCAACCCCCAGTATTATGGATTGTTGACAGCACAACAAATGCCACAATTTGCAAGGGGAATTGCACAGTTCTGCGTACTTATGCGGGTGGCGGAACACCGGGCTACTCATTCCTCTGGAGCAACAGCGACACAAACAGATTTATTTCTGTTTGCCCTACCGACAGCACTCTTTACACTACTACAGTAAGAGATTCCAACGGCTGTACGGCAAGTGTAAATATAAAGGTTAACGTAAACCCATTGCCTGTACTTACTTTCACTGCGGCGAAGGATTCCCTGTGCACTACCGATTCAGTTGACGCTCTTTCGGGAACACCGGTCGGAGGTACATTCACCGGTTCTGGAGTAAGTGGAGCTAATTTCAATGCCAAATTAGCTGGATTAGGCGCGCATAAAATATATTACTCCTATACAAACGGTAACGGGTGTTCGAGTAAGGACTCCTTAATTATAGACGTTCAGGTATGCGCAGGAATTATACCCTTATCCACATCGGACAGGATAAAGGTTTATCCTAATCCATTCTCACAATCTATAACTGTGGAAATGGGTGCGGTCGGTTTTAATCAGGTATTCCTTTACGATATGCTTGGTCAGCAGGTATATTACGGCAACCTGCATACAGGCATAAATACAATTAATACCCAATATATACCCGACGGCATATATCTGATTCAAATACGCAACTCTGAAAAAGTAATGAATTACAAGATTATTAAATCTAATTAATAATCTCCTTTAAACCAATAGAAAAGCGCAGGGTATAACCCCTGCGCTTTTTTTATGTTCTTAAGGCGGTAAGTTATTAAACATACGTCCTTAAAGCGCCACCGATACAATTCTTTACTTGCATACGCCGATAATTTTTCTTAATTTTGCACTATTAAAGACGTTCCTAAATTCATTCTTTTTAATGCTATGCCGGTTTCTCATACAACCATTATGGGTTTGTCTGCTGTTTTTATTACAGCCGGTTCTGCTTTTTGCTCAAAAACAGAGCGATTATGAGACATTGAAGAAAAAATACCCCGATGATAATGCCGTTTTTATTTTGCGCAAACAGAATGTTGAGATAAAAATAGAAAAGGGTTCGCCGGTTATTTATAATAACGTGAGCGAAGACCTGCTCCTGATGTCAGACAAAACGAGTCCTTATGCAGAGCGGGATATATATTGGACTGATTTTTCGCAGATTTCCGACCTGGATGCCCGCTCCATTGTTCCCAAAGGACATAAGTTCAAGACCATAAAAGTTAAGAATTTCGTCAGGTCGAATGATATTGCCGATGGTACCTTTTTCGATGATTCAAAAACATTTAAATTCAATTATCCCGGCTTGGTAAATAACTCGCAGGCAATCCTTTCCTATACCGAAAAAATTAACGACCCGCATCTATATGGACGTTTTTTCTTTAATACTTATGCCCCGGCAGAAAATGTGGAGTATTCCATTACCTTCCCCCAAGGAGTTAAAATTAAATATAAGCTGTTTAACATGAACGACAGCGCCCTGCAGTTCAACACAAAAAAATCGGGCAGTCAAACAACCTATACGTGGAAAATAAAGGATGCAAAAAAAGTAAAGACAGAAGACGGCGCACCCGGTCTTAGCTATTATGTACCTAATATTATCGTACTTATTGAAAGCTATGATGCCGGCGGACAAACCCGCGAAGTATTGCCTGATGTGGCGCACCTTTATGACTGGTATTATAACCTGATGAAGAACATTGACCGCACAATAACGCCGGAAGTGCAGCGATTGGTTGACTCGATCACCGCCGGTTCAACCGCCCCGCTCGACAAGGTCAGACGTATCTTCAGCTGGGTAGAAAATAATATTAATTATGTGGCTTATGAGGATAGCTTAGCAGGCGTTATCCCTCGTGAGGCATCGGTCGTTATTACACGCCGGTTCGGCGATTGCAAAGATATGGCTACAACCCTTACCGAAATGATTCACGCTGCCGGGCTCTCCGCCTACCCTACCTGGCTTGGTACGCGGGATATATCTTATTCATTCAGTGACGTACCTTCGCCTATTACCGCCAATCACATGATTTGCACTTATATTCAGAACGGCGAATACTACTTCCTCGATGCAACAGGCAAGGAGGGTCCATTCGGGTTCCCAACCTCAATGATACAGGGAAAGCAAGCCATAATAGGTATGGGCGAAGACAAATACCGACTTGTTACTATACCGGAAACCGATATGAGCAGAAATTTAATTGCCGACACAACTCAAATAGAGCTTCTGCCTGCCCAAAAAGGCAGTAACGAAACCGGGCTGACTCATGTAAAAGGTTCAGAAATCGCTTATGCCACAGGATACAATAAGATTCTGATAGTAGAACGAATAAGAAATGCAGACGATAAAGACCGGAAGGATTTTATATCCGGTCTGCTGCAAAAAGGAAATAACAAGTTTTATATTGACTCGCTTTCGTTTCAACGGATGGATGAAGACACCGATGACCTAATTATAAAATACCGGTTCGGACTGGACGATTACGCCGAAA
>JAKAOA010000125.1 GCA_021823405.1 Bacteroidota bacterium | reverse complement strand
TCCGATCTTGAGCTATACGTAAATATGAACCTTGAAAAAGAATACGCCGATGACCTTATAGAGAAAAACCGTGAAGCGCCCATAGCCGAGGAATTTAAAAATATAGTGCGCCATATTATTATCATGAAGATACCGCCGCAATACAAGATTTCATTCCTGCCGGCGGATTGCAGTTTCAGCAACCCCGATTTCGGGTTTACCATTCATTATTCCCTTCACGGTGATTCGGTAATGGAAGAACAGCAGGTTTATATGAATACATTGATGATTGAACCGGCAGAGTTCGACTTATGGAACAAGATGATAAGGAAACTCACCAAGGCATACAATGAAACGGTAACGCTGCGAAAAAGTTGATTTTAGTCCGCGGTTTTTGATAAAGAAACTATTGTCGAACCGGGTTGATTTTTGCAGTTATATATCGGTTATCAACATAAAACTTAAGCTATAAAAAAATAACAATCATGTGTTACCGTACCGAGGGCGATATAGAAGCTACAAAAATCGCCAAATATTGGGAAAAGCGATTGGCGGAAGGGTATAAAGGGCAGCCGGCAAAAGAATTCAACGGATTTGCATATCCCGAACTGCCTGTTTCAACCTGCGAAGAACCGGACTTAATACAGCCGATGCGCTGGGGTCTTATACCCGCCTGGGTAAAAGATGAAACACAGGCGCAAGAGATGCAATCGCATACCTTGAATGCCGTTGGAGAGACCATTTTTGATAAACCATCGTTCAGGAGCATTTTAAGAAAACGCTGTTTAATTTATGTAACTGGGTTTTATGAATGGCAGCTGGCAGGTAAATCCAAAATTAAATATCTTCTAAAAGTGAGGGATATGCCATCGTTCGCCTTAGGCGGATTATACGAAACATGGATAAATAGAAAAACAGAGATACCCTATACAGGATTTAGCATAATCACCTGCCGGGCAAACGAACTGATGGCGAAGATTCATAATACGAAAAAGAGGATGCCTTTTATCCTCAATGATAAAGAAAAAGCGGCAGAATGGCTCGCCGATCTCTCCAAAGAAGAGATTAAAATGCAGCTGAAACCGTTTCCCGAAGAAAGAATGGAAGCGTTACAACAATCATAACTACGGTAATTGGCGAAACCTCTTTAATATTCGCTGTCCAATCCGTCACGCTGAATTTACCGTGTATCTTGCTATACATTACAAACAATTTTTCAAAATAATAGAAAATGCTTCAACCGCAACCCGGCATGGCGCTTAAAGAACAGAACTTGGCAATATTTTGCAGCCGCATTTAAAACCTTTATGCGTTGAATGGAATAAGAATTTAATTTTGAAACCGGAATTGCAAACGGCAATCGGTTTTGATTATCGAATAATAATCCCTAAATAATAAACAGTGGTATTTAGCAGTATTCTATTTCTAACCATTTTCCTGCCGTTGTTTCTGCTCGGGTATTTCATCCTGCCCAAACGCCTGCCAGTAAAACACTTTTATTTTCAGGCGGCAAGTTTTATTTTTTACGCCTGGGGGGCTCCCAAATTCGTCTTTGTTATCTTCTTCACCACAATAATAGATTTTTATATGGTGAAAAAGATGAACACGTACGACGACCCCAAAAAGAGAAAAATATTCCTTCTTTTTCCAATCCTTATGAACCTCGGGCTGCTATGCTACTTTAAGTACGCCAATTTTTTTATGGATAATGTGGACTGGCTTTTCGGTCTAATCCATATCAGCATAGCGCCTATGGCGCGCATACTACTGCCCATAGGCATATCGTTCTTCACTTTTGAAAGCATCACCTATTCGGTAGATGTGTACCGTAAAGTTCATGCGCCCCTGCATAAGTTCTGGGAATACCAGATGTATATTATCTTCTTCCCTAAATTAATCGCCGGACCCATAGTCAGGTATCACGAAATAGCCGACCAACTTCAATCGCACCTTAAATACGATAATTTCAGCAACCGGATTAACGGGTTCGTTCGCTTTTGCATCGGATTAAGTAAAAAAGTTCTTATTGCAAATGTGGCAGCCCAGCAGGCGGACTCCGTTTTTTCATTACCGGGCAGCCATCTTTCTACCGCTATTGCATGGACTGGCGCTCTGGCATACACCATTCAGATTTATTTCGATTTCTCCGGTTATTCCGATATGGCGATAGGCATTTCAAAGATGCTCGGATTCACCCTGCCGGAGAACTTCAACAATCCTTATACCTCTAAAAGCGTTACCGAATTCTGGCGCAGGTGGCATATAACCCTCGGCAACTGGATGAAAAACTACTTATATATACCCCTTGGCGGCAACCGGGCTACTAAAGGCAGGGTACTGCTTAATCTATTCATCGTTTTCCTGTTATCGGGCTTATGGCACGGCGCCGGCTGGAACTTCGTTTTATGGGGCGCCTATTACGGTATATTCCTTGTTCTGGAGCGGTTAACCATTCGTAAAAAACCGCCTTCCGGCGCCGTTTCTTATCTTGGCTGGATATACACATTTATTGTAGTAGTGGTCGGTTGGGTATTTTTCCGCCAGAGAGATGTATATACCGCTTTAGCATTCATACAAGAAATGTTTTCCTTTGATTTTAACCACAACTATATCTTTATTTACAACGCTGAATTTTTCTTCATCCTAATAGTCGGATTGTTCTTCTCCTTTTGCACCATGAACGGGAAAATCAGGATGTTTCAGGATAAACTATTCGGCGGTACAGCCGGCAAAGGCGAAATGTTCCTGTTCTCCATTCTCGGTATTGCGGCATATTATATTTGCCTCGTAAGTTTGAGCAACGGGCAGTTTAACCCCTTTATATATTTTAAGTTTTAGGATATGAGCGGTAACAAAGATTATAAAGCGACGAAACGCTCCGGTTCTCAAAGAACAGAAGGCAGAATCCGCAATATGGCACTACCCGCTTCTTTTTTATCCGAAAACAGCACACTTTACAAAATACTCTGGTATTGCGTTTGCTTATTTCTCGCACTAATCTTTATTGCCGTAACATCCAGCAAGGCGCCACAGGAGAACAGTTACAAAACATCCTTTTTTGACGGCACTTTTCAGAACGCATTTGAAGATGAATTATTAAAGAAACCTTTTATCGTTGCCTTGAAAAAACTTAAGAACGAATATGAGTTTAAGCTCTTCGATAAGGTGAACGTGGACGGATTTTACGCCGGCAAGGACAATTATATTTTTATAGAAGACAGAACAAAAGCCGCCTTTGGAGACGATTATTACGGCGAAAAAGCAATTAACGATGAAGTGCGGAAAGCAAAATACGTACAGACCAAACTGAATGACATGGGGATACAATTGCTTATTCTGTTCGCCCCCGTAAAAAGCACAACCTATTCGGATATGTTACCCGACTATGTGCTGGAAACGAAGAAGAAAACAACAAACTACGAAACCTATTCAAAAGAGTGCGAAGAACAGGGAGTCAATTTCATTGATTTTGTAAAGTATTTCAGGATACTCAAATCCCGGCAGCCGCAATACCCGCTCTTTTCAAGGTATGGGTCTCATTGGAGTTATTATGCCGAATGTATTGCAGTAGATACTACCATAAAGAAAATGGAAGCCCTGATGGGCGTGCGGCTTCCGCATTTGCACTTTGGCGATATACAGCTTCGCGACACCTCGTTGGTACGCGATGCCGATATATTCAGACGAATGCCACTCGATGTTCCAAAAGGAAATGTTCTTGCATATCCCGCCGAAATGGGGTACGATGAGGGACCCGGCTATACCCCTGAAAAGGTGTTGGGCATAGGCGACAGTTATTTCCGTTGTTTTTTCTACCTTGGCGCTATGGAAAAAGCATTCGGCGACGGTGAACAATGGTACTATAATAACAGCATTATACCGGAAGACCCGAATAACCCTGAAGTATGGCAATTAGACCTGAAAAACGAAATAATAAAATATAAAGGAATTATACTGATGTGCAACGAGGTGAACCTGAAAAACCTGGGAGACGGATTTATCGACGAGGCATACCTCTTATTCAGCAACCCTGACAGGTACTATGCCGAAAGGAAACAAAAGTATGACCTGAACATGCAGAAGAAGGAAATAAGAGATAATAAACCTTACGTAAGCCGCCTTGAAAAAGACGCCCAACAAATGGGCATAACGCTCGACTCGCTGATTACTCTTAAGGCGACAGAGAATCTGGAGAAGAACCGCTAAAACTTTGATGCGGTATAAAAGGCGGACTAACTGCCGTTTTATTAGCCGACATACTTGAGTCGGTTAAACCCTTTATTTGATATATTTTGCGTGAAGCCCTTCAAGCAACCCTGTAAGTTGTTTCAAATGGTCATCAGAGAAGGCAAACGGCGTTTTGCTATCCGGGTTGTAGTTTTTAATCTCATCGAAGGTCTTATACGTATCGTCCACCTGCTTAAGGTTTGTATAAAGGTCTTTTATATGAGGATCCGTATTTTGGTACTTGTTCAGAACAGTGAGCATATTTTCCAAAATGGTCATCTGTTCAATAAGATGCACGCCCATGGCGCTGTTCTTCGATTTGCTGCACACTTCAGCCGCTATGTACATGTTTTCTATCCATGCGCCGGAATATATTACAACCCTTACGCTATTTTCGTTATTCTTCTTCAGCAGATCATCTACTTTCATCTGTAAATCGGCAACCAATCCGGCGAGGGAGTCCTCATTATTCAGGTTGGCTTTATACCTGTTAAAAAAAGAACCCGACTCAAATAATATACCAATGCCGATTTTATCGGCTAATGATTTCACGGTATTCAGGTAGTTCATCGACTCCTCATTCTTTTTGTTCAGGGTGCAGTAAGCTAAGTCGGCTACATAAATACCAAGGTTCAGATTTTGCTGATATGTAGTGTTGTAGTTATCCGCCGAGGCGACAGGATTGGTAAGACCCGGCATATAATTCAGGTTCGAACTCTTTATAATACTGCCAATCTGTAACAGGTTCGGTAAGGCGTCATCGTCATCTGACGTTGTAACGGAGGCAGTCGGCGCAGAGGCGGATATTTTAGCTGTATCACCCCCATTCTGATTTGCAGAAGAGTTTGATGGCTGACTGTTGCACGATGCTAATGCAAAGGCGCCAAGGCAAGGAATTACGAGCAAAATTCCGGATTTCATATTACAGTTTTTTTAGATTTTAAAACGCTAAAATTATAAATAATTCCACAATCTAATCATAATTCCGGCAACACCATCTGAAGCCGCTTAACCTTTTCCCAACCCCATTCCGGTTAAACCTGTACACAGAATAGTAATTATTCTTAATTTTGTACCTTAAATATCCCTAATTCAATGAAAAAGATATTTTCAGTTACCCAACCTTTACAACCCTATCTTCATCTTAATAATAAACTTAAACCAATTATTAATAAATTAGAGGTAATGAAAAAAGTATATCTATTCGCAGTTGTATTCGTCGCCTGTGTAAATCTCATTCACGGTCAGCCGGTTACATTCAATTATACAGGTGCTATGCAAACCTACACCGTACCGGGGTGTTGTACACAAGTTACTATAGTATGTGCAGGCGCTGAAGGCGGTTATGGCGGAGCGCATCCTCCTTATTCCGCCACGCAAGATGAGCCGGGCAATGGCGGCAGTGCTACAGTGGTATTAAGCGTGGTCGGGGGGCAGGTGTTAAATGTTTTTGTAGGAGGAGTGGGTGCAAACGGCACTCAAGCCGGTGGCGGTCTCGGTGGCTGGAATGGCGGCGGTCAGGGAGGTGCAGGTTATTCATGGACTAACCCCTTCTGGTGGTGGGGCGGCGGCGGCGGCGGCGCTTCCGATGTTAGAGTTGGAGGAGTTGCACTTGCCAATCGTGTGGTTGTTGGCGGCGGCGGCGCTGGTGGCGGATTTAACTATTTTGCATGTTGCAATTACGATAGAGGCGGACCGGGCGGAGGACTTACAGGCCAATGTGGCTGGTCAGGTAATATTCAATGTTCACCTACCGGTCCTGGACAAGGCGGTTCGCAGGTAGCTGGGGGCGCTGCCGGCACATGGGGCGGTTATTGTTCAGCCAGTCCGGGTGTATTAGGTGTTGGAGGTTCAGACCAGCTTTGTAACCCTACCGATAACGCCGGTGGCGGCGGCGGCGGCGGATACTATGGCGGCGGCGGCGGATGTTGGTCCGGCGGCGGCGGTGGAAGCAGCTATGTTGCAGGTCCGGGCATTATTTCTGTAATAAGCAACGTACAAGGCACTCAAACCGGTAACGGCATTGTTATCATCACACCCAACCAAAATGGCTTGCCTATGACCTTAACAATGAGTCAGACCAACCCTCCATGTACAAACCCCAATGGCGGAAGCGCATCTGTTTCTGTTACCGGAGGCAATCCTCCCTTTACATATAAATGGGAACCGGGCGGGCAAACTACCGCATCTATTTCAGGTTTAAGTGTAGGGACATATACAGTGGTAGTAACCACCGCATTGGGTTGTCAGGACTCCGCTTATGTCACCCTTACTAACAATGCTCCCATTGTTACCGGCTGGACTACGGCAAATCCACTCTGTTTCGGACTCTCTACCGGCAGCGCCACATGCAGCGTTACAGGCGGTACACCCGCTTACACTTATGCCTGGACGCCATCAGGAGGCAGCAATCAGATAGCTACCGGACTCTCGGCAGGAAGCTATACTATAACCGTAACAGATGCCAATGGATGTAAAGGCAGTGCAGTCACAACGATTACGCAACCCGCCCAGATAACCACTACAGTCACCACTACGCCGGTTACCTGTCACGGCGGCAGCAACGGCACTGCAACGGTCACCGTAGGCGGCGGCACGCCCGTGTATAACTATTCATGGTCGCCCACAGGCGGCAACGGCTTTATGGCAAGCAACCTAACCGCCGGCACCTACACCGTAACGGTAACCGATGGCAACGGCTGCACAGCGAC
>JAKAOA010000124.1 GCA_021823405.1 Bacteroidota bacterium | reverse complement strand
TCACCCTGCCCTCTCCTTGAGTAAGGAGAGGGTTCACTTGAACTCAAACGACCATTACTCTACCTCACCCTGCCCTCTCCTTGTGCAAGGAGAGGGTGAGAGGCAAAGAAGATTAACTTTGGCTTATTGTAGATGTTGTTATTTTTTCTTGTGCTTAATATTATTGCTAAAATACTGCTGTAATTGGGGCTAGGCAGCGCAAATGAATAAAGCCAATAAAAATAGATGAAAGGATTTAATTGTAAATTAGGGAGATATACCGACACTGATTACATCCCGATTGTTATCGGGACAGCGCCTACGGGGGGGGGTGAATATCTATTTCATTGTAATAAAATTTCAAGTATAAACTTTCTCAAAACCCAACTTCAATTGAACCACTCTTTACCCTCAATAATAGACATCATGTTTTCTTTAATAAATACAGCGCATTGTCCAAGTACGGTAATAATATTATTGCTCGTTATCTTCTCCTGCAACATAACTAATTGTGGGTAATTCTCCTTGACATATTGATTTAACCATATTGTACGTTTTTTAAGTGAAAATACACTAAGATTCTCAATTTGAATGTAGATTTTCCATTGCTCTTTAGGTATTTCTAAACTTTTACCATTTTCTAATTTTACAATAGTACCTCTTTCTGAACTGTCAGTTCCAACTATAACCATCACGGAAATATTTCTTCTGTATTTTGCAGATTTATATTTTACATCAATTACTGAATCAATAGTGAAAAAAGTATGCGATAAAAAAAGCGTATATCCTTTTTCTTCCAAAAAAAGAAAATTACGAAAAACTTCAAGCAAAAATAATTCGTGTAATGCCACTTCAGCAATTGGAATGCGCGAATCATTATATCTTTTTAAAATTTCCATATCGTGATTGGACTCCAATTAGGAGTTTAGTTTCCATTGATTGTATGATATAGCTTGTAAAGACTGCCGTATTGATTCCAAAAGCGGTCTACCTGATCCTGTTTATAAAGCACATCTATGCAGGCCATAAATGGATGAAAAACAACTAATATCCTTTCATTATTCTTACAATTAAAGAGGAATATATCATCAGTTTTTTTTTCATTCTTTATCTTGTTATAAAGCTTAGGGTAGTTCTTAAATTTTTCAGCATCAAAATCTCGGCCAAATATTTCTATCTTTGTTATTTCTGATGTATTGAAAGTTACCGAGGACCGAATTGTCGTAGGAACGATACTTCCTGATT
This sequence comes from Bacteroidota bacterium, assembly GCA_021823405.1. Classification (GTDB taxonomy): domain Bacteria; phylum Bacteroidota; class Bacteroidia; order JABEUT01; family JABEUT01; genus JABEUT01. The sequence goes on along the minus strand of JAKAOA010000124.1, from coordinate 5,761 downwards.
CAATTGTATAGTCATAAAAAACATTTCCATCTTCATCTTCAAAAAAACCAATTTTATAATCAGACATTAAAAGAATATGGCTTTTTTTAAACCCAATACACATATTTATTTCTATACTTTTTATGGAATATTCGCTAACATCTAAGGCGGTTGAACGGAAAGATCGAATATTCTCACCGAGCAATTTCTTGAAAATGAAAGTATCATTTAATGAAATCATATTAATTTCATCAGTTATTATATCGAAGATAAATACCCCGTAACCGCTAAGCTCTGCCCACCTGTATTTGTTTTGCGGGCTGGCTTAGTGCGTTAGTAAGACCATAGATGAAGAAACAAAAGTTAATTGAAAAGTACTGTCCTTTAACCTAATCCGCCTTTACTCCTTAATAATCTTTCCTTCGCCGAGAACAGTGCCGTTTCCACCCAATAATCTATACAAATACATTCCGGAAGGTTGAGAAGAAATATCAATTTCCGAGAGCCCTCCGATATTGGGGTTTATAGAAGATTGGTATATCATCTGTCCTATGGTATTGTAAATCTGTAATTGGGGAACAACTCCTTGCGATGATATGTCAAAATTGCCTTGCAGAATGAACCTGCCATTATTAGGATTAGGATAGACGGTGATGCCGGAATTGTTTGTAGCGGGCTGATTTACATGAAGAGGGGATCCTCCAATGATTACATTATCAATATAGATTGGAGACCCGTTGCCTGAACGGTCTTCAAATGAGAACATAACGCTTGGTTTCCCAGCGATAGCAGGAATGTTAATGGTATCTGTCCGCCAGTTATTACAAAGTGGAACAAAAATTCCTTTGTTATTGGTGTCGGCTCCGGTCATAACAGTTTTACCACCACAGGTGTTAAGTGTTTGACCGCCTTTTGAATAAACCTGCGTCCAAACTTTACCGGAATCGAGCGAGTAATATATGCAGAGAGTATCTGTAAAATTGGCATTGTACTGGGCGTATGCAACGTCAAAGAATAATTTCGGAACCAGAACTACGCCAAAATTATAGACGGGGGTAAAAATCTGATGTCTTTGTCCGATGATATCTTCGGCAGGTTTTCCGGGGTTATTTACCCATAATGCGATGTTGTTATCAAAGTCATTGCCGGCATAGGCATTGTTAAAGTACATGCACTCGCTGCTATTACAATAACCGCCTACGTTGGTATTCAGCTGCCAGACGTAATTATAGCCATTCGGATTATAGTCGTTCTGGTCATCAAGTACCCAACCGGCAGGAGGAAAATTAGGCGACTGGAAACCCTGATTCATAGGCAGGTTGGCAGGAGACGCCACGGATATGTAAGCATTCCGGACCATTGTATCGGTACCTTTTGATGAAGTAACTATTTCGGTAACAGTATATGAACCCGGGGTATTGTACGTTACCTGCGGATTGGTTTGTGTAGAGGTGTTCGGAGTACCGCCCGGGAATAGCCATTTATAGTTTTTAATTGTAGTATCGGAGAAACTCCAGTCGGTGAAATTAACAGTCATAGGAGCACATCCAAGCCGCGGCGATGCAGTGAACCATGGTGATACAGCAGGAGGTTCAATACCTATAACCGCTTCATCCCACCAGTTGAAATGATAACCGCCTACATTGAGAGCGTTGAGCGCGTAAGGTCCGTTATCGGCGCCGCCCCAGCCCCAGTTCATATAGAATGTTCCGGTGGAGTCGTACCCGTCGCATACCCATGTATGACCTGCATTGTTAGTAGAGTCGAAGCCGACATACTCGATTACTCTTTTTTGGTTCAGTTCGTTTTTCAGGAGGTTTTGCCAGTTGGTATAAGAATAGTTGAATTCGAACAATCCCTGAATGGTTGCGGGGTTATACCCGAAATATTTCACATAAGAATTTTGTGCGCAAACAGGATAGTCGCCGTCAACCACCCATGCACCGCTGCCTCCGGGTGCATAGTCCATAGTAACGCTAACACCGCAATCATACATCAGTTTAGCGACCTGATTATTGGTTGAGCCAACGGAATATGGCATGTCAGCCCAAATGTAGGTTGAGGTGTCATAATTTTCACTAAGCCGGCCGTAATTATTCTGGAAACCGAAACTTTGTTCATCCCAATACCCAAAAAAGTCGCCTCTGCCATGCGGAGGATACGACCAGTATCTCATTATTTGCGCCATAGCGGTAGCCACGCATCCTGTAACCGATCCGCCAGGGCACCATCCGTTATAATAGGGCGACTGGTTCCATGTACTCTGCATTAGCGGATTAACATAGGGCTGTGGTCCAGCCGGTCTTTTAAGATTGCGATTTACATTTACAACGCCTGATAGAGCATATTTTTGCCACTCATTTGCAATTTCAGGGGTTGCAGTTATGTTTAGTTTTCTTCCTGTTTCTATTTCTTGTTTGCGACAATTGAGCCACCATGCTACGTTATTATTATCGGAAGGCATTATAAAATGCCCTTTATTTGAAAATCCTAAAATAGGATGGGCGGCATCGTCAGCAGATACTATAACAAAGCCGTCGGTTCCTGAACTTGTGGTATTGAAAATGTAATATACGGGTTCGCCGTCTTTTGAATTTTCAGTATAAAATCGGGAAATCTGTTGAGCGGGTATTCCATATTTCTGGATGTAGAAATTACCTGCCACCGTGGCTGCCTGTTGAGGAGTTATGGGCGCTCCTTTACAGAGTGTGAACATCAAAAGTAAGATGGGTGCGAATAATAGCAGATGTAGTCGTTTCATAGCTGGAATTAAATTTAGATATCTGAATTAAATACAAAGTTATTAATAATTCAGATGATTAGCATCCAAAAGATGGTAATTTTTTCAACCGGCAATTGGAGATGTAAATTTCAACAAAACTCCTGTAGTTCAAAATTGTCCCAAAACGCTTATCTTTAAACAAGCTGTAGCCATGTAAAAGAACATGATTCCCTGATTCCAAAATAACCGGCGCACTGATGGAGTTCGGAATTGGAAAACGGGTATAACCTGCTTATGACAATTATTACTAAGTATAAAAAGCGTATGGCTCGCGCAATCCCGGAGGCAAAGGAGAATGAATGGTTAGATATCCGTTTAACAGAAGAGTAAGTTGCAGAACTGAATAATGCCCCTCGCCGTTGAATTAATGGAAGCTATGGCGTCATGGAATAACTTATATCTTTTAAAAGGTGTGTGCAATAAATAATCAAGGGTTTCGGCAATTACGCCGAAACCCTTATCTTTATTGAGTGGGAGCTACAGGGATCGAACCTGTGACCCTCTGCTTGTAAGGCATAAATTTAAGGTATCTGATTACTCTCATATTTCTATCTCAAAACCCTATATTTGTTAACATTGGCGGGCTTTTTTGTTAATAACTATTATAAGGTAATTATTGCATTAGTAATACTATTTGTTTGTACTTTTGTTTGTACTTTATTATTATCCCTAATAATTACAAATATATGAAAGTTACAACCGCAATCATTTTAGAAACAAGAAAGCCCGGTCCCGGTAATACATTTCCTGTAAAGCTGAGGGTAACGTATAATAGAAATTGCAAATACTATACTTTGCGACACCCGAAGAATAATGAAAGTATATACCTTTCTGAAAAAAACTTTGAAAAAACAATGGGTGAGCGTCCACGTGAAGAATATAAAAAATTACGGTTGGTTTTAAATGCCCATGAAGAAAAAGCAGTTAAGGATATTGAAACATTACCAGTTTTCACTTTTGAAAAGTTTGAGCGTAAATATTATGATGAGAGCAATGAAAATACTGATATTATTGCAGCACTTAAAAATAAGGCTGCAAAGCTACGGAACGAAGGTAGAATTTCTACGGCTGTAGCTTATGAATGTTCCCTAAATTCATTGCAAAAGTTTACTGGAAAGAATTATCTTGAATTTGAAAAAGCCGATGTGCATTTTTTTAATGAGTATGAAAAATGGATGTTAAAAAATGGTAACAGCAACACTACTATTAGTATGTATGTTCGTAGTGTGCGCACAATATTTAATGAATGTGATAGGAGCGGTATAATAAAACAGGGCTTATATCCGTTCGGAAAAGATAAGTATGTTATTCCCGGCGGCAGGAACATAAAAAAAGCCCTAACCGTGCAAGAGGTCGGGTTAATTGCTAATTATCCTGTAAAAGAGAATACAAGCCCACATCGTTACCGTGATTACTGGTTGTTTAGTTATTTATGCAATGGTATAAACGTAAAAGACATTGCACACCTAAAATACTCAAACATTGACGGTGAGGTAATTACATTTGTGCGGGCTAAAACGCAAAGAGAAAATAAAGCCAACCAAAGACCGATTACCCTAATAATTACAAAAGAAATTGGCAAGATAATTGATAAGTGGGGTAATAAACCAGGCACACCCAATACTTATATTTTCCCGATACTGGAGAATGAACTAACGCCTGAACAGGTATATAACAGAATACAGCAAGCTACAAAACTGATAAATAAATATGTTGGTGAAATTGCTGAAACCATTGGCATTGCCAATAAAGTAACAAGTTATACAGCCCGCCACAGTTTCGCCACCGTATTAAAGCGTACAGGGGCATCATTAGAGTTTATTAGCGAAAGTTTGGGGCATAGTAATCTTGCAACCACTGAAAACTACTTAGCTGACTTTGAAATAGAAGAAAAACGCAAATGGGCTGAAAAACTTACCCAATTCAATAAATAACCTTTTATTATTGTGTTTGCCAATCATTTGTGATTATGGATAGAATTTACCTTGTTTTAAACGAAGTACAAAACGGGACCAAATCCGCGAAGCAACTTTTCCATAAAGTACAAGGTTTATTTAAAAATAACCTTGTTGAATTTCAAATTTTCTTAAATGAACTGGAGGCTGATGGGTTCATTAGTTTTCTTGGTGGCAATAATACACCCAAATACGGGGATATAATTATACAGGAAAAAGGACGAAATTATTTAAGGGATAATAAACCAAAAGAAAAGGAAGATAATAAAACTAATATCAGGGAAGTATATTTTCTAAGTGAATCTTTTAGTATTGGCAGCAAAGATGTAAATGGGATATTTCAAATACACATTAGCAATGGTCCCAATGATTACATAGCAAAAGCCAAAAACAAAAAGGCAAAAAATGAATATGAAAAGTGGTACTGGAAATGCTTTAATACAGATGAATTGAGATTAGAAAAAAACCACGATATTATTAAGCGGAAAAGAACGGATGCCTATAAGAAACTTGCTGAATTACTCAATAATAATAAGCTGTATGACCTTTCTATACCTATTGAAAAGATTGAATTACTTAAATTAAAAAAGGAGTTTGATGAAATAAAAACATATCCCGAAAAATTAGCATGGTGGCGAAAAAAGGAGTTTTATCAATTCTGCAATCATTCCATATTTCTAACAGACTTTGCATCTGAAAATGAAAAGCCGGAAAATTATCTAACCATATACCCCAACACAATTGAAGAAATAGGACTTTTTAATGAATTTAGCTTTAATGAAAGCATGAAAAGCAAAGAGTGGGGCGGGGGCTTAGACCAACTAATTAATACCTATAGGGATAGAATAAAATCAGGGGCAAATGCTATTGTGTTTACTAAGAGGGAAATAGAAAGGAATAAAAACCGATATGTTCAGGGTAAGCATTCCGATTAATTGATTACTGCAAAATTAAGAAAAAAATTGATTAAGCCAATTTTCAGCAAGGAAGCAGCTCCTTCAGCCGGTTGGCTTTGTAGTCGGGGAGTTTAGAGAGGGTAGTTTTC
>JAKAOA010000123.1 GCA_021823405.1 Bacteroidota bacterium | reverse complement strand
TCTCCGGGATGCGCGTAATTGACGCTTGCGCTGGCGGGGGGGGCAAAGCGCTCCATTTAGGCGCCATTATGCGTAATAAAGGTAAAATTATTGCACTCGACCTGCATGAATGGAAACTGAATGAACTTCATAAACGGTCTGCAAGGGCGGGTGTTGATATTATTGAAACACGGACTATAACTTCCGACAAAATAATAAAGAGATTAGAAAAAAGCGCAGACGCCCTCCTTCTAGATGTCCCATGCTCCGGATTGGGCACCTTGCGCCGTAATCCGGATATAAAGTGGAAGCTAAACCCCGATGCACTGGAAAGAATAAGAAATGAACAATACCAGATAATCAACGCCTATTCCGGAATGGTGAGACCCGGAGGCAAATTGTTTTACTCCACTTGCAGTATTCTGCCTTCGGAAAATGAAGCGGTTATTGAAAAATTCACCGGTGCACACAACGATTTCAGAAAGACAGCCGAGAAAAGAATATCACCTTCAGATTCAGGTTTTGATGGGTTCTACGTGGCTTCCCTTGAGCGGCTAAATTTTAGCCAACGCCGATGATAAATCCTCCATCAGATATTCGGTTTCATCTATCCCTATGTAAAGCCGAACAAGATTGGATGGTACCCCGCTTACAGCCCTTGCCGTCTCGGGCATGGCGCAAAATGGAAACACCAGCGATTCATGCCCGCCCCAGGAAGTGGCAATAACAAAACGTTTAAGGGAATTAACAAATCTTTCAATACCGGCATCGTCTGTTTTAAGCTGTAGGGAGAATAACCCCGTACCACTCTTCATCTGCTTCTTAGCGAGAGCGAGTTGCGGGTTGCTTTTGGCGAACGGATAGTAAACCTTTTCAATTTTCGGATGCCCTTCCAGCCTGTTAACAACCTGTTGGGTAACCTCCGCCGATTTTTTTACGCGTAGTTCAAGTGTACGTAAGCTCCTTATCATCAACCACGCATCGTGCGGCGAAATTATGCCGCCAAGGTTCATAAACTCTTTTGAGAACATATTGTTTATGCGCTCTTTTGAGCCGCACACAACTCCCGCAACCATATCGCTGTGCCCTCCAAGGTATTTGCTTGCAGAGTGAAGCACGAGGTCGATACCCATTGCTAAAGGACTTTGACAAAGAGGCGAGGCGTTGCTGTTGTCTATTACCGTAGTAATGCCGCGTTTTTTTGCCAGACGGGCTACCTCATCAATATCCTGCAATTCGAAGGTTATGGAATTGGGGCTTTCAAGATAGATTAGTTTAGTGGCAGGGGTGATGGCTTTCTCAATATTTTCAGTATTTCGCCCGTCGACCATAGTAGCTTTTACACCATAGTCGGGCAGATATTTGTTTAACAAGGCAAATGTCCAGCTGTAGGGTTTCTGAACGCACACAACATGGTCGCCGCCTTTTACCACGCTCATAACCGATGCTGTTATGGCGGCTGTTCCGCTGGCGAAGACCAATGCGTCACCGGCGCCTTCAAGGGCGGCTATCTTTGTTCGGAGTATGCTTACCGTTGGGTTATTACCTCTGGTATAAAACGGAACTGCGAATTCATTACGAAGTACATGACGCAGTTCTTCCACCGATTTTACACAGAAATTGGATGATTGAATGAGCGGAGGGGCTACCGCATTGTAATACCTCTCATGCTCTTCGCCAAGATGATTCAAAATTGTCGGAATGTCCATAAATAATATTTATTTTGGTATAGTATAAAGCGGTGCAAAAATAGCTAAAATAGCTTTGAAATTCTTTTCGCACCCTATTCAGGTAATCAAATACCCGGAAGGAAAATAAATTAGTACATTAAAAAAATATATGCTATGTTATATTATATATATATTTGTGAGATGAAAAGTCAGCTGCCAAGGAGCGTATGCCGGAATTCGCTTTACATAAATACACCCGGCAGTGGTAAACTAGAGCAAGATAATGGATTTTTTAAAGAACAGAAAATCAAGATAACACGGAAAGTTATGAACAACATTGTTGCTGTTAACGCTTATTTATCCATTCTCCGAATTAGGAAATGGAGGTTTAGATTGTAAGCATTTCATCGGAAACTTATGCGATTTTGCGCCAAATCAATAATCAATATCATCAACATATATGTACAGATTGCCTATGCCTTCTTGCTGCCTGTCCGGTCAGAATAGCAGAAGATAAGAATATTCTTAAAAGGTATGAAATATAGTTAGATTAAAGACGAATTCCTGTATTTGGATGATTACTCTATACCACCAACTTTGTAGTCAGTTCAATACCGTTAGGCATAAGAAAGCAGTAATGTGTAAGTTTTATAGAAAATATAATATATTTGTAGTTTGAAAAAGCATAAAGGAATTCAACGTATCATAAAACGGGAAAGAAACCTACAAAGAGACGAACTAAGTAAAAAGGAAACAAACCGAAAATAATTAAATGGGATTACCGCCGATGAGATTTAAATTAGGGGGACGGACAAATAAAGGAATGAATAGAAAAATTGTGAAAACCATCGCTTATCTGATTTTATTTCAACTGTCAATCGTTTTTATAAAAGCGCAGGTGAATAATCCGTTTTACGCCGCTATGCACCCATTGAATAATAGAACGGTTAAAGAGAGCGAGAGTAGCGTTGAACCCCTTGCCCATCTACTCTCCAGAGCTAAAGAAGATACCGCCAAACGCACTATGTTTAGCAGCGTCTGGACTACCCCTCAAGGGGAATATATTCAGCTATTCAGCAAGGAAATGGTGAATTATGAGGATAAGCCGGGGCATTTTACCCCAGTTAAAATTAAACTTCAGTCCTGCTCGGACGGCTGGGTCGCCGCCATGCAACCCTCTCCCTGTTATTTTTATCTCGACCGAAGCACCGGCATTACTCTTGGAGCAGGGGATAACGGAGCTAAAAACGAATTTATATATAATAAAAAATGCGAACTGAACGGCATCGAATATCCGGAAAATATAATATCGGTAACGGATAATCAGGTAAAATTAAAACTCGATAATCAGATAAGTAAGAACATCACATATCAGAAGAATGGCATTGAAACCGAATATGTAATTGATAAGCCAATCGGCAGAACGCTTGAGGTAACCGAAAATGTTGAATTTCCGACCGGATATTCGTTAGCCCCTGAAACCGTAACCGGAGGCAGAAAAGTGGGAGGCGATTTATGGCAGGGTGATATGGTTCTTCTAAGCGCCAACGGTAAGCCGATGGCAGAATTAATGGCGCCCGTTATATACGATTCCACTCGTACAAACTGGTGTGAAGGTTACTACAAAACTGAAACGGTTAACGGCAAAACGGTATTGCACACAATAGTACCCCGGCGGTGGCTTGAAACCGCAAAGTATCCTGTTACCATCGACCCGCAGATAAAAGGACCTCGCGCCAACTGGCCCCTTACCAGAACCATACCTTCGGCGCTCTGGCCAAAGTTTAATACTGACAGCATTTATGTTACCATTCCCGGTAAAATTACTATTACTCATTTTTTAATTAGCTATTGTTTTGAAACAAATCTTCAGCATGGAGTGTTGTATTCCTATGGAAGAATATTTTTCAGGACACCATGTAAAACATCCCCAACCCTTTCCTGCGATTCTACAGTCAATCTTCCCGGCTATTGCTATGTGGATACCGGACGCACCGGTAACATATATAATAATGATTTCGGACCCAACAGCCCCTATTTCGGCTGTTCGTTAACATGTTGTTTCAACCCGGAATGTTACGACCAGCATTTTTATCTTACTGTCGGGCTTTCGCGCAACTGTAACGGCGGCTGTCAGCCGGCAGGGCTCGATTCCACTGAATGGCTCTGGACGCCCAGGTCACCGACTCCATATCCGTTTTATGCCTATATAATAGGTTATACCGATACAGCCAGCTACACGGTGCCAACCCAGAAATGTTCCAATTCCTGCAACCTTAATATGGATTTGAGCGCAAACTACGGTGTACCACCTTACAAAGCAACCCATCCTTGGGCAGCGCGCGATACTATTTTCGGCAATGACGGCAATCCACCTACCACATGTAACCAAAGTACAGGCAGCGTTGTAATACCATTAACCATGCCAAACTGTCCTACTTTTTGCGGGAAAGACACAACGGTATCCTGTCCGCCGCCTATAGTTGTGGATGCCTGCGGCGATACTGCCAAAGGGCTTTTGCCAACCAATATTAAAATAACTCCAACGCCTAAGATTACTCCTGTTGATTCCACGATAAAGCTATGCAGCGGAAATCAGGTAAATTTTAATTTTAACTCATGTGTTCCCGGTTCTGCTTATTCCTGGAAAGCAAGTAATAACACCAATGGAACCAATCCGTCTATCAGTTATCCTGGGGTTGATAGTTTAAATAATCCATCATCCGTTAGTTATACTGCCACATGTTCGTACAACGGCTGCCCGGGAGCCGACACCGGGCATACTACCGTCATTATTCTTCCATTACCTAAGGCGTCTATTAGCAACGATACGACAATAACGGCAGGAACAACAATCGGTCTATCGGCTACAGGAGGAACATCTTATTCTTGGACTCCGGCAACAGGATTAAGTTGTGTGAACTGCGCATCGCCGTTAGCGAACCCCACAGTTACCACTACCTATACAGTAACTATTACCGACAGCGCCGGCTGCACCGCTACGCTACCAGTTACCATTGATGTAAATATACCCTGTTCCGATTTTACAGTTCCGAATGTGTTTACCCCTAATAATGACGGTATAAACGATGACTTTGTTATTAATGTACGAAATCCCTCTTCTTATTCAATAGATATTTACGACCGTTGGGGTAAACTGGTCTATACCTCAAATAACTCAAGCGTTTACTGGGACGGCAGAATATTGAACACCGATTATCTGGCGCCGGACGGGGTTTATTACTATGTAATTAAGGCGACCTGTTTCAATCAGAATTACGAACATAAGGGTTTTGTAGAGATTATGGGTGAAAATGGACAATAATAGTTAGGAAGACTAAAAACAATCATCTTTGGACAACAATAATATTTTAATACTTAATTATAACCGAAAATATTAAAAAAATACAAGATTGACAAACCGATAAATTAAACCATCTTCAATGAAAACCAAATCTATCCTCCTCCTTCTGCCCACCTTGTTTATTACCGTTTTAGTAATCGGGCAACCATCACAGTTATACTTCCAGAACTTCGAAACAGGTCTGGGTTCCTTTACAATAAATAATGGAGCAGTTGGCGGTAATACCGGAACCAACGAATGGATATGGAACAACAGCTATACCGGTGGTGGTATTTACCCTAATACCATGAGCGAGGACAGCACCTTTGGCGGAAGCATATCATATGCTCCGTTCTCTCACTATCTGCATATATACGATGCCGCTTCTCCCTATACCGATTGCCTCTTTAATCCCGTAAACCAGTCGGACCGCTTTGCATCAATGACTTCCGGAATCTGCACTCTTGGCTATGACAGCGTTACATTCAATTTCTTCTATCTGTGCGAAGGTTCTCCTAATGCTTACGGAGAGGTGTATTACAAAAGGGACAGTGACCCTTGGACTCAATGCGGACTGGCAAAGTATAACAGCAAATACAAATGGCAATATACCACAATCTCCAATCCGGGTTTTAACAACGCAAATAACCTTTCTTTCGGTTTCCGCTGGATAAACAATACAGGAGCGGGGAAGGACACTTCTGCGTTCGCAATAGACGATATAGAATTGGTGGGGGTGTTTGACACCAACAAGCTAAACCTCATAATAAGCGCTATTCCAAGTCCTGATACAATATGCGCCGGAGGCGGTTCAAGCATAAATTTAACCATTAATATCTCTGATACTCTTTGCGATGGAAACTATTCGATTGACATGGTAGATAGTACCGGAAATCCGGTTACGGGATGGGGAGCTATGATTCCTTATCCGGATACCACTGTAACTTATCAACTTGACATACCACCCAATGTTCTGCCCGGGCATTGTTATCATTTTGTAGTTACAAGACAGGCAGACCCACACATAGTTGGCAGAAAATCAATATGTATTTACATAAAAAACTGTCCGCCTGTAATTACAACATTGCAACCTCCCGTAACTGCGGAAGCAGGTCATGCGCTCTGTGCAGGCAGCGTTATTCAAACGCCTTTCTGGTCTGTAGGTTTGTACCAACCGTCAAATACTTATTTTGCCATCCTTTCAGATTCATCAGGCAGTTTTACTCCCGGCTATCCGGGTGATACTGTAGGTACTCTCCCGAGTAACTCGGCGTATCCGCTTTATGCCAGCCCGCCGGTTCCCGGCGTGTGTTCGGGCATTCTCCCGTTCAATATTCCTGCCGGTTGTCACTACTATATTAGGGTTATTTCCGATAAACCGCCTACAACAGGTACTTCTTATGGACCGTTTTGTATTCAGAATTGTGATATCTACACCGATAGCTCACACCAGAAGAGTTCCGACTTACAGGCATGTATCGGCTCATGTTATAAGAACCCGAACGGGTGGAGCGATTCTATCAGTTTCACAATTCATAAGTATGACAGCAATGAAAAATACCTTTCAGGGAACAAGTTTGAGGTTCAGCTTCTGCAAGCTGTTATGCCACCCATGCCGCCAGCGCTTAACATTGTAAATACGGGAGGATTTGGGATAAGATACGATTCGGTAACAGGCAAACTTCTTCTGCATATCCCTTGCGGCGACAGCCTCTGTAATTATTTCGGGCTTTCCGACCCCGTTACAGGTACATATTATATACGCATAATAGCCACCAATTCCAACCAGCCGGACAGCACTTATGGAACGCTCATGTTCCTTACCATCGGCTGGCCCACTGACAGTATTAGCATCTTCAATCCTGCCAATACAAACGTATTTTGCTCGGATGACCAGCCGGATTTTTATATCAATAATTTCAACTTTTGCACCTATAATTTAATTGGCGGTTCGAGTTATATATGGTATTATAAGAATCAGGTGGTGTTAGATGGACCTCAATACACAGGTATTTCAGATC
>JAKAOA010000122.1 GCA_021823405.1 Bacteroidota bacterium | reverse complement strand
CGATGATGGGTATTGTGATTCAACTGCACAAAAGCAACGGCACGGGTTAGTTGAGATGATGCGAGAACAGGAAAGACCGGCGAGGGGTGAGGCAGAGCAGCCCCAAAAAATAAGTAATATAGTGAACACCACCCCTGCCCGTGTTCACGAAGACACTACCCCTGCCCGTTTGCAAAGAAAAAGACCTATGCGACCTCACCCCATTATCCCCTCTCCTTGCACAAGGAGAGGGGTGGATGCGGCAGGGCAGCCCCAAAAAATAAATAGGATAGAATACACAACAGAATTTAATATTCACGGCAGTACAGCAATCCATCCAAATAGTGTGAACAGTGAGAACACCTAACAAGTAATAATATGATTATCAGTATAAAAAGCGTTCACACTATGTGTCCAAATTTCCATCTCTTGTGCAACTTTACGGCGGGAGATTTTTGCTCTTACCCGCCTTCGCAACGCTAATTATTTTGACATCGTAATGAAACTTTGCGAACTTTGTATAAACTTTGTGAAATTCAGATAAAAAATATACCGGCAAAAAAACAATTAATTGACAAACTCTATAATATGAAACTCGCAAATTATATTCAGGGGAAATGGGTGGAAGGCAGTGGCAACGGCGTTCCACTCTACAACGCTATAACCGGAGAACAGATAGCCGAAGCCGACACAACGGGCATTGATTTTAAAGCAGTACTGGAATACGGCAGGGCGACAGGCGGCAATGCCCTTCGTAAAATGACCTTTCATGAGCGCGCGCTGATGCTCAAAAAATTAGCTCTACACCTCACTGAAAAGAAGGAGTTGTTTTATAAATTATCTGCTGCCACAGGAGCTACCAGAGGCGATTCGTGGATAGACATAGAAGGGGGCATAGGCAACCTGTTCGTTTATGCAAGCAAAGGCAGAAGGGAACTGCCCAACGAGAGATTCTTTACCGAAGGGAAACCGGAGAACATCTCAAAAAAAGGTACTTTCTTAGGTCATCACATCTGCGTCCCGTTAGAAGGGGTAGCCATACATATCAACGCATTCAACTTTCCCTGCTGGGGAATGCTTGAAAAAATAGCGGTGAACTTCCTTGCCGGTATGCCAACGGTGGTTAAACCTGCCACAGTTACCTCTTACCTCACTCAACTAATGGTAAAGGAGATTATCGCTTCCGGTATTTTACCTGCAGGCGCGCTTCAGCTGATATGCGGCAGCGCAGGCGATATGCTCAACCATCTGAATTGTCAGGATGTGGTAACCTTTACCGGCAGCGCTTCAACGGGTAAAAAATTAAAATCAACGCCCGCCATCCTTGAAAACTCGGTGCGGTTCAACATGGAAGCCGACTCTCTTAACTGCTCCATCCTCGGGACGGACGCCGAACCGGGAAGCGAAATTTTTAACCTTTTTATAAAGGAAGTGGTGCGGGAAATGACAGTAAAAGCAGGACAGAAATGTACCGCTATACGGCGCACCATAGTACCCGACCGGCTTACCGAAGCAGTAATTGATGCGCTGAAAAAGCGGCTTTCGGGCGTACTTTTGGGTGACCCGGCGGTAGAAGGTGTAAAGATGGGACCGCTGGTTGCAAAAGAACAGGTGAAAGAGGTGCGTGACAAAGTGATGCAGCTTGAAAAGGTATGCCAACCCGTTTATGGAAGCTTAGATGATTTTACGGTAACCGGAGCCGATAAAAAGAAAGGCGCTTTCTTTTCACCGTTGCTTCTCTACTGTAAAGACGGCTTAAAAAACAGCGCTCCACATGAAATAGAGGCGTTTGGTCCGGTGAGCACGGTAATGGGATATAAGGATATACACGATGCCATTACCCTCGCCAAAATGGGCAAGGGAAGCTTAACAGGTTCCATATTTACCGAGAACGATAACACTGCGGCTGAACTTGTAATGGGCGTTGCCGCCTATCACGGTCGTCTGGCGGTTATTAATTCGCGCTGTGCGGCGGAGAGCACCGGTCATGGCTCGCCGCTTCCGCACCTTGTTCACGGCGGTCCGGGCAGAGCGGGCGGAGGCGAGGAAATGGGCGGAATAAGAGGCATCTTCCACTATATGCAACGCACTGCAATACAGGGACATCCGACTACCCTCACAAGAATTACCGATGTGTATCAGCCCGGGGCGGAGCAGAAAGAGGATGTTATACACCCGTTCAGAAAGTACTTTGATGAACTTACTATAGGCGACACCCTTGTTACCGCAAAACGTACGGTAACCGAAACGGATATTGTAAACTTTGCCAATATAAGCGGCGATAATTTTTACGCACACATGGATGTAACCTCGCTGGAGGGCTCGCTGTTCAAGAGCAGGGTAGCGCATGGATATTTCATCCTGTCGGCGGCGGCAGGGCTTTTTGTGGATGCCAAAAAGGGACCGGTTCTTGCCAATTACGGACTTGAGGAATGCCGTTTTGTAAAACCCGTTTATGTAGGTGCCACCATCGGCGTACGGCTTACGGTAAAGGAGAAAACGGCAAAGGAGAAGCGCGAAGGCGAAATACCCCAAGGGATTGTAAAATGGGTGGTTGATGTGTACGATGAAACCGGCGAAACCGTGGCGCTGGCTACTATTCTTACCATTGTGGCGAAGAAAAATTAGAATATACGGGTTATATGTGACCGCTTATTATTTCAGTCAGAAGAGAGTTCAGTTTTTCGAATGTAAGGTTGTAATTTATGAAGCCATGGTGCGCAAGAGATACAGAACCGGTCTGCTCGGAAACTACCAGCGCCACTGCATCCGACTTCTCTGTAATTCCCACTGCCGCCCTGTGTCTCATACCAAGGTTGGAAGGAAAGTCAGATTTATCGGTGGATGGCAGCACGCAGCGAACGGCAAGTATGTGGTTATCCTTAATAATCATCGCCCCGTCGTGTAGCGGGTTGTTCTTAAAGAAAATGCTCTCTATCAGCGCTTCCGTTAAATTGCTTTGAATCAATTCTCCCGTTTGCACATAAAAAGCGAGGTCAGTATCCTGCTCTATAACTATAAGCGCGCCGGTTTTGCTCTCCGACATATTGCGGCATGCCTTTAGTATGGGTTGAAGCGAGGTGGTTTTGCTTTCGTTCAATTTAAGCATGAGCAGGTTCTTGGTGAAATTCCGACGGTTCAAGAAATCCGATTTCCCGATAAGAAGCAGAAACCTTCGCAGCTCCTGCTGAAACACAATGATTACCGCTATCACGCCCACATCTATAAAGCGGCTCAAAATAGCGCCGAGCAACCTCATATTAAGCATTTTAACAACAAGCCAGACGAGGTACAACACCGCCATTCCTATCAGTATGTTTATAGCGGAAGTGCCTTTTACAAGGTTGTAAATCTCGAACAGCAGTAAGGCAACCAGAAGTATATCTAACGCATCAATCCAGCCGAATGATATAAAAAGTGCAATCATACAGGGGTTGTCGATTCGCTATTACAGTTGAGATAATAACTTACCAATTTAATTAGCTGTTTGGCTTCTGCCACATCGTGCACCCGCAGTATATTGGCTCCGTGCAATAAAGCGATTGTATTTAAGGTTATGGTGCCTGTTAAAGCGTTTTCGGGCTTTATTCCGAGCACCCTGTTTACCATGCTTTTTCTTGAAATACCTGCGAGCAGAGGCAGATTAAATTTAGTAAACATACGGAGATTTCTAAGAAGAGTATAGTTATGTTCGTTCGTTTTACCGAAGCCAAATCCGGGATCGATTATGATTTGATTCACCCCTGCCCTAAGCAATTTATCAATCCGGTCGGTAAAATATTGTTCCACTTCAGTCAATATATCGGTATAAACCGGCGACTTTTGCATAGTTTGAGGTGTACCTTTAATGTGCATCAGTACGTAAGGAACGTCAAGTTTCGCGGCAGTTTCAAACATCTCCTTATCCATCATCCCGCCAGAAATATCGTTAATAAAGGCGGCTCCCCTTTTTACTGCTTCGGCGGCGACTTTTGCGCGATATGTATCAACCGATATTACAGTTGCCGGTCTTCGTTTTATGAGCGTTTCTAGAACGGGCAATAACCTTTTCAGTTCTTCCGCTTCTCCAATATCCCTTGCCCCTGGCCTCGTAGAACACGCACCGAGGTCAATAATATCGGCGCCTTCATCCAATATCTTTTCAGCATGCTTTACGGCAGTATCGGCATCGAAATACCTTCCGCCATCGTAGAAGGAATCTGGCGTAATGTTAACTATGCCCATTACAAGCGGAGAATGAAATGAAAGCTTCCTACCGCTAGAAAGAATAAAGCGCTTCGGTTCATTATGTACAGATCTTTCAATTACTTTGTTCATTCCGACAGGTAAAATCAGGCAGTTTTCAGGCGGTTTTTGCCTTATGTTTCTTTATGGTAGCTTTTGATATATTCAGCAAAAATTCAATAACGTCCTTGCCATCGGCGTAATCAGTGAGAGCAGGCGATTGGGTTTGACCAAGATTAACAAACACCCTCTTTAACGCCGACGCCATTATGTACTGCAACAGCTCATCCTTTATCCGTTCGTTGCAGGCGATGCACTGTATCTTCTCACTCTCACCGCAGAGGTGATTGGCAAGCGCCGGTAAATCGGTATAATACTCAAAATAGACGGTTGCGCAAGGCGAAGTAATTGCCGGATTTTCAACAAGCAGAAGAAAGTCGTTATCGCTAAACTTTACTCCATCCATCAGAAAGACGGTTCGATTGTAAAGATAGTTATTGGCATATTTATGATGGTTAATCACACTGCCGTACTTTTCTATGTTTCTGAAAAAGGAGTTGAAATTGTAGCTGTATGGAATATAAAGTTTAGATATATTCCTGCATCCCAACCCATAGTAGGAGAAAATATCGCGCCCGAGCATTCCCAGTTCGTCTTCTGTTTCGGAGCCGTCAAGCACAGCCGCCGAATTCCTGTTCCTGCGAATTACTGAAGGAATATTTTTAAAGTAATATTCAAAATGCTTCGCTGAATTATTACTCCCGGTAGCTATCACAGCGTCAAGTTCTTTTACGGGGAAAGGGGCAGATGAGCTATTGCCGTTATACAAATCCTTCCGGCACATCAACGCGTTCCATTCCGGCTCCGCCTCTTTAAGTTTATCAATTATGAACTGCATTAGCGCTGTATCGGAACCCGAAAGTTTAATCACCGGCTTATTTCCCGTCAGCAGTACGCATAATAAATCATGCAACCCCGCAAAGGGGATGTTACCCGGCATTATTATACCGATATTCAGAGGGTTCTTCCCTCTAAAGGAAATATTATATGGCTTAAGCCAATTGTGAAGGGCATCAGCGCTAAACCATGGGGAAAGGTTGGTAAGAGACAGGATAATATTCTCACGAGTGAACCATCCGTTGCGCTTCTCCGCCTCTTCCAGAACATTATCCCACTGCTGTTTAGCGTGAGCTGACAAGCTTTTAACGTTGCCTCCCATATTCTGACAAATGGAGAGATAACTGCGAAGTTCGCTGCCAAACCGGTCGATACTTTCTATTGCATTTTCAAAAGTCACTGGTTAGATTTTAAGGTCGTCCCGGAGAGATTTAGAGCATAACATCATCATATACCGTTCCGACTTAACAAAGATAAGAATAAGTTGTCAGAATCTATAGCGCAATAAATCGGTTTTTCCTGCTTTGCTTATCCCTTTTGTTTGATTTTAGGGATTTCTGTTCCGAGAAAATGCTCAATTTTATTGAATGATTCTCTGTCGCGTTCATTGACAAAGGTAATGGCGATTCCTTCGCTTTTAGCTCTTGCCGTTCTTCCAACTCTGTGAATATAATCCTCGGGATTGCGGGGTACGTTATAATTAATCACCATATCAATTCCGTCAATATCTATACCCCGCGAAAGAATATCGGTAGCTACCAGTACTTGGGTTTTGCGGTTTGTGAAATCGAGCAATACCTGCCGGCGCACGTCCTGTTCAAGGTCGGAGTGGATTGCCTGAATGGAGATGTTAAGCTTTTTCAGCTCCCTTTCCAGGTTCTTAACATTTTCCTTTGTGGAGGCAAAAATAAGAACGCTTTGCAGGTTGCGTTCCGACAGAATTTCCCTAATCAGGCGGTTTTTTTGCCGGTCGGTCACTATATACGCCTCCTGTCTTATGCCTTCTGCCGGTTTTGAAACCGCAATATTTATGTGTACCGGATTCGCCATATTCCTGTTTGCCAACTGCCTTATTTTCGGCGGCATAGTTGCCGAAAACATCAACGTTTGCCTGTGCCCTGGCAGGTAACGGATAATTTTTGCAATATCGTCGCTGAATCCCATATCGAGCATGCGGTCGGCTTCGTCCAGTACGAAGTGTTTAAGTTTTCCGAAATTCACATATCCCATATTAAGATGAGCGAGTAATCTGCCCGGAGTTGCTATGATAATGTTGGCGCCTTCTACCAGAGCTTTCTTCTCACGTTCAAAGGAACTGCCGTCGTTACCTCCATAAATAGCCAGTGAACTTACAGGAGTGAAATAGCCGAAGCCCTCAAGCGCTCTTTCTATCTGTAAAGCCAGTTCGCGGGTAGGCACTACAATTAATGTATCTGCATAATCGGATTTAGCGTGGGTTAAACCATTAAGTATCGGAAGCAAATAAGCCGCAGTTTTACCTGTTCCCGTTTGTGCGCAGGCAATCAAATCTTTTCCCTCCATAATTACCGGAATGGCTTGTTCCTGTATTGGCGTAGGGGTATCAAAACCCATTGAAGAAAGCCCTTCAAGCAGATTGGGATGAAGATGGAAATCGGAGAATTTCATATTTTATTCTTGGTTAAAAGGTTAAAATAACGGAATATTTCCGAGATATACCGACTCAAATTGAATTTTCGATAATTCGCGAATTCAAAGCATCGGTATGACTGCCCGTACAGGTATTTTGCGTGAGGGATAGAAGCGGAAAGCCCGCATCCGCCTAAAGGCGGAGAGAACTTGCAGCGGATAGCCTGACCCCTAGCGCAGCTTGGGGGCACGCCCAAAAATGGAATTGAATGAAGAAGCAAGTCAGAATAAACTCAATAGTTTGATTGCCGAAATAATTTTTCCCGGACAATA
>JAKAOA010000017.1 GCA_021823405.1 Bacteroidota bacterium | reverse complement strand
CGATCTTTGCATCAACGGACAATAATCAGGCAAGTTTTAAGAAATCGCAAGCGGGAGCTTTTACCCAATACTCATATCTTGCCGGTTTCTATGGGGCGTATGCCGTTGGTAAAACTGTAATAGAACTTAAAGTTACCGGAGGCATTGGCGCCATTGTATTACCCAATAGCTCATATTATGTTATTTATTCGCCGCCGGTAAATTATAGCATACTATCCACGCAGACATATTCATCGCAGATTGGTTACAGTTTCGACGGAGGAATTCAAATCAATTATCCTCTGGGCAAAAATATGTCGGCCACTTTCGACGGCGATTTTCTCTACTATAGCTGTAAATACACCAATATCGTTTACGAAGGCAATAACCCGACAGGTAAATCAAACCCTCCCGGAACGGCAATGATGCAAATGATGAACGGATTGCTTGGCTTAACCTACACATTCGGCAAATAAACAAAACCATTTCTTAACGTGATGAAATTAAATAAATTCAGGGCAGTTAACTTTTGCTTATCCTTATGTATTATACCATTTACCGTTTTCGCCCAAACGGTAAATCCGTCTTTATTCAATTGTATGCAGTGGCGAATGATAGGACCATTCAGGGGCGGACGAACGGTGGGCGCATGCGGGGTGAATAATCAACCCAATATATTTTACATAGGAATAAACGATGGTGGTGTTTGGAAATCAGATGATTATGGAAGAACATGGATCCCTGTTTTTGACAGCGAGACCACCGGCTCTATCGGCGATGTGGCAGTAGCCCAGAGCAACCCGGAGGTGATATATGCGGGCAGCGGCGAAGGTTTACAGCGCCCCGACTTGTCGGTTGGAAATGGCATTTACAAGTCGACCGATGGAGGTAAAACATGGGTAAATACTGGGTTGGGCGATGGAATGCAGATAGGCGGACTGGCAGTTGACCCAACCAATGAGAACCGGGTATTTGCGGCAGTACTCGGTCACCCCTACGGACCGAACAGTGAAAGAGGCGTTTACCGCACAACAGATGGCGGCAAGTCGTGGTCGAAAGTATTGTATATAGACGAAAATACAGGCGCAATAGAGGTAACGATAGACCCCGCCAATCCCCAGGTGGTTTATGCCGATATGTGGGCGGCAAGGATGGCGCCTTGGGAAGACGGCTACTTCTCCATTCCGGGCAATTGCGGTCTTTATAAATCAACAGACGGCGGGACAATATGGAAAAAATTAACGAATGGGTTGCCTTCGGGAAAAGACAGTTTGGGCAGAATAGGGTTCTGCATTGCGCCATCAAATGGCAAACGCCTTTATGCCACCGTGGATGCAAAAACAGGTTCCGGCGGTATATATCGCAGCGATGACGCCGGAGAAACATGGAACAAAGTAAATAGTGACATGCGGCTATGGGATAGAGGTGATGATTTTGCCGAACTGAAGGTTGATCCGAAGAACGCGGATATTGTTTACGATGCGAATGTTATGGTGTCGAAATCTAACGATGGCGGGAAAACGTGGACGGGCTTTAAAGGCGCACCGGGCGGAGACGACTATCACCGGCTTTGGATAAACCCGAATAACCCGGATATAATTCTGCTGGCAGGCGACCAGGGGGCGATTATTACAGTGAACGGCGGAAAAACATGGAGCTCATGGTATAACCAGCCGACTGCGCAATTTTATCATGTGAGCGCCGACAATGCGTTCCCATACAATGTGTACAGCGGGCAGCAAGAGAGCGGATCAATTGGAATCGCCTCTCGCGGCAACGATGGGGAGATAACCATGAGGGAATGGCATCCGGTCGGCGCAGAAGAATACGGGTATGTGGTTGCCGACCCTTTAAATCCAAATATAATTTACGGTGGTAAAATATCAAAGTACAACAAACTTACTGACCAGGTACAGGATATATCACCCGACGCCGCACACTCGGGTAAATATCGTTTCATCCGGACCGCGCCCATTATCTTCTCGCCGGTTGACAGTAAGACGCTTTATTTTGCGGGTAATGTACTATTCAAAACGGAGGACGGCGGCAACTCGTGGAAAGTAATCAGCCCCGACCTTACCCGCAACGAATACGATGTTGCTCAATGCATAGGCGTTTTCCGCACCGATTCGATGAAAAAAATGCCAAGACGGGGCGTAATATATACCATCGCACCTTCGCCCATCGACAGCAACATAATTTGGTGCGGCACCGACGACGGATATATTCAGGTAACGAAGGACGGGGGCAAAACATGGAAGAATGTTACGCCTCCCGGATTAACCTCGTGGAGCAAAATATCACTTATGGACGCAAGCCACAGCAACCCCGATGAAGCGTACGCTGCGGTGAACCGAATACGATTGGATGATATGCAACCTTATATTTACCGTACTAAGGATGGAGGAGAAACATGGGAAAAAATTACGGACGGACTGCCTGACCAGCCGGTAAATGTTGTAAAAGAAGACCCTTTGAAAAAGGGATTGCTATTTGCCGGCTCCCAAACCAATGTGTCGGTATCGTTTGATGATGGAGAACATTGGCAACCTCTTCGACTGAATATGCCTGCCACCTCCATACGCGATGTATGCATAAAGGACAACGACCTTATAGCAGCAACGCACGGGCGCTCATTCTGGATATTGGATGATATTACGCCGCTACGGCAGACGAGCGATGCCACGGATGCCCGCACTGCTATCTTATATAAGCCCGGAACGGCAGTACGGTTACGGTGGGATATGAATACCGACACGCCTTTTCCGGCAGATGAGCCCGCAGGCAAAAATCCACCCGACGGGGCGATCATAGATTATTATCTTCCACATAAGGCAGCTGCAGGAATTACCCTTGATATTCTTGATACTGCGGGCAATCTTATACAGCATTACGGCAGCAGCGACATACCTTTGCCGGTTCCGCATCTGAATATTCCGTTATACTGGCTGCGTCCGCAACAGTTCCTTTCCGCCGATAGCGGCTCACATCGTTTTTTGTGGGATATGCGCTATATGCCGCTCAATACATCGCTCTCCTATTCGATGAGCGCCGTAGTAGGTAATACACCGCCTGCCCAAAGCGCGCCGTGGGTGATGCCGGGTAAATATACGGTTAAACTGACATTGTTAGGCAGCCGTAAATCAAAAGCTGTAAGCATGGAACAGACGCTGATAGTAAAGATGGATCCCCGCGTAAAAACACCTTTAACAGGGTTACAGGAGCAATATAACCTCTCGTTGTTGTGCTATAGGGATGCGGAGCAACTTACGAATATTTCTGTTGAATTGGCAAAGTTTAAAAGCCGCCTGACCAAAAGTCCGAAAGAATTAGGTGAATTAACAGCATTTGAAAATGCTCTTGCTCCACTTAACGCCGAAATTAACGACACTACAAGAAAAATTAGCGCAAAAGGTAACATGGTTAACATTTCCACGCTAAACAGCTTGTTCAGAACTTTAATGGACGAACTGCAAAATGCCGATGTCGAGCCGACTATGCAATGCACTGAAAAAGTAAAAGAAGCGACCGCCGCCTTTCAGGTTTTATGGCAAAAATGGCAGTCAGTTAAGAAATCCTTGCGGTTAAAAGAATAATGAGGCATTGGGAGTGCGGCTTGGAGAAAGTTTTGAAAATAAATATTACTTTTAGATTTATTTTCCGGGAAATGAATATGAAACCTAAGATTTTCCAATTCAGATTGAAGAACTTACCGGCGTTATTATTTGGCGCCCATTTATTGTTCGCCGGTCTTATCGGGAGTAACGTTTTCGGTCAGAGTCCGGCTTGGACAATAGAAGTAAAAGGAGCAGTGACCGAGTACAACAGAAAACTGGCAGGCGCGGTAATAACTGTGTTCGCCAATAACAGCCCGGTGAATACAATCAACTCCCGCGACGGAAAATTTGATTTTAATCTCTCTCCGGATAATGACTATACGATAACATTTACCAAACCCGGATATATTACAAAGCGGATAAGTTTTTCAACTAAAAATGTACCCGATGAAAGAGGCAAACATGGCTTTGACCCATATACTTCCATTTCGGAGGTTGATATCATTCCGCTGATGAAAGGAGGCGACTTTGAGTCGAGAGCCGACCAGCTACTGTTACAACCTGTGGCTAAGGTGGCATACTCCCCTACCCTAAACGGCGGTAAAGGCGACTTTACATACGATGCCGATTACAGCGCCTCCATGCGTGAAAAGCTGCAAAAAATAATTGACGATTATGAGGCGTTTAATACCCGGTATAAGGAACAAATAAGAAAAGCAGATGGCGAATTCAGGGATAAAAACTATACGGACGCTAAAACGGATTACAAAGCGGCGCTTACCCTGAAACCTGATGAGCAGTACCCGAAGGATATGATAGCCAAGTGCAACGATGCCCTTAAAAAACCTAATGAATCAACCATTAAAAGTTCGGTGCAACAACCGGTGAAACCTGTAAAAAAAGCTGAACCGGTGAAAAAGGAAACAACCCAAAAAGAACCGGCTTCGGCTCCTGCACCTGTCCCCGTGAAAGCCGCCGCGCCACCCGTTCATGTGAATGTGTGCCCATGTATAATGTCACGAATAAACGACAGCTGCCGCAAGTATCTGAAACCGTTTTTTTACGATGATGCCAACACCCTGCACCTGCAGCCGAGAACATTTGTTCAGGTTAGGGAGATTAATTTTCCAGGTTTCAGCGGGCAACGTTTCCGTATAGTAATAGACATTGCGGCTATGCCTCCGGGTACAGTGGTAACCGTGTACGACCAGGATAATAACCATAAAAACAGGAAACCGCTTTACTCCATATCTGACTCCGAAAACCGCATAGGTTTTGTGGATGCGGTATGTAAAGGCGGACGGTTTTACGTGGAATACAGGATACCGGCAACCGGTTCAGAGATGTGCGCCGTTGTTATGTTTGGATATGAGAACAAGTGAAACGGTTAGTCGTAAAGTTCAAATTTAATACAGGATTTATCGTAGCCGAGTTTGAGCAGCCGTTCACGCGCTTCTTTCACCATTACCTTCCAGCCGCAGAGATAAAACATTGCCGGCTGTTTTCCGGCATATAGTTTTTCATATATGCCATGTACGTAACCCCTTTCGCCATGCCATCGCGGATTATCCTCTCTGGAGAGGGCGACAGAATAGCGGAATCCGGGTATTGTTTTGGCAAGTTCCTCCATTTCCGACCTGTAAAGAATATCCTTTTCGTAACGCGAGCCAAAAATGAGGTCAATGTTTTTATGCTCTATTTTCCGGTTTATTACATCGTGCAGATAAGCCCTGAAAGGCGCAATGCCCGTACCGGTACAAACGAGGCATACGTCCGTTGACAGCCGGACAGGAGGCGGCTGCATAAACTTACCGGCGGGCTGCGATAACGGGAGATGCGCGCCCTTCTTCAATGAATTGAAAAGATAAGGAGTGCCTAATCCTGAATCATTCAGCGATATTATCAATTCGATGATGTTATTCCCTTCGGGAGCGGAAGCGATGGAGTATGAACGGGTGGTAACTTTCGATTGCAGCGGGAGGTCTATCATTACAAACTGACCGGCGCCGAATTTAAAGTCCTCCACTCCGTTTATTTTGAAAAAGAATCGCTTTACCTGGGGGGTAACGTCAATAATATCTATCAGTTCGGAATCATAAAAATGGTAAGGCATAAGGGATTTATCAGTTAAAAATTGGAAGGAATAATTTGAAATAACGGCGCTAAATTAAAACTTATAGGCATTTAAACGCATTTTCCACTTTTTCGAGCATATTATCTGTAAAATCGAGGTGGGTGACCATTCTCACCGTCTGTTTGCCCGTAGCCGATATAAGAATGTTCTCATTTTTAAGTTTTTGCACGAATTGCTCTGCCGTAATATCGTCGGTTAAAGAGAATATGATGATGTTCGTATCGACCGGCAGCATGTCTGTTACGAAGTTTTTAGTTTGTAATATTTTGCCTAAGTATTTAGCCCGTCTATGGTCATCTTTAAGCCGTTCTATATGATGGTCGAGTGCATAGATTGCGGCAGCGGCTAAATATCCGCCCTGACGCATACCACCGCCTAAAAGTTTGCGCACACGGCGCGCTTTTGAAATAAATTCTTTACTGCCGAGTATTACGGAACCGACAGGGGCGCCCAACCCTTTTGAGAAACATACCGAAATTGAATCGCAATACTGTCCGTACTCTTGGGGCTTATCTCCGGTTTCGGCAATGGCATTGAATATGCGCGCGCCATCTAAATGCAAGGCAAGTTTGTTTGTTTTGCATACGCCGGCTATATCCTTTACCTCATTAATCCTGTAATAACTTCCGCCGCCGCGGTTGCTTGTATTTTCAATGCAAACGAGCGAGGTATGCGGCAGCCAGTCGGCAGGCGGATGGATTACCGCCTCAATTTGCTTTGAGGTGAATCTGCCTCTGTCGCCGTTTAAAAGTTTTGCCTGTACGCCTGAATTAAAAGCCATCCCGCCTCCTTCGTAGTTGAAGATGTGGGCGCTTACATCGCAAATTACTTCGTCTCCCGGCTGGGTATGAGCTTTAATGGCGCATTGATTGGTCATGGTACCCGAAGGGCAGAACAAGCCCTCTTCTTTACCGAATATCGCAGCCGCCTTTTTCTGCAATTCATTGATAGACGTATCTTCTTTATAAACGTCGTCGCCTACTTTGGCGCTGAACATGAACTTCAGCATTTCGGGCGTGGGGCGTGTTACGGTATCGCTGCGGAGGTCAATCATAGATGGTGGAAAATTTGATGCCGGAAAATATATTTTTAAACTTCAGATGAATTTCACTTTAGATAAATGCCGCCGCTATCCCCGCCGCAATTATAATTCCGAAAGAAACTGCAATTTCCTTACGCAGCGCTTTGCTGCCAAGTGACAGGGCGTAGAACATTTTAAGTACATTGTTGCTTGTACTTGCATTTACTATGGCAATGGTAATAACCCCTGCATCTATGTTCCATTTTCCTTGCAGGAGATTAAGAATAAACGGGTCGATATCGGTAACGCCTACAATAAAAGACAGCACCTTAACCCCGCCTCCGCCATACTGATTAATCACGAATCCGGTAAGCACGGCGAAAAAGACGAATAACCCGCCAAAAAGGAGGGATGTTTTGAATTCAAGCGGGTTGCGGTGCGAATTCACATCCAATTTTTCATTTAATCTTCCTGTCTGAACATCCTCCTTTCTCATTTTAATATAGTAAAGCGCTATAACAACCGACAGGATGGTGAGAATGGCAAATGAAGGTATGAGCCGTATTCCGATGTCGCGATCGAAAAACAGGGCGAGGGCAAAAATGCGGAGATACATCATAGCGAGCGCCAGAAACATTGCAGCTACAACGCGGTTAACGGACAGTTCCTCCTTGCTTTTCCGCGCAAGAATTACAGTGGTAGCCGTACTGCTGTATAGTCCGCCCAATACGCCCGTAAGCAGTATTCCGGTATCGGGAAATACGAATTTCCGCAGCAGATAACTGAAATAAGAAATGCCCGACACCACCACTATTGCAAGCCAGAACTGATAGGGTGATATATTTATTACGGCAGACACCGGTCTGTCAGGCAATAATGGAAGTACAACGCCAGCCACAACAAGGAATTTTGCGAGTGTAATGAATTCGTCGTTGTTGAACTCCTTAGTGATTTTCAACAGATTTTCTTTTATTTCGAGTAAAACAAGGACCGTTACCACCACCAGCAGGGCGAGCCAGTGCGCCGGCATAAATACCAGAGGGGCGAGGCAGTAGGTAATGAGCGCGGCAATAATTGAGGTCATACCGAACTTTTGCTGTAATTGCATTTTCTGAAAATAATATATACAGAGCAGAATGGCTAAAACGCCGCCGCCGGCTGTGAATGGAATAAGATTGGAAGGGCTGATAATATAAAGCACATAGCCCAGAATACCTATCAGGGTGAAGGTGCGGTCGGTGCCAAAGAGCGTTTCGCCGCCGTAAGAAAGATACCGACGGCGCTGCTCCAGACCAATAAGCAGCGAAAAAATGGCGACCATTAAAAACCCAATCAGGTCAGGCGGTAATTGTTCTATTATAGTTTCCACGGATTCTGGTTAAACCAACAGGTAAAATAAGTTTGCAAGATAGTGTAAAATTATAAAGTTTCGTGATAGCTTCCTGAAAAAAATAATATCGTTAATCGTTTTGTGGATTTTGAACAGTTTGCTATCTTTGCATACAATAAAAATTTAAAATGTTAAAAGGGCGAAATATTCTTATTACAGGCGGTACAGGTTCGTTTGGCAGAAAGTTTGTTGAAACGGTTCTTAAAAAGTGTCCTGACATCAGCCGGCTGGTGGTATATTCGAGAGACGAACTGAAGCAGTATGAGATGGCGCAGTTATTTCCGGAAGCCAAATACCCAGGCATTCGTTATTTTATCGGCGACGTGCGCGATAGCAAACGGCTTGACACAGCATGCGAAGGCATTGACATGGTAATACATGCCGCCGCGCTTAAACAGGTTCCTACCGCCGAGTATAATCCGATGGAGTGCATAAAAACCAATGTAATAGGAGCCGAAAATGTAATTAACGCCGCCCTGAACCGCGGGGTAAAAAATGTGGTCGCACTTTCGACCGACAAGGCGGCGGCGCCCATTAATCTTTACGGGGCTACCAAGTTGTGTGCTGACAAACTTTTCATCGCCGCAAACAATATCAGAGGCAAAAGAGAGACGAAATTTTCTGTAGTGCGTTACGGCAATGTAATGGGTTCCCGCGGGTCGGTGGTGCCTTTTTTTCTTCAAAAGAAGAAGAGCGGGACGCTTCCGATTACCGACCCTAACATGACACGCTTCAACATTACACTGGAAGAAGGCGTAGCGCTGGTATTATGGGCGCTGGAAAATCAATGGGGCGGTGAGTTACTGGTTCCCAAAATACCCTCATTCCGCATTACCGACCTTGCCAAAGCCATAGGACCGGCTTGCAAACACGAAGTAGTAGGCATAAGGGCAGGTGAAAAAATTCATGAGGAGATGATTACCGAAGCCGATTCGTACACTACCGTTGATTTGGGAAAGTATTATTCCATTTTGCCTGTTGCTCCGCTATGGCAGCGGGAAGAATATATAAAGCATTTTAAAGCGCGACCAGTTCAGCCGGGATTTAAATACAACTCCGGCACCAATGACAGGTGGCTGACTGTGGAGAACTTAAAAGAATTAATTACAGAATTTACCAACCCCTGATTTTTTGTGCAGTGAATGCAATGAAAATAGCGTTAGGTACAGCGCAATTCGGATTTAAATACGGGATAAACAATAAAACGGGAATGGTGCAAAGTAAAGAGGTATGCGAAATACTAAAGATGGCGAAAGAAAATAATATAAATACAATAGATACCGCTTCCGACTATGGCATGAGCGAAGATGTACTTGGTAGGGCGGACGTTAAAAAGTTTACTATAGTTTCTAAATATGCTAAAAGCATCGGCGCCAATATAAATGAGGCATTTGATAGGAGCTTAAACCGAATGAAAGTAAGCAGGTTATACGGCTACTTGTTGCATAATTTCAGCGATTTTATTGAAACACCGTCGTTATACGAGGAAATACTAAAATTACGGGATGATGGGAGGGTTGATAAAACCGGATTTTCATTATACACTCCTTCTGAATTGGATAGCTTACTTAAATTGAATCTGAATATAGGAATTATTCAGGTTCCTTATAATATCTTCGACAGAAGATTTGAAAGCTATTTTCCGGAACTATTCAGTCACGGAATAGAAATTCATACGAGGTCGGTATTCCTTCAAGGATTGTTTTTCATTGAATTAACAGAATTACCTTCATGGCTTCTTCCTGTGAAGGATAAATTATTACAGCTAAATGATTTTGCACGAAATAATGATACCAATATTACAGAGATATGTCTTAACTTTGTGTATAACAACCGATTTATAAATAAGATAATACTTGGTCATGACAACCGGGAGCAGCTAATGGAAAATTTAAATGCTCTCCGGTGCAATGAAAAAATATCCGGGTTAATGGAAGAACTCGGTACATTTATAGTGAACGATGAAAACATCATTAACCCTGTAAAATGGAAAACTTGAATTTATTTTCTCTGAAAGATAAGGTAATTTTAGTTACCGGCGGTTACGGGAATTTGGGGAAAAGCATAGTAAGCGGGCTTATAGACGCCGGAGGAACTGTTGTGGTTCTTGGAAGAGACAAGAATAAATTTAACAAAACCTTTGGTGCAAGGAAGCAAAATTTATTTTTTGAATTTGCGGATGTTTCCAACTCCGATACCATTATTCAGGCGTTTAAAAATATAAAAGGATATTTTAAGAAAATAGACGTACTGATAAACAATGCTGTATATCTGAAAGGCGACGCTTCCGGTCCTCTGACCGATGAAGAATGGCAATATTCCATAGATGGTTCCTTGAACAGCGTATACAGGTGCATACGCGAGATAATACCATACTTCGTTGAAACAGGCAGTGGAAAAATAATTAATGTTTCCACAATGTATGGGGTTGTAGCACCCGATTTTAGCGTTTATTCGGGGGCTGAAGAATTTACCAATCCTGCTCATTATGAAGCAGGAAAAGCCGGGGTGATTCAGTTAACGCGTTATTATGCAAGTTTGTTGGGCAAGCGCAATATTCTGGTAAATGCGGTGTCGCCAGGTCCGTTTCCCGGTGAAGAAGCAAGGAAAAACAAGAAATTTATAAAAAATCTCTCTCAAAGAAATCCGTTAAAGAGGGTAGGACATCCGGATGAATTAAAGGGAATTTTCATATTTTTAAGCTCCGGCGCCTCAAATTTTATTACAGGACAGAATATACTTGTAGACGGGGGCTGGACATGCGTCTGAAAATAACCTCCAGAAAATGAACGGCGCCATCATACAAGTAAGAACAAAGTCGGAACGATTACCGGGCAAGGCGCTAATGCCGGTTTTGCAGGCAAAGGGCTGGAATATGACCGATTGTATTATTCATGGACTTTCGGAGGTCAACGGTTTGGATAAGATAATAATTGCTACTACAACCGGCAAATCGGATGATGAATTGGCGGAATACGTAAGAAAGAAATACAAACGAGATGCCATATTGTTCAGGGGCGATGAAAAAGATGTACTGAAGCGGTTTTATATGGCTGCAAAACAGGAGAAATTAAATACAATCATCCGTATTACCGGCGATAATCCATGTTTGGATGTTTCCCTCATAGAAAAAATATTGAAAAAATTCCTGAAAAGCGGCAGGGATTATATATCCACGATTCGCTATCCACTAGGGTTTAATGTAGAGATATTAAGTTTTAACGCACTTGAAAAATGCTATAAAGAAGCAAAATTGGTCAGAGACAGAGAGCATGTAACGTCATATATATACACACACCCTAAGAAGTTCCGTCAGAAGTTTATCTCTGCCGGAAGGAAATATAAATCCATTTCACATTTACGGCTTACGGTAGATTCACAAGCCGATTACTTGCTTATGCGTTGCATTTTTGATTATTTTAAAAATTCAGGCGCTCCCGTGGGGCTGAAAGATATACTTGAGTTATATAATAAAAAACCCTGGCTTTTTGAAATAAATTCAATTGCCTATCAGAAGCGGATATTTTCGAATACCATTGATGAATTGAAGTACGCCATCGGAATTTTAGAAAAATTGGAACTGAATACTTCGGCAAAAATGTTACAAAAGGCGCTTAATAAATAAGCATTAATCGGTAAATGTATAGATGATTAAGTTCGGGGGTAATATAGTTATTCGCTGCGATGCAAATGAAATTAACGGATTCGGACACTTATCCCGGTGCATAAATACTGCTCTCGGCATTAGAGCGAAACAGAATGATTGCAGAATCCGTTTTTACGGAGATTATACCGATAAAGCGGTTTCATTGATAGAAAAACATGGTTTTGAACATATCTTATACAACTCTCATAATCACGAAAGTTCAGAGAATCTCATAAAATTTATCGATAATTCCAGTCATTTTATCCTCGATACATATTTAATCACGCAAAATTATATTGACGGATTATGCAATAGAAATTTTCGTTTTATCATTTTTGACGATTTCTTCAAATTTGACCTGACACGAGTCAATCTGGTGATAAACTATAGCATTGGCGCCGATAACCACAATTATGGCGCGGCGCATCAGGCGTTAGGATTAAAATATTACCCCGTAAAACCTGCTTTAAAGATTATACGTGAAACAAATATTAAAGCAGCGACAAGAGAATACCGCAGCATACTTGTAATGATAGGAAGTTATGATAAATACGGCATTGGCTCGCATATTGCAGAAATTATCGATTCGCTTGTTTCAGGTAAAACTATAACCTATATTAATGCTAAAAATTGTACTTACTTCCCTAAGAATAATGACTTAATATCGCACGCCTTTTATGAAAATATTGAAAACATATACGCTAAAACCGACATTGCCATTACAGGCGGCGGCTTGTCGAAATTCGAATGCGCCTATTGCTGCATACCTGTTGGTGTTGTGGCGCAGAACGAAGGAGAGTTTGAAGAAACCATGACATTAGATAGGAATAACCTTTGCCGGACCGTAGGACGCTCCTACAATTTTGATGATGAGGCGTTTACTGCGTCTTTCAAAAACTTACTGAACCCTGACACAGGAAGGTTATTACATTCAAGTTCGGCAAAGTCGTTTGATTCGCAATCGCTGGAAAATCTTGCAGATAAAATAATTAACGCCTGAAAAACATACACTCAAAATGCGTTGCGTTATAATGCAGCCGACTTACTTGCCATGGCTGGGCTATTTCGACCTGATAAGAAGAGCGGATATATTCGTCTATCTTGACCATGTTCAATTTGAACGCCAGTCGTGGCAACAGAGAAACAGGATAAGAAACAGGGATGGAGAGATGCTGCTGTCCATCCCGGTGATACACGGAACGGGCTTATCGGGACAATCCATAAGAGATGTGAAAATAGATAATTCAAGAAATACCCTGAAAAAGCATCTAACCTCCATAAAATTATATTACTCTAAATCGCTGAACTTTAATAAACTATTTCCCGAAGTTGAAAAAATTTACTCCGGTAAAATCCAATATCTTATCGATTTTAATCTCGAAATAATACAAATAGGGATAAAGTATTTAGGAATAAGCAAGAATTTCATGTTTTCAAGTAAGATGGATGTGCAGGGAAACAGAGTTGAGGCGCTTATAGATATATGCAAGAAAACAGGAGCCGACACCTATCTTTCGCCGGTAGGTTCAAAGCAATATATTGATGAAAACAACATCTTTGCTGAAAATCACATTACCTTAGAATATCAGCAGTTTGCACACCCTATATATAAACAAATCAACTATAACGACTTCATAAGCCACCTTGCCTTTATTGATTATTTATTTAATATTGACATGGAAACAGCTTCGGGTTTCGGAACATTTAAGACATCATATTGAATATGAATAAGACGCTTAAAATAGCAGGCATAACAATAGGTGATGGGCATAAACCCTTCATAGTAGCCGAGATGTCGGGCAACCATAATCAGTCGCTTAAGCAAGCGCTCGCCATTGTTGACGCTGCCGCCGATGCCGGCGCTCACGCCATAAAGCTGCAAACTTATACCGCCGATACCATAACCATGAAAGGGGCATACACCATAAAAGATAAAAAATCGCTCTGGAAAGGCAAGGAACTATATGCCTTGTACAGACAGGCGTATACCCCTTGGGAATGGCATAAACCGATTGCAGAGCGAGCAAAAAAAAGAGGGTTGATATGGTTCAGTTCGCCCTTCGACGAAACAGCGGTCGATTTTTTGGAGAAATTGAATGCGCCTGCATATAAGATCGCTTCATTCGAGAATACGCATCATCCCTTGTTGAGGAAAGTAGCGGCAACAGGTAAACCCGTCATTATGTCTACCGGAGTAGCGAGTCAAGAAGATATCAGGGAATCGCTTAAGGTGCTTCGCAAAAGCGGCTGTAAGGAAATCATACTCTTGAAATGCACCAGTACTTATCCCGCGTCTCCCGAAACCATCAACCTGCTTACCATACCCGACATGAGAAAAAAATATGGCTGTCTCATCGGTCTGTCTGATCACACTATGGGTGCAGGCGTATCGGTTGCCGCAGTAGCATTGGGCGCCTGTATGGTTGAAAAGCATTTTTGTCTCGACCGTGCCAAAGGAGGCGTTGATTCGGCGTTTTCCATGGAACCGGACGAGTTGAAATTACTTGGTGACGAATGCCATAATGCATGGCTCGCCTTAGGAAAAGTTACCTATGAGCTTGGCTCGGAAGAGAGGAAAAGTATGGTTTACAAACGCTCCATTTATGCATCGAAAGACATTAAACAAAATGAAAAATTCACGACAGAAAACATTAGAGTTATCCGACCGAACCTTGGTCTTCACCCGCGCTATTATGAGTCCCTTCTGAATAAAAAATCTCCTATTGACTTTAAAGCAGGCGCACCGGTGAAATTTGACATTAAAGAATTATAAATTCCACTATCATACCCAGAGACCTAAAATGTACGGAACAAAAGAGTAATTTTAAAGGAATAGACAATGATGATATACCTCCGCACGTGGTTTCTTTTTTTAAGGTCATTAGGGTGTTATTACTTACACCCTTCCGGTAATGATAAATATTCGCTTGCCGGGAAACGACTGGTTTCTTTAAGCTTCCGCATACCGAACAAAGATAAGAAGAGTTTCCTGTTTTTTCTTAAATCATTTGCTCATGCCCTGCTTGCGAAACGAATAAAGATGGATGAGGCGTGTCATACGTATTCTCCCGGAGGAGTGTATATCTACGATCTGATTCTTAATCCGGAAGATGAAAAAGAAAGGATTTCCCACGTGAGCTACTTTCGTAAGGAAAGCCCGAACGGAAGCATAAGTAAGCTAAAATTACTAGGGTATCTTAATCTTTACAATAAATCGCTCCAACTCATTTTTGAATTTCTTTTGTTTATTCCGCTGCTGCCTGTTGCCGTTTTCGAAGAATATAAGGGTTCAGCCGGGCTAATTTTTTTAGAATATATTGAACTTGTCAATCTTCTTAAAACATTGAAAACACACCATGTGCGAGTTCTTTATTACTATTCCATCTATGAGAAAGATTCGAATATATCTTCAATAGCAATTCAAAAATTAGGGATAACTGTAAAAAAAGTTACTTCTCTTACGCCAATAAAATATTGGAACAGTATCATAGTCGGAACAGATACCCTTATATTATGCGATGCTTTTCAACTTGAAGAACTGGAGGTATTTAAAGATACCATACAGGTTAAAAATGTAGAAATATGGGGTCCTGAAAACATAGACATACCTGTAATACCATACGAAAACGGCGAAAAGCATTCACCGAACAAAAATGCCATCGGATTTTACTCCTCTGCGGGCTATCACCGCTCCGCCCATGGCGAACTGGATGAATGGAATTTCGAAAAAAATGAAAATAAGGTAATGACCTATCTGGCTGAATATTTAAGATTAAAGCCCGACATAAAACTTACAGTATTTCCTCACCCAAGGGAGAAAACTGCGGAAAACAAAGAAAGGATGCTAAAACATTACGAAACCTTTTTTTCAGGAATTGATTATTCGGTTTATCAGGAGAGCTTGCCTTCATCCGCTTGTTTCGACTCTGTAGACCTTGGCATTTCAATGTATTCAAGTGTGATATTCGGACGGCTGTTTTACGGCTATAAATGCCTTATGATGCCATTCGGAGAAGAAGGGATGGGAACAGAACTTACAAGTATAAAAAATATCTGCGCAAAAGATAAAGCAGATTTCTTCTCTAAAATAAATGAATATTTAAGTTTATCGGTCAACGAGTATTTTGAAAAGACAGGACTTCCAAAATCATCATTCCATTCAGAACATGAAAACACAGCAGCTCAAACCGCCGATTTTGTTTTACCGTTGCATGAACACAGAAAGAAGTCGAATATTATAATTATAGATTATGGACTTGGAAATCTGGCTTCCATTCAAAACATGATACGGAAATTAGGTTACATCCCAAGAATCACTTCAGACCCATCAGAAATCCGTTCCGCCGAAAAAATAATATTACCGGGTGTAGGGGCATTTGCAAGAGGAATGAAAAATCTGACTGAATTGGGACTTATAGAAGAACTCAACAGAAAGGCGCTAAATGATAAAATTCCCGTACTCGGAATATGTCTGGGCATGCAACTATTAACAAGCCACAGCGAGGAAGGAGACGCCGCAGGGCTTGGCTGGATACCTGTACAAACTAAAAAATTCGCCTTTAATAACGGCGAGAATCTTCCTGTTCCTCACATGGGTTGGGCTGATGTGAGTTATAAAGGCGACCACCCATTGTTTAAGGATGCCGGACAGAACGTCAGGTATTACTTCGCTCATTCCTATTATATAAGCTCCGACACCTCCTACTCTATCGCCAATGCGCTCTACGGCATATCCTTTTCCTGCGCTATTGCCAAGGATAATATAATGGGAGTGCAGTTTCACCCTGAAAAAAGCCACCATTTCGGGCTCTCTGTCTTAAATAATTTTATCTGCAACGTATGAAACGGGTAAGGGTAATACCGGTGCTGCTACTGAAGGGCAGGGGGTTGTATAAAACCGTCAGGTTCAGAAAACCAAACTATTTGGGCGATCCTGTTAACGCTGTAAAGATATTCAACGACAAGGAAGCGGATGAAATCATAATACTCGATATAGATGCCTCAAAAAAACGCAGAGAACCCGATTATAAGTTCTTGGCTGAAATAGCAGGTGAATGTTTTATGCCTATGACTTACGGAGGCGGCGTCTCAAATAAAAGTCAGGCAGCAAAACTTTTTAATCTGGGCGTGGAGAAAGTTGTTATAAATTCCCATTTTTATAAAAATCCCTCTCTCATAAAAGAAATTTCGGACAGTTATGGAAGTCAAAGCGTTGTGGTATCAATAGATTACAAACGGGACTACAGAGGCAAGAACTCCGTGTACTCGCACGGCGGAACGGTGAAAGAGTGTAAAGACCCCTTATCTGCGGCTAAAGAAGCCGCCGAAGCCGGCGCCGGCGAACTTCTTGTAAACTGCATAGACAGAGAGGGTACGCTAAATGGGTATGATAATGAAATACTTCGCGAGATAACCGCTTCGGTGCAGATACCTGTAATCGCCTGCGGCGGTGCGGGAGGCATGGAAGATATTTTTAAGGCAGTCGCTATTGGCAACGCCTCGGCGGCGGCAGCCGGAAGTATGTTTGTATATATGAGAGATCCTCCCGATTCAATTCTTATACATTATCCGCCGCCTGCAGAATTACATTTACTCTATGAAAGATTATCGCACCATGGAAAATAAGGAAATTAAAGCGTGCGTTAGGTGTATCATGGACAACGTGAACGATCCAAACCTGATATTAGATGATAACGGGGTGTGCAACCATTGCCTAAGCTACGACGAAGCTGCAGCAAAGCTACCCGACAAGGAAAGACGCGAATCTGCCTACAATTCATTGATTGATAAACTAATGAAGGAAGGCAAAAACAAACCCTACGACGCTATTATAGGAATAAGCGGAGGGGTTGACAGCGCTTATCTATCATACCTGGCGTATAAAAGCGGATTACGTATCCTGCTTGTTCACTGCGATAACGGGTGGGATACCGAAATTGCGGTGAATAATATTGAGAACATCATTAACAAAACCAATTTCAGCTTACATTCTGTTATATTGAACTGGGAAGAATTCAGGGACATTCAGCTATCATTCTTCAAAGCGGGAGTGGTGGATATTGAACTTCCATACGACTACGCCCTGATGACAGCCATGTATATGATAGCAAAAAAATATAAAATCAGGAATATACTAAGCGGGCATAATCTGGTTACCGAAGGAACTTACTTACCTCAAAGCTGGGTACATCCTAAAATGGATATTATCAATATAAAGGCAATCCATTCCCGATTCGGAAAAATGCCTATGAAAACGTTTCCACATCTGTCTCCATGGGTATATTCATATTATGAACTTACTAAACACTTTCGTCGGACTGCCCTTCTTAATTACATTGACTATAATAAACAAGAGGCGAAAGAAATAATAACCAAAGTATTAAACTGGAGAGATTACGGGGGTAAGCATTACGAGTCGGTGTTCACCCGCTTTTACCAGGGATACATACTTCCCCAAAAGTTTCATATAGACAAGCGTCAGTTTCATCTGTCAACATTGATATGTTCGGGGCAGATAAGCAGGCAAAAGGCATTGGATGAGATGAATATACCCACCTATGTTAACGAATCCTTATTCGTGGATGATTTTGAATATGTAAAGAAAAAATTGGGTTTTACGGATACGACTTGGGAAGAATATATGAAGGCGCCGGTGCGGCAACATTGGGAATACCCAAACATACTTGACTATTGGAAGCAGTATTATAGATTAATCCGGTTTTTAAAACCAATGCGGACAACGTTAAGGACTTTAGAAAAGAAATAAACGCAATGAGCAATAAAGTCCTAATCGTATCCTACACCTTTCCTCCCGCATCCGGCGTTGGCGGCAGAAGGTGGTCGAAACTAAGTTTGCAACTGGCGCAACGTGGGCACACGGTTCATATAATAACCGCCTCATCGGATTCTGATGGCGAACACGTAACCGAGAATTGGAACGGAGTAACAGTCCACAGAATTCCCGGTAAATATCCAAGGATTCTCACCCATTTCGATAAGAAAAACATTTTGCAAAAGATAAGTTACCGGCTTAATACTATGTTCTTAAAATATACTGTTAGAGGCAATATTTTCGACCGGTCGGTAAAATGGAGAAGATTGTTGCAAAAAAGCGTGATAGAATTAGTGAGAAATGAAAATATTCATAATATAATTGTTTCCGCCCCGCCGTTTCAGCAATTGTATTATATAGCGGAGCTAAAAAAGAGATTTCCAAAATTGAATATAATCCTTGATTTCAGGGACCCTTGGGTGGAACTTCCCGATTTCCATAAGATAAATATGAGCAGTATGCCGAAAAAACGGATGAGATATCAGGAGTATATGGAAAAATATGCGCTGCTTCATGCGGATTATGTTGTGGGAATTTCAGCAGCCCTTACCGAAAACTTAAGAAAATTCGGAAATGGCGAAAAGGAAAAATATTTAACTGTCACCAACGGATTTGACAGTTCTGACTACCACTTTCCGGACAATTATAAATCGAACCCCGATGATGAGTTCAGAATTTTATATAACGGTTCCTTATACCTGAATACAGGCGATACAAACCAACGCCTGGTCGAATTCATAAATAAGAACTGTGAAACGCTTGTTAAAAGAAAGGTAAAGTTTGAATTTTGCGGCCATATCAGTCAGGAAAATCTTGCAATTTTTGAGAAAGCCGACAATAGAATATTCGCTTATCACGGATTTAAACCTGTGAACGAGGCGCTATCCCTTTTGCAAAAGGCGTCTGTCGCCCTCTTTATTACAGACCTCGGGCATCAGGATATTCAGTTTAATACCAAACTGATGGATTACATTGCCCTCCGCAAAAAAATTTTCCTCATCGGACCTGCAGGAGCGGTGAGCAGGTTTATCACCGATAACAGAATTGGCGTGCAATTTACTAATGAAACAATGGATAATATGCTTGAATGGATTATGAACAGAGAAAAACTGGAACAATTATCATACCGGGATTTTGATACCTCTCCTTTTGAATTCTCGAACCTTTCAAAACAGTTTGAGCGCATATTGGTTTAAATTATAGCATCTCCCCTGCAGAATGGAAATTGTACAACATACGGAAATCGGAAAATTCATCCATGTATCGGATTTAAAAAAGCTTCCTTACCATTTTTCAAGCGAATACATCGATTTTTCGATAAAAATACTGAAGAGGAACTGCCTTCTGTTCCATAGTAAAGCCCTGAATGCAATAATGCCTGTAAGCAGTTATCGGGTCAGGTCGTTTCGCCTTTTACAGCCCATATTTCCGCCGCTAAGCCCGACGGGTGAAAAAATGAGCCTCGATAACGAAAGAATTTTTCTTAATGATTTTATAACCATAGTGAAGAAAAACAGAACAGGCATCCGGGTTATTCAGCCGCCGGGCTATTCCGTCTTTCAAGCTACTCCGGAGCATTCAATATTCTGTCCGTTCGGAACATATCTTTTAACCCTTGAAAATCGTTCGGAGAGTGAAATATTTGAAAAGATACATCCCAAGCATCGCAACGTAATACGAAATGCCATTAAAGAGGGCGTTGAAATTAGATGGGGCGATGATACCCTGGACGATTTTTACGAACTTTACCAATCAACCATGCAACGTTCATCCATGTACTGCGAGCCGGCAGATTACTTCCGGCAAATGAAATTTTTCCTGAAAGATATGCTTTTATGCGGTGTGGCATACTATAAGGGCAAACCGCAGGGCGCTTTGATCGTTCCCTATAGCGGCTACGGCGGATTTTATATGTTCGGTGCGACGGCGCCTAAGGTTGAAGTAACCGGCAGCATGAATCTGCTGCAATGGGAAGTAATTAAACTGCTCCTTAAAAAAGGCGTAAAACGCTATGATTTCGCCGGTGCGCGACTAAGCAACGTAACAGCCACTAAACTGGAAGGCATCCAGAATTTTAAAAAAAGATTCGGCGGAGAACTTGTTCAGGGTTATCTTTGGAAAATGGACATTGATTCAACATCTTGTAAAATTTTCGATAACTTGCTTAAGGTTAATCGACTTTTAAAAGGTGGTAAGAAATACAATGATATAATAGACGAGGAACTCGAAAAATGCAATCCGAAATAAAAAAAACCTACGGAACAATACAATAACCGACTATTTCAGCTAATTTAACAAGTGAAAAAGAGAATTCTGATAGTGGTGGGCACACGCCCTAATTTTATCAAGG
Organism: Bacteroidota bacterium; assembly: GCA_021823405.1. Classification (GTDB taxonomy): domain Bacteria; phylum Bacteroidota; class Bacteroidia; order JABEUT01; family JABEUT01; genus JABEUT01. Next base: position 10,347 of record JAKAOA010000017.1, on the reverse strand, counting down.
TTACGCAGTTTCCTGCCCTTGTTAAGGGGTTTGAAAACCTTGAATGCAAAATAGTTCATACAGGTCAGCATTCCGATCCTGCAATGTCTTCGGCATTCTTTAAGCAATTTAACATGCAGCCCGATATTTTTCTAAATACAGTGCATACTTCTCCTGTTGCCGGAATGGCAGGCATAATGACAGAACTTGAAAAAGTTATAAATACATACAAACCCAATCTGCTGGTAACGCCAGGTGATGTGAACTCCACCCTTGCCGCCGCTATTACAGCCAACAAAATGAACATTCCGCTTGCCCACCTCGAAGCCGGTTTAAGGAGTTTTGACCGAACCATGCCGGAAGAATTCAACCGTATGCTCACCGACGATGTTTCCGACCTGTTTTTTGTAACCGAACAGAGCGGATATGATAATCTGATAAAAGAAGGTCATGAACAAAAAAATATCCACTTTGTCGGCAATACAATGATTGATACCCTTGTTGCATTCGGCGATAAAATTGAGAAATGCAATATATTGAAGGATTTAAATCTATCCTCCGGTAAATACATCCTAATGACCATGCACCGTCCGGCAACGGTCGATTCGGTTGAGGGGCTAATAAAATTATGCGACCTGATTACTTCTTTAACCAGTAAACTAAAACTTGTTTTCCCCGTTCATCCGCGCACCATTAAAAACCTTGAAAAGAATGATCTGCTTGATAAATTGAAACAGAATAAAAACCTGATAATAGCGGGTCCACTCGATTACTTTGCCTTTCAAAAAATGATAAAAGAATGCCTGCTTGTTATTACTGATAGCGGCGGCATTCAGGAAGAAACCACCTTTCTGAAAATACCATGCCTTACCCTGCGTTCCAACACCGAAAGACCATCTACGGTACTGCTCGGAACCAACGAACTTATCGCCTTAGACAATGAAATAATTGAAAAACGGCTTTCACAAATAGAATCGGGCAGATACAAGAAAGGTGTAGTACCGCCGCTATGGGACGGCTCCGCCACAAAGAGAATTGTAAAAATCCTTGACGAATTTCTTGCCTGAAACGAGGAATTAACCTGTTAGCCGGGTAATGCATCGACATATAAATGGAGTGATAATATGGAAGTTGCAACCGGAGATATCTTAAAAACAAAGTTGCCGTTGAAGCTTTTCTCTGTTTGAAAGGGTATATTTCTTATTTTTGAATTATAATTCACAAGCCCAATTATATCCTTCTACTATTGTGAACAAATGAAACGAATCGGCATATTAATTTTTGCTTTACTATTCGCCGACTTATGCCGTTCGCAGGTATTCAACGGCGGATTGATACTGGGCGGAATGGTAACCAGCGTCGATGGCGCCGGCGTTACCTCATCGGGTAATTCATTTCAGCATCTGGGCTTAAGCTTCGGCGGATTGCTAAATGTAAAGCTGAATGAAAGAAATACTCTCGAAATGGAACTTACATACGACATGAAAGGCAGCAAAGTGAACCCGCAATACGATTCATTACAGCAGATAATAGACACCGGCTATTACACCTTACGGCTTAACTATATCGATATGACCGTTCTTTACCGGCATAAAATCCACTTTAACTTGAGCGGCTCGCCTACCGATAAGTTTGAGATAGAAGCCGGAGCGAACTTGGGAATCCTTGCCAGTTATTATTACCAGGCGTTTAGTATAACTTATTTGAACAGCGCCGATAATTACAGAAGCCCTGCCTACAATGTATATTATGCTCCAATTAATATCGGGCTTATGGTGGGCTTCCGTTATGACGTGTCTAATAACTTTGCAATCGACTTCAGGTATCTGAATTCAATCAATTCGGTCTTTGAAAATTCGCCTGCAGTCAGCTCCTTTTATCCCTATTATGGCTCATGGCAGGCAGGTCATAATCTTGCCTTTCAGCTTAACTTCATTTACACATTCGGTAAACCCCCCGCCTCTCAAAATAAACCCACGGCGCCCGTACAGAATAATTGATAATGCACCGAAGGTCAGAACGTTCGCTTTAAAGCAATCTTCTTCTCCGCCCATAAAATCGCTTATGGGCATTAAACTATTCACAACCTCGCTTACGGCAGTAATGAAAATAAGTCATTAAGGGATTCAATCATTATTTTACCGGAAAGTACTGATTATCAATATATCAATGTTATTATCATTGATATTTAATTATGCAAGAGGTCCAATTAACGAAAACTTCACATTGAAAATTTATTCAGGACAAACCGGACGCTTTATTTTACTTGTCCTTATTAATCAGAAGCCGGTAGAATGAAACCGATAACCAAAATAATCATAAGCATTCTTTATGCTTCTGTCTTTATTTCGTGCAACCGCCCGCAGCAGGCAGACCATTATACAACCGGTGCCAATGGCGAAAAGGTTCGGGAAATAAGAAGAAAGATAAAGCATGTAATAATAATATACGAAGAGAACTGGAGCTTCGACGGATTATATGGTTTCTACCCCGATAGGCGGGTAAATAATCTTTTACGACATAATTATTACAGGCAAGTGAACAGGGACGGAACGCCCATGGACTCGCTGCCACCGCCGCTTCTTGAAAAAAAGGAGGACGGTAAAAATGTAATGATAATCGATTACAGGTTCACAGAACTGAATAAAAAATACCCCGGCGCTGTTCCATACAGCTTAAACGATTATATTCCGGCAGACAAGGATACGGTAACCGGCGATTTGGTCCATCGCTTTTACACGGAACAGAGACAGATAAACGACGGCAGGATGGATAAATTCGTGACGTGGAGCGATAACGGTGGCCTGGTAATGAGTTACTATGATGATACCTTGCTGCCTGAAGAACAACTTGCGAAGCAATATACTCTATGTGATAATTTCTTTCATTCTGCCTTCGGCGGCTCGTTCCTCAATCACATCTGGTTCATTGCAGCAGCTACGCCGCGATGGCAAAGTGCGCCGGTTAGCCAAAGGAGCGACACCGCTTCAGACATACTGAAAATATATGACCGCGAATATACTCCGGACGGATATGCCGTGAATACAATATATTCAGTAAACCAGCCGCACCCTGCAACCGTTCCCGACTCGTTGCTCCTGCCGGGCTTAACCATGCCCACCATCGGCGACCGCCTGAACGATGCCGGTATAACCTGGGCATGGTACTCCGGTGGCTGGAATGAGGCACTGAAGGGAAATAATCAACATGGTTTCTTTCAATACCACCACCAGCCATTCGTATATTTTGCAAATTATAAGGACGGTTCCGCCAACAAAGCAGAACATCTGAAGGACGAAAATGATTTTATAAACGCCCTGAATACAGGCGACTTGCCAGAGGTATCTATTGTAAAACCGTTAGGCATTAATAACGAACACCCCGGGTATGCTTACCTTCTGCGCGGACAACGTCATACCGATTCGCTTGTGCGCGATGTGATGAAAAGCAGATACATGGATTCATCGGTTATCATCATTACCTACGATGAGAACGGAGGGCGATGGGACCACGTTGCTCCCCCAAAAACAGACCGTTGGGGACCGGGTTCAAGAGTTCCGGCAATAATTATCTCTCCTTTTGCAAAGAAAAATTATGTGGACAGCACGCAGTATGAGACCGTTTCAATATTAAAACTTATTGAAACCCTCTACAACCTTCATCCGCTCGGGAAAAGAGATTCTGCCGCAAACAACATGCTGAACGCATTCGACTTATATACTGCTCGTAAGTGATTTTACGAATGTAAAATACCAGTACGAGCAGTTATACCGATGCTTTGAATTTGTGCAATTTAACATCCCGATAGCTATTGGGTTCAATTGTAGTCGGTATAGAAGGAGTTACTTTTTAACCGGTCCGTTGAACATCCACCGTATTCCGTAGCGGTCGAGGCAAACGCCCCAGTAGCCCCAGTCCATATCCGCCGGAGCCACCATTTCAGAGCCGCCCTCCGACAGCGCTTTAAATAACCGGTCGGTTTCCTCTCTTGTATCCGGTTCCATGTTTATTGTGGTGTTGTTGCCTATTTTCAGCTTATGCCCCATGGATTCGAGCATATCACTGCCCATGATTACGGTTCCGTCAACAATCGGTAAGACGATATGCATTATATAGTTCTTTTCCTTTTCAAGCAGTACCGGCATTCCGGGTGCAGGCGGATTGTCTTTCATGCGATAAATTCTGCCCGTGAATTCGGTTTTGAACGCCTTTTTGTAAAAGTTGAACGCTTCCTCGCAGTTGCCCTGAAAGTTCAGGTAGATTGATGTTTTAGCCATAATAATTTAAATTTTGGTCTGATGTACGTTTATTATCATTCATTCTGGTTTAACCCGCCGCCGTTTCAAGTTCCGCTATGTTCAACCTTGTCATCTTCATTAGTGCCGCGGCCGTCTGTGCGCCGTTCTTGCCCGTAAGCAATTTGCCCAGATGAGCCGGAACAATCTGCCACGACAGTCCGAATTTATCTTTCAGCCAGCCGCAAACACCTGGCTTACCTCCGTCTGCGGTCAGTTTTTTCCAGTACTCGTCAATTTCCGCCTGATTATCACATTCCACCACAAAGGAGACCGCCTCATTGAATTTAAACGCGGGTCCACCGTTAAGCGCCGTAAATTCCTGGCCGCTGATACAGAATTTTACAACCATCACATCGCCTTTTTTAGCGCCCGGCGTATCATGCGGATAACGGCTTACAGCCCCCATTTTTGAATTTTTGAATACCGATACGTAAAAGTTCGCCGCTTCTTCGGCATTGGAGTTGAACCATAGGAAGGGTGTGGGTGGTTTCATGTTTAGGTTTTATTAACGTTGTTAATAATCGGAATTGCGATTCTTAATTTTCGAAAATGCAATTCAAATATAACAAACTTTCGGTTCCGGGCTTAAATCTGACTTCCGTCATACCACTATTCTTAAAAATGCTGTAATATGGCGTTGTACTGATTATTTAACCCGGTAAATCCAAAGAATCCAAAACCATGAAAAAAGACGAAATAAGAGAATTGCTGAAACACCACGGAACGCCTTGCGTGTCTATAGTGGTTCCTGCGCATCATATATCCAACGACAGGCGAACCGACCCGCGAACCTTGTATAATGCAGCAGAAACCGCCAAACGGCTGATAAGCGAAAACTATAGCAAAGCATCGTTCCTTCAAGATTTAGCAGCAAAGATTGACAATGCCGTTGAGCAGATTGACTATCTGCATACGGTAAACGGCATTGGTATTTACATATCGCCCGCCGAAGCCCGTTTGATACATTTTACCACGCCCGTTAAGGAAAAGGTGATTATAGGTCATTCGTTTGATTCGCGCGATTTGCTCTGCGAACTCGAAGCGTTGGAGGACTACTTTGTATTGGCGATGAGCAGGAAATACATACGGCTGTATAAAGGCGAAGGCGAGCATCTGCAAGAGATACAGGACGGAAATTTCCCCTTTGTTTACGAGGAAACCTTTGAATATGCCAAACCCGCCGTAGGAAATTCGTTCGGCGATAACTCGCTGAAAAGCCCCGAAAGAGACAAGTCGGTGATGACGGAAGTGCGCATGCAGGAGTTCATCCGCCATGCCGATAACGCCTGCGACGGCTATCTCCGCAGCCCCATTCCGCTTATAATATCGGGCGATGCGAAGGCGCTTTCCGATTTCGCGCAAGTATCGCGCCACGCGGGCAGGGTTAGCGGAAAGGTTGCGGGCAGTTATTTCGACGCTCAAAAGCAGCTGGCTCACCTCGCCTGCTCTGTTCTGCAAGACATCAGGAACCGAGAGAAGGCAAAGCTGGCAGACCGCGCCCATGAACTGATTGGCAAACAAAAGGTATCTGTCGGGATTGAAGAAGTTCGCAGAAGCGCGCTCGACGGACTTGGCATGCAACTGTTGGTCGAAAATGACTTGGCATATCCTGAAAGCCGCGGCAATCATGAAATTGAAGTATCTTCAACGAATAACCCCGTTGACCTGATTATAAAAAGCGTGACAGCTAAAAATGGTGAGGTGGTGTTTCTGGAAAGCGGCGCTCTAAAGGATTTCAGCGGTATCGCCCTAATTCTGCGATATAACGACCGCTGAACCAGCGGCTGGGTTTAGGCGAATGCGTAATAGCGTTATGTGCATATTATCGGCAAGATAATAGATATAAATAAAGAAGGAGGATAGTTTAATCTACCCTCCTTCTTTTATTAATTATACGCTGCGGAGCATCAGAACTTAACTATCTCTTGTGTACCGGTAACCGTTCCGTTGCCGTTTACTATGCGAAGCAGATACACACCGCCGGGCTGACTTGACAGGTCAACATTCAGCAGCGAACCCTGCATATTGGGCTGCGACACTACCTGCTGACCGAGCATGTTATACACTTCTATATTGTTCGTTTCGTTACCGCCGCCGCTTATGCGCACCTGAAACACCCCGTGGTTAGGGTTAGGATAAACGCCTATGTTGCCGCTTATATCTTGCAGGTTGTTCACCGCGAGGGGCTGCGATTTGAACTGTACGTTGTCAATCTTCAGCACCGATCCGATGTGCGAGGGCAGCGGTCCGTTGTTATGCGAGTAAGAGGAGCCGAAAGAAACGATAGCTGTATCAGGCGTTCTGGGCAGATTGATGGCTACACCCGCATACATCCACTGTCCGCCTGTTCCGAACAGGTTTAATCCACCCCAGCTGAAAACCGTATCCTTTATAAAGGCAAGGTTCAACCAAGCGGTATCGCCGCCTACGGGTGCGTATTTATACCAGAAGGTAAGAGAATCGCTGGTTTGAGTATAAGGGTGACCGCCTTTCAGCACGCAGTTGCAATTATTCATACATTGGTTCGGACACTGGTTGTAGCCCGTGCTGACCTGACCTGCCGATACGCCGTTTGGAGTCATCTCCGTGCTCATCTGTACGGAGTAATTTCCGGCATGGCGGTCGGTGCTCCATCGTTCGGGTAGATTTACATACCATCCTGAAGGTATAAAGAAGGTGTCAACCGGAGTCCAGTTTTCAAAATCGCCGTTCAGGTCAGCCGGTTGCGAACCTACGCCTGTAAACGATACGCTGTCTATGGTGAATACGCTGCCAATCGGGGCGCCCGCGCTGTTATTCATAACCGTAACGCTGCTGGCTGCCGCAAATACTACCGTATCGGGAGTAACAGCCAGGGCAGGTGAAAATGTACCGGCAAATAGGGTATAGTTACTTTGCAGCGCGTGTATTTTAAAGGGATAGGTTCCTATCACCGAACCCGATTTTTTGAACCAAGCGATTACAAGGGCGGAGTCGGTAGCCATGGTGGAGTACTTATAATATAAACGGATGCCGGTCGGTTTCTGATTATAGGGTATCCCGCCATGTATCACATTTCCGTTGGGCGAGCCGTCCACCATATACCCCGCCAGGGTATCGGTTCCGTTTTTAATGGTGGTAAGCTGTACGGCATAGTTGCCATGATAGGCAGGGCTTGTGCGTATGCAATTACCCATGAAGTTGTTTATTGCATTTCCGTTAAAGTTGTCGTTGGAAGTCATATAAAACAGCGGATCCATATATGTGCCGTTGTTCCATGCTTCAAAACCGCCGTTAGGGATGGTTTGCGCAAAAAGCTTAGCAGTTGCGAATACCGCTAAAGCAAGTAGAGTTTTTTTCATAATTGTACTATTTTAGAGTTAAAGTTAATGAATGATAATGGTTTCCGAAGGCAAAAATATATAACTAAAGTTAATTTGCAACAATTTAAGTATTAATTTTTTATGACTTTTATCAGTTCGCATTTTTATGTATTTAATTACTGTTGACCGGGAAAAATTATTTCGCAATCGACCTATGCCGACCACTATTGAATGAACCCGATAACTATAGGGTTCAAAGCATCGGTATGACTGCTCGTACCTAACTGACCTCACCCCTCTATCCCCTCTCCTTGTACCATGAGAGGGGTGGCGGTAGGAATAGTCATTTCCCGTATTCTAACCTTAAACCCTCTCCTTACTCAAGGAGAGGGCAGGGTGAGGTAGAGTAATGGTCGTTTGAGTTCAAGTGAACCCTCTCCTTACTCAAGGAGAGGGCAGGGTGAGGTAGAGTAATGGTCGTTTGAGTTCAAGTGAACCCTCTCCTTACTCAAGGAGAGGGCAGGGTGAGGTAGAGTAAAAATTTATCTGCATTTAATACCATCGTCATTTCTTTTGTTTTTCAAAATATTCTTATACCTTTGTAGTATCAATTTCAGCGCATTATGAAAATACCACAGTTTAACTTTATAGTGCAAGTAATGCCTCTCGCCTTGCTAAAGGAGCGAGACAAAAGAGTGAGGTTTAAAATGAAAAAACTACTCCTGTTTCTCATCATTTATAGCTCATCACTTATAGCTAATGGGCAGGTAACGCTATATGGCACTGCTTGCGGGGGTGCAGGGGCTCCGGTTAATTTATTTTCAATTGTACCCTCCACAGACAAGGTTAGCATCTTTGCTAAATTAGCCGGACCTCAAAGATTCCCGGCTAATGGAGTAGTAACTGCCCCACTGCACACAAATAACGGAAATTTTTATGTAGTCACAGATACTGCAAACTCTAAAGGAAGTGATTCTTCATCGATTTTATCCATTAGTTGCCAACGAGAGATTACAGGTCAGGATGTGGATACCCTCGCGTCCAATGTAGGAGGGGACGTTGAAATTTATGCGGGGAATCTTATTATTGAAGGATTGGATAGTAACTTGTTTGGCATGTTCTCTGAATCTACCAATTACCCTCAAGGTGCAATCTATAAGCGGACGCAAGGAGGGTACTTAAAATTGTTAAATGGCTTTGCTATGACTTCACCAAATATTGAAACCTATGGAAGTTTGATTCAAACTCCAGATAGTACTTTATGGGGCATGACTACTTATGGCGGAACTTATAATTGCGGTAGAATATTTAAATGCACCACGAGGGGAGTATTAACAATAATGTTCAATTTTGATACATTGGATGGGATGAACCCCTTGGGCAGTTTGTGCCTTGCAAGTGACGGGGATTTATACGGACTTGCACAACTTGGAGGTGTTCATGGGGATGGAACAGTATTCAGAATTACACAGACAGGTACTTTTACAAAGCTATTCGACTTCGACAGTATAAACGGAGGATACCCTACAAGTACTCTCATACAGGCAACAGACGGAAAACTTTATGGTACCACATCTGATGAGGGTAAGTATTTTTTTGGAACTCTTTTTTCTTGTACTTTATCTGGTTCATTAACGACCTTGCATTTTTTTGATACTAATGAAGGAATATCTACGGGCGCTCTTTTACAAGCAAGTGATGGATATCTTTACGGTTTTTTAACCAATTATAATGGTATATGGGACAGTTTAGGCGCAATTTTTCAATGCTCTACAACTGGCAATTGTAAAATAATATATGCTTTTAACGATTCTGTTGGGAATTACCCATACTATGGACAACTGATAGAGGTAGACAAACTCTGCACCGAAAGTGTGCAGGAAATTAACAATGATAGCATTCCGAAGATTAAACTTTATCCAAACCCTAATAACGGCATATTTACCCTAAACATTCCTTACTTAATAAATGAAGACGTAATTGTCATTGAGATTTTTAACATGCTTGGGCAAGAAGTGTTTAATAAACCCCTAACCGCCTTATCGCGAAGCGGTGGAAACGCAGCATCCTTCTTTCAAATAAATATTACTAATCAGCCGTCTGGCGTTTATCTTCTTAGAGTAATATTACCGGATGGAACGCCGGTAGCTCCAATAAAATTTTTGCTTGATAAATAACTTAAAATGAATATTAATTAACAAAATCAAACATCATGAAAAACAAATTGTTAATCCTCGCTATCGCCTTTGCGGTTATCTACAATACTAAGTGTTTTGCGCAAGCTTGTCAAGGTGTTTCACCTCGCCCAGTTACCGATGGCACCTGCCCTAATACAACCTATGGCGGATTAGTGCGTGACAATTGGCGAACTGCTGTAATAGGAGGATCTAGAGCATCAGACTGTCAAGGAAATTTTGGTTTTGGAGCTAGTGCTAATTCCGGCTTCGGGCAACATGCCCTTGGTGACCCTGCAACTCTAAAAGTGGTTACGGGCAGTTTCAATTCCGCCTTCGGGCACTGGTCGCTTACGCAGGTAACCTCCGGCTATGCCAATAGCGCCATAGGGGCTTATTCGCTTTACAGCGACAATACCGGATTCTGGAATACCGCCAATGGTTTCGGCTCATTGTTCTCCAATAATGTTGGCAGCTATAATACGGCATTAGGAAATTACGCATTAACAACAAATATTAGCGGTAACAGCAACACAGGCGCAGGCGCATTTGCCTTACAGTATAATCTTACAGGTAACAGTAATGTTGCCGTTG
>JAKAOA010000121.1 GCA_021823405.1 Bacteroidota bacterium | reverse complement strand
CTGGCTTATCCGTGATTCTATTTGCTGCTGGCTAATATCTATATCGGCGTTCCAGTCGAAATAAACATCTATCTCGCATTCGCCTCTGCTTGTTGAACTGAAAACTCTTTGCAGGTAAGGCACCTGTTTAATTGCTTCTTCAAGCGGACGTGTAACGGTTATCATCATTCTGTCCACCGGTTGTTCGCCGTTGTCGGCGACTATTCTCACTTGCGGAAAGGTAACATCGGGTAGCAGCGCAGTTTTTGTATGCCTGAATGTAAAAAAACCGCCAAAAAGGGAAAATATAACAATCCCGATAAGGGGGTTCTTATATTTTTTAAAAAATGGTTCTTTCATTTCTTTAAAATCTTTATCTTAATTGTATCAGGAACCCCATAATTGCCGCTAACAAGTATTCTGTCTTTTTTTGTAAATGCGGGTTTTATTATCTCTATACTGTCTTTTGTTTCCAAACCCTTTGTTATATCTGTTCTTACGGCGGTGGAATCATTCAGCACTTTCATAACCCAGAACTGTGTTTGGTTCTCGTTAGATAGTACCGATGTTTTTGGTAAAATACTGGTATTGGAGTGTATATTGGTTGTGATATTGACTGAAGCAATCAGACCTTCAGGCAGATTTAATGATGAAAGCGGTTTCAATAGATATCTTTCCATCTGTACCGTTTTGTCCATCTGCGGGGTTTGTCGCGTTATTATGCCCTTAACAATTTCACCATCAGGAAGCGTAATAGGATAGATACGTCCGGGTTCAATGTATCGGTGGATTTCAAAAGGTACATCGAGAATAAAAATGAGAGTTGAGTTATCGGCAAGGATACAAAACTGGTCGCCATCCTGCATATAGTCGCCTTGCTGACGGTAAATTTCTTTAACAATCCCCGCTTCTGTCGCTTTTACTTTTATTGTGCCTTTTGACGGCAGGATTGAATCTGCCGCTATAGCTGATGCTTCCTTGCCTTGAATGGAAAAAAGAAGATCTCCCTGCTGAACTGATTCTCCTGCGGTAACATAAACCTTGCCTATATATCCTGCAATCGGCGAACGTACAATGTCGTTCAGCAGGAATTCGGTAGTTGCATTCAGGTTACGGCGCTCCGATATTGAGCCAATCCGGGGTGAAACGGTATCTACCTCAATTCTTGCATGAATTGATGAATTTACTGCCACATCGTCATCATCATCATCGCCGACTGCTCCCGGTTTGCATCCGCTGACAGCGAATAGCATACAAACAAAGGCGGCAAATACGGTTTTAGTGATTCCAATAGTTGAACTCATTTTGTAATGATTGTTGTTTGATTAGCGTTTCGTTAATGGCGTTCTTCACCTCAAGATTTTTCTTTAAACTCATAAGAAAATCTGTTACCGGTATGTTGCCTGCCGCCAATTCCGATTGATCTATCTCTATCCAATGCCTGATTTGCTGTTCTTCCTCCCGGAGTTGTATCAAAAGTTGTCGGACATCTTCTATTTGTTTGGCTATAAAGCTATTTCGGGTGGTATAATTTGTAATGAAATAACTTTGGTAATCAGAACGGGTTTCATCAGATAAGTGTAGGTTTTGAAGTTTTAACTTCTTTTTATTACCATCGTAAATGGGTATTGATAAATTTAACCCGGCGCTATTACCTATACTTCGGTATATAAGATTTGGCTGGGAGGCCAGAATGCCTGCATCGGCGTACCACGATAGTTTTGGATGGTATCCTGCATCCACCAGTTTAGCTTGTTCCGCTAAACTAATACTGTCGGCATGAAATTGTTGGTATTCTGCCAATTGGGTTACATCCGTTTGACGTATTGGCGCTATATCAGGTATAGATAGTTTATATTGAACGCTGTCTTTTATGCCGCATATCACATCCAGTTCACTATATGCCTGACTTAAGTCAAGTACCATCTGACCAATTTGCGTACGTTCCGATTTCTCCTCCACCATTAGTTCGATATAGTCGGAAATCTTGTATAATCCCTTTTCAGTAAGGGCTTTCACTATCGTATCCTGTCGGATAAGAAAGCTGTCGCTTTGATAATAATATTTCAGTTGTTGTTGTAGAAGACACACTTTTAGATAATTATCTGTTACCTCTCTGCGTATTTCATTCTCTTTAACTTTGGAATCTGCGCTTAAAGCCGACCTTTCATCTGTGGAGAGCATTCTTTTGAGCATTATTTCCCTGTGCGGTGAAATTTGCTGACTGACTGAAATCAAAGCAGCATATTCACCTCCATTGGTAATCGTTTGGTCGTACCCATATTGTCCATACATCGGCGCATACCAACCAATGGCATTAGCGCTTACCTGTGGCAAATAATCGGTTAGTTCTATGGCGCTGTCTAAACTATTTTGTTGCTGTTTTATGTAGTTTTCTTTTAGCACCGGGGAGTTGGCAAGTGCATGGTTTACATAAAAATCGAGGTTTTTTACCTGTGCCGGTGATTCAAAACTGTAAACAGCCAGAATAATAAAACAGATTATATACCGACCATAATTGAACCCGATAGCTATCGGGTTGCTAAAGTTCACAAATTCAAAGCATCGGTAGAGGTGCTTGTCAAGGTATTTTGCTTTTGCACCACCGCTAAAGCTAAGGCGGCGCGCGGTCGCAATATCATTTACGAGCCGTGTATATACCGTTTTATCCATTAGTTTATAGTTGCGCAAATTAAATCCCAAAATTAAATGCAAATTTTGGAGATTTTCTGTAGATTAAAAGTTTACTGTTATACAGTGTGTTAAGTCCCGATAATCATAATTTACTTTAAAGCCGTAGGTGTCGCATATTTCTTTCACGATAGCAAGCCCTAGACCAAGTGAGCCGGATGATGGATTGGCTCTTTTAAATCGTGCGAACAATTCTTCCGGTTTTAAAGAGGTTGGCGTTCCGGTATTCTTAATAATAAGTTTATCGCTTCCGGTCACTACTTCTATATTGCCCCCTTGCAGATTATGTTTAATAGCATTGCCGATGAGATTACCGACCAGAATGTCGAGAAGTGTTGGATTACATTTTACTTTCATCGGGTTCAGATGAGTTTGAACCGTTAAATTCCTATGCTCGGTTATCTCCTTTACCTGTTCCAGTTTTTCTTTAATTAATAAGTCGAGCGCTAAATAATTTTCTTCAGTGAACTGACGGTTACCGATTTTAGTTAATAATAACAGGGCATTATTTAGTTTTGATAGTCGGGTGACGGACTCAAGTGCTAATTGAATATTGCCTGTCTGTCCCCGGTTTAGCGTTTCGGATTGTATAATTAGTTCCAATTTTGATTGGATAATGGTAAGAGGCGTTTGTATTTCATGCGAGGCATTTTCGGTAAACTCCCGTAAGCTTTTATAGTCGGAAGAGAGCTTGTCGGTTAAACTCTGAAGTGATGCGTTCAGAACATTAAACTCACTTATACCGCTTTTAGTAAAATTCTGACGACCACCTTTCGCAATATTAAAGGATTTTAATTTTTCAAGAGTATCATAAAAAGGTTTCCACAGTGTTTTTGACATTCCCACCTCAAGAACAATAAGTAATAATAACAATATAGCGCCTGATATGGCAAGCGATTTCAGAATGGCGTGTGTAAGGTCATCCGTTTCAATGAGAGGTTTAAAAATAATGACACGGAACGATTTATTCCCTGTATTTGCCCCAAATACAAGCATACGGTAGGGTTCTATTTCCTTTTCCTGGCTATTGTATAAGATGGTGTCCTTCAATACTTTCGTAATTGGAGCGCCGGCTGCAATGGTAAATGCGACTGTATCCCCGAATGCAATAGAATTACGGGGTATGTCTCCGTGGGCTTTTATATACCCTAATACCCTTTTTTCTTCATTTACAAGTTTCTCATCGGCGTCGGACCTTGTAACAGAGCGTACTGAATGGTAAAACAGGATGCCGCCAACAGCAAAAACAGGAAGAGTGATAGCAACAAAATAGAGAGTAGTACGGGTTATAAGTTTCATTCTTTCCCGAATTTATAACCCATGCCATAAACGGCTCTTATGTATTCCGGCGCACCGGATTCCATTAGTTTTTTGCGCAGGTTCTTGATATGTGAATAGATAAAATCGAAAGAACCGCCGCTTAACTCTTCTCCTAACAGACGCTCCGCTATTGCTTCTTTTGTAACAATACGGTTCTGATTCAGAAGAAAATAAATTAACAATTCGTATTCCTTCTTTGTCAGATTTATTTCCTTATCATTTATTTTAACCAACGAACCCTTTAGGTCAACCGCAATTTTATCGAACGAAATTATATCGCTTCCGGCAAAGTTTCTTCTCCTTATCACTGATTTTATTCTTGCATTCAGTTCTGATAGATGAAATGGTTTGGTAAGATAGTCGTCTGCGCCCAGTTCGAGGCCTGTTACCTTATCATTCAACGAATTTCTTGCCGAAATAATTATTACGGCGGCATCCGGTTTAGAGTATTTTAGTTGCTTTAAAATGTCAAGACCATTACCGCCAGGTAATGTTATATCTAATAAAATGCAATCGTAATCACTAAGCTGGGTTTTTTCATCGCCATTCAAATAATTACTGGTAAGCTCGCAGGTATAACCCTCTTTGGTAAGATATTCTTTAATTGATTGTGCAATTTCATATTCGTCTTCAACTACTAAAACTCTCATATCTCAACGTTAAATCTATAATTATAAAAAAACTAACGTCTGTAATCACAATATCCGAGTAATTATAGAGAATTCTTCCCTAAACATAATTCCTCATTTTGAACTCGATACTCGAAATTCATTACTAATGTAATGGAGTCCTCTGCTTTCTTTTCTTTGCATTGCCATTTTAATAATAAGATAAGCTACCGTTATCAGGTTTCGTAACTCACATAATTTAACTGAAATTATGGTACGGTCATATAGTTCCTTTGTTTCTTCGTACAGAATATCCAATCTCGCTTTTGCTCTTTTTAAACGAAGTTCGGTGCGTACAATTCCAACATAACTGCTCATAATGGCTTGCACTTCTTTCTGGCTTTGAGTAATAAGCACCATTTCTTCGGGGCTTTCTGCGCCCTCATCATTCCAATCGGGGATATTCTTCTGGAATTCGATGGTTGAAACGGTTTTAATGGCGTCCATTGCTGCATGGTGCGCATATACACATGCTTCCAAAAGCGAATTGGATGCTAAACGATTAGCGCCATGCAGCCCGGTACAAGAACATTCTCCCACAGCGTACAAATTCCTGATATTTGTTCTTCCGTTCATATCCACATTAATTCCTCCACACATGTAGTGAGCCGCCGGAACAACCGGAATAAAATTACTAATACAATTTATTCCAGCGTCAAGGCATTTTTGGTAAATGTTCGGAAAGCGCTCGAGCATCTTTTTTTCACCAATTCCTGTGCAATCAAGATAAACGAAATCATCGCCTCGTATCTTCATCTCATTATCTATGGCTCGGGCAACTATATCTCGTGGAGCTAATGATAGCCGGCTATCGTACTTCTGCATAAATTCTCTTCCGTCTGTTGTTTTGAGAACAGCTCCTTCGCCGCGAACCGCCTCCGAAATAAGAAATGGTCTTTTAACATTTGGGGCATATAGTGTAGTCGGGTGGAACTGAATGAATTCCATGTTTTCTATCTTCCCTTTTGCGCGGTAAACCATTGCTATACCATCACCGGTCGCAATTGCAGGATTTGTTGTAGTACTGTATACATTGCCAGCCCCACCGGTTGCCATAAGCGTGGTTTTAGCAATAATCGTATCAATGTTCCCGGTTTTCTCGTTCAGCGCATAAGCTCCATAGCAGATAATGTCTTCTGTCAGGTGAGTAATTAGTTTGCCGAGATGATGTTGTGTTATCACATCAATTGCGAAATAATGAGTGGATATGGTGATGTTAGGATGGGCATGTGCTGATTCAAGCAGCGCCCGCTCAATTTCCTTGCCTGTAACATCTTTAAAATGAAGGATTCTGTTTTCAGAGTGTCCGCCCTCGCGCCCCAATTCATAATCTCCAGATACGTCTCTATCGAATTTTGTTCCCCACCTTATCAGTTCTTCAATTCGTTCTTTTGATTCATGCACTACCATTCTCACTACTTGCTCATTGCACAACCCTGCACCGCATATTAAGGTATCTTGAATGTGCTTTTCATACGAATCGGGTTCATACATAACTGAAGCAATGCCACCCTGGGCATATTTGGTATTCGATTCATCTTCGTTCCCTTTTGTAATAATTTGAACGGTTCCGTAGTCAGCCACCTTTAGGGCATAAGATAAACCTGCAATACCAGAACCGATAATCAGAAAATCAACATTTTTTTGCATCCGACATATCTTAAGGGAATTGTAATTATTTCTTTACTACAATAAGATAATAGTTTTTTTTGCCTTTCTGTACCAAAATGAACTTGTCCTTAATGAGTAAAGAGGTATCAATTGTCCTGCTGACATTATCCATTTTCTCCTTATTAATGGATACTCCCCCGCCGGCAATCATTTTTTTTGCTTCCCCTTTTGATGGAAATATGGAGGAGTAATCCACCAAAAAATCAATCAGTGGGATACCTTCTTCTATTTTTGAGTGTTCCAGTTCTGTCTGCGGTACACCTTCAAATATGGAAAGTAAATCGTCTTCAGTGAGCTTTAATAGAGAATCCTTGGTGCCTTTACCGAATAAAATTTCAGAACTTTCCAATGCCGCTTCATAATCTTTATCGGAATGTACCCTGATGGTAATATTCTTGGCGAGGGTTTTTTGCAAAGAACGTAAATGAGGCGCCGATTTGTGTTCTTCCACAAGCATATTAATAGTTTGCTGGTCGAGCAGTGTAAATATTTTTATAAATGTAATTGCATCTTCATCCGATACATTCAACCAGAACTGATAAAAACGATAAGGAGATGTCTTTTTAGGGTCGAGCCAAACATTACCCTTTTCCGTTTTCCCGAATTTACTGCCGTCTGCTTTTGTAATAAGCGGAATGGTCAAACCAAACGCATCGCCTCGTATTCTCTTCCTAATTAGTTCTGCACCTGCAGTAATGTTTCCCCATTGGTCGGAGCCGCCCATCTGCAATTTGCAACCCATAT
>JAKAOA010000120.1 GCA_021823405.1 Bacteroidota bacterium | reverse complement strand
GTATACCATCAACTATCTATATATCAGGTTGTTAAATAAAAAAGTACCCTGAAAAGTGTATACCCAAATTATGGATACCCTCCTTTTTTTATCTAAGATATTCGTGATTTCCATCAATCATTTTTTTGACGGGTAATACTACCGGGGGGGGGGAAGAGTAGGTATAACGACTGTGAATGAATACCGACCACAGTTGAACCCGATAGCTATCGGGTTGCTGAAATTCACAAATTCAAAGTATCGGTATAACTTCCCGTACTGATATTTGCCTTGCCCAAACCCTATACTAAGACGGTACGCAGGCAAAATCGCTAACGAAAAGTAAAAATGCAAGAGATTCCTTTCGGTATGACGGCGGATACATTAGCAAAATCAACTTCATTCAGTATATTTGCAACCTTTCAACCCATTATTGATGAACGAACAGGATAGTATATATATAAACCCTACCGCTATTGCAGATGAAGGGTGTAAAATAGGAGCAGGAACCAAAATATGGCATTTCTCCCACATTATGCGCGGCAGCGTGATTGGCAAGAATTGCAACATCGGACAGAACGTGGTAATTTCGCCTGATGTTGTACTCGGGAATAATGTTAAGGTACAGAACAACGTTTCTATTTACACGGGCGTAATTTGTGAAGACGATGTTTTCCTTGGTCCAAGTATGGTATTCACCAATGTTCTCAATCCGCGAAGCGCCATAGTGCGGAGGGGACAGTATGCCAGAACGACGGTAAAAAAGGGGGCTACCCTTGGCGCAAATTGTACCATCGTTTGCGGACACGATATAGGCGAATACGCCTTTATAGGCGCCGGTGCAGTGGTTACCAAGAATGTTAAGCCATATTCTCTGCTGGTAGGGAATCCGGCAAAGCAAATAGGATGGATGAGTGAGTACGGGCATCGGCTTTCGTTTAACAACAATGGAGTAGCCATTTGCCCGGAAAGCAAGGAAAAATATTCGCTGAAGGACGGACTAGTATCGAAAATAAAAAGTTAATATCCGGTAACCGGACAAAGAGTTTTGAGTTATGATGAACGATAAAATAAAATTTGCAGTAATTGGCTGCGGTCATATCGGAAAACGGCATGCGGAAATGATAACGCGTAATCCGAATACAGCACTGGTGGCTATGTGCGACATATTGCCTCGTGAAAAATTGGGTATAGAAAACTACGCCGTACCATTTTATTCATCGGCGGACGAACTTCTTAAATCTGAAAATGATTTAGATATAGTAAGCGTATGCACCCCGAACGGACTTCATGCAGTGTTAGCAATAAAGGTACTGGAAGCAAAAAAACATGTGGTATGCGAAAAACCAATGGCGTTAACTAAGTCGGACTGTGAGGATATACTGCATAAAGCGTTACAGATGCACCGGCAGGTTTTCTGTGTAATGCAGAACCGCTACTCCCCGCCCGCCGAATGGCTTAAAGGGGTTATAGATTCTAAAATACTCGGCGATGTGTACATGGTTCAGCTTAACTGCTACTGGAACCGCGATGATCGGTACTATAAACCCGGTACATGGAAGGGAACCAAAGATATGGACGGCGGCGTGCTGTTCACGCAATTTTCCCACTTTATCGATATGATGTATTGGCTCTTCGGCGATATTAACAACGTGAAAGCGAATTTCAAGAATTTTACACACCGGAAGAATACAGAATTTGATGTGGACAGCGGCTTTGTCAGCTTCGATTTCATTAAACAGGGCTCCGGCTGTATTAATTTCTCCACTTCGGTGTGGGATACTAATTTTGAAAGCAGCATGACCATCATCGCCCAAAACGGAACCATTAAGGTGGGCGGACAGTATATGGACAAGGTAGAATACTGCCACATAAAGAATTACACTATGCCGCGTCTAGCACCTACCGGTCCGGCGAACGATTACGGCAGTTACAAGGGTTCCGCATCAAACCACCATTTCATCATAGAAAATGTAGTAAAGACGTTGAAAGAGAATTCTTCCGTTACTACCAATGCACTGGAGGGAATGAAGGTAGTGGAGATTATAGAACGCATATATCAGGCAAAAAAAATCAGGAATGATTAACAATTAGTACGCCCGGCTTATCGGTAATATCCCCTGACTAAGAATGACATGGCTTTCAACTAAAAACTTATAACTCATAACTATCCATAGATGTATCAGGAAATAACAAAAAATAAAGCCACAGTGGCAGTTATCGGCTTAGGTTATGTAGGGCTGCCGATTGCCCTTGCCTTTGCTAAGAAAATATCAGTTATCGGCTTCGATATTAATGCTAAGCGGGTGGCAATGATGAAAAAAGACATAGATCCGAGCGGCGAGATAAACGCCCACGAATTCAAGGATTGCGATATTCTCTTCACCGACTCGCTGAACGACCTTAAGAAGGCGTCCTTCTTCATTATAGCAGTTCCAACGCCGGTTGATATACATAATAAACCAGACCTGACGCCTTTAATGAAAGCCACGGAAAGCGTAGCCAAAGTAATTAAAAAGGGCGATTATGTAGTTTATGAATCAACCGTTTATCCGGGATGTACGGAGGAGGACTGCGTGCCTGTTCTGGAGAGTATTTCAGGATTTAAAATGGGCAAAGATTTCAAAGTCGGTTTTTCTCCTGAAAGGATAAATCCGGGCGACAAACAGCACACCATTACAAGCATACTCAAAATTGTTTCCGGCAACGATGATGAAGCGCTGGACAACATAGCCAAAGTGTATTCTATTATAGTTAAGCCGGGTGTTCACCGCGCCGCTTCCATTAAGGTCGCAGAAGCAGCCAAGATTATCGAGAATACGCAAAGGGATGTGAATATTGCTTTAATGAATGAATTGTCCATCATCTTTAATAAGATGAATATTAATACTTACGATGTTTTAGAAGCCGCCGGAACCAAATGGAATTTCCTGAAATTCAGCCCGGGTTTGGTAGGCGGGCATTGCATAGGCGTAGATCCCTATTACCTCATCCATAAAGCTGATGCACTCGGATACCATACACATGTCATCAATTCAGGAAGATACGTGAACGATTCCATGGGCTTTTATGTTGCTAAAAATACGGTCAAAAAAATTATCGCCAACCAACGCGACATATCTAAAGCGAGGGTGCTTGTGATGGGCGCAACATTTAAAGAGGATGTGCAGGATATTCGTAATTCGAGGATAGCCGATGTGGTGAAGGAACTGAAGTCATTTTCGGTGAGTGTGGATGTAAACGACCCTTTCGCCTCGTCGGAAGAACTTAAAAAGGAATATGGTTTTGAATTATCTGAAATAGGCAAAAATTACGATGCAGTAATTGTAGCTGTAAACCACAAACCATACCTGAATTTGACCGAGGACTACTTTGCTAAGATACTTACCCCCAAAGGCGTTCTTGTGGATGTGAAGGGGATATATAGAGGGAAAATAAAAATGCTGGGTTACTGGAGTTTATAATTTTATGTTTATAATTAAAATTGTTCTTTTAAATTTGATATTCTCCTAAAGTTTTTGTATGTTTATATGATAAAATATTGAACAATGGAAAGAAATTTGGTTGAGCGAATACAAGAATCTGTTAGAAAAGGACAAGTTATAAATAAGTTCAAAAGCAGTGATTTTGAATTCTTAAAATCAAGTCGCGGTTTCTTAACAAAATATTGCATTAATAATCCCGGAAGATATAATGCCTATTTTGAACGAATTAGCAGAGGGACTTATAGATTATTAACATTCTAAATGGCTCGCACTTTCAATACCATCCTTGTAACCGGCGGCGCCGGGTTCATCGGCTCACATGTAGTAAGGCGACTGGTGAATAATTATCCCGCATGCAAGATATTGAATCTTGATAAGCTGACCTATGCCGGCAACTTGGAAAACCTGACCGACATACAAAACAAGCCGAACTATATTTTTGTAAAAGGCGATATCAACGATATAAATTGTATTGAGGATATATTTGAAAAATACACCATTGAGGCGGTAGTGCATCTTGCGGCAGAATCGCACGTGGACCGCTCTATATCTAACCCGACAGAATTTGCGGTTACCAATGTTGTAGGAACGATTAATTTACTGAATGCAGCAAAAAAGAATTGGGCTGCCGCTTCGGATAAGAATTTGTTCTACCAGATATCAACGGATGAAGTGTATGGCTCCTTGGGCGCTACCGGACTATTCACCGAGGAAACGTGTTACAGCCCCCGAAGCCCTTATTCAGCGTCCAAGGCAAGCGCCGACCATTTTGTACGGGCTTATCATCATACGTACCTGCTGCCGGTTGCTATCTCTAATTGCTCCAATAATTACGGCTCATTCCAGTTTCCCGAAAAACTTATACCGCTCGCCATACACAATATTAAAAATAGTAAACCCGTGCCAGTTTACGGCAAAGGCGAAAACATACGCGACTGGCTTTTTGTGGAAGACCATGCCGCCGCTATTGATTTAATACTTCATAATGGATTGGTCGGCAGCACGTATAACATAGGCGGGTTCAACGAATGGAAGAACATAGACCTTATCCGGCTGCTTTGTAAATTAATGGATAAAAAACTTAACCGCCCCGCCGGCTCTTCCGAAAAACTTATCGCCTTTGTGAAAGATCGCGCCGGACACGACCTCCGCTATGCCATTGATTCTTCAAAAATCAAAAAGGAATTAGGATGGGAACCGTCGCTGCAATTTGAACAAGGGCTTGACAAAACTGTTGATTGGTATTTAGCTAATGAAAAATGGCTGAACGATATTACATCGGGCGATTATCAGAACTATTACAAAAAGCAGTATTTGGAGAGGTAAAGCAGGTGAATACTACCGGGGGATGCGCCGTAAATTATCTTGCAAGGAGCATAAATATGAACAGGTAAATCCACAGTCCGTCTAAGAAATGCCAGTAAGTGGCGCAAAGCTTTACCCCAGTGTAATTGCTAACTGTGTATTTTCGGTTTACCGCCCTGAAAAATACAACCAACAAGGCAATCAATCCGCCAAGAATATGAGCCACATGCAGCCCCGAGATAATATAAAGGTAAGAACCGGAAGCCGAGCTTGTGCTGCCCATCGCATAAATATTAGCCGCTATAAGAGCCCTCCACGAAAGTACCTGGAATACAATGAAAAGGATGCCAAGAAAAAAAGTCAGAAGAACCGCCTTTGGTAAAAAGTCGAATTTACTTTTTTTGGCGGCTGCCAGCGCCATATTCATCGTGATACTGCTTATAAGAATAACTGCAGTGCTGAACCAAAATTGAGCGGGCATTTCAAAGCGCACCCAGTTGCCGGTTTCCCTGCGTACAAGATAGCCGCTGGTAAGTCCGGCAAAGAGCATGGCAATACTAACAAGACCGAGCCAGAGTAAAAACTTTTGCGTTTTTTCGCTTGAAGCGCCTGTAAAGGGTTGTTCATTTTGAACCGGTTGCGTGCTTATCTCGGATATTGTGCTGTTCATGGTTGGCTTTTTTTTATATTTTAGTGGCAATCATTTTCCGAATAATACGGCGAGTTGGACTACAGGCAGGTATATGAATGAACCGAACATAAGTTGTTTGGCGGCTTTCACCGAACAATCTTTATAAAGGCGGTATGCCTGATACAGGAATGCCGTACTGCTGCAGAAAATCAAACCTGTAGAGATAATGCCTGTCATACCGAAGAACCATGAGAGCAATCCAAGCGGCACAAGAAATGAGGTATAGAAAAAAATGAGAAAAGCGCTGCGCTTATCTCTGCCTCCGCCCGACGGTAGCAGATGAAACCCTGCTTTACGGTAATCTTCATCGGCAACCCAGGCGATCGCCCAGAAATGAGGAAACTGCCATATAAACTGGATGGCGAACAACAGCCATGCATAAAAGCCAATTCCGTTGCCTTGCCCTGCCGCAATGTAACCGAGCATAGGAGCCATGGCGCCCGGAAATGCTCCAATGAAAACAGCCCACGAAGAGACAGGTTTCATAAGGGTATAACCGAAAACATAGGTTAACAACGATATTCCTGAAAGCAAGCCGCACAGGGGGTTCATAAAACTCCATAATATAAGTATGCCGCTAATGCCTAAAGCGAAGGCAAGAAAATATGCCTCGGTCATTCCCATTCGCTGCTGCGGAATCGGGCGATTGGCGGTGCGTGTCATCAGCTTGTCGAGGTCGCGCTCAATAATCTGGTTGAACCCGTCGGATGCCGAGGTGACAAGGAACCCGCCCAGAAGAAGCCAAATAAATTTATGCCAGTCGATGTCCCCTGTAGAAGCGATTAAATAACCTATGCCGGAAGAAAAGACCACCAGCGCCGCAAGACGGCATTTGGTAAATACGGCATAATCGGAGAGCTTGCCTGAAATGACCGACCACATTGAAACCTCTCTTAGAGGGATGGCATTTTTGTCGGCATCAAAACCGGCAAACGAATTATTGTGCTGCACTTTGGAAGTTTTGGAAACGCAAATTTACATTTTTTTAAGGCATTTGACGGGAAAATTTAGAGCCGTCGATAACCCCCATGATTGCCATACAATATCTTCATGCGATAATCATTTTCAAACGGTTTCTTAGTATTTTTAACGCATAAATAATAAGGCATGAATCTCACTTTTCCGGCCAGCGCTTTTTTATCGAAATTGATTTTATCCGCCATAGTGCTGGCGTCGAACGGGTTAACCCCGACTCTCGCCCAAAGTGTGAAAGGCATTGCCGACAGCAACAATGCCTTTGCCTTCGACCTCTATTCACATATTAACAATAACGGTGACAGAAATTTGATTTTTTCACCCTTCAGTATATCCTCGGCGCTTGCCATGACTTATGCAGGGGCGAGGGCGGAAACTGAAAGTCAGATGAGCCATACCTTGCACTTTACACCTAATCGGGATGTTTTTCAAACACAATATGGCGACTATCTTGGTGCCATTGAGCGGGATACAGGTGCCGGCTTGCAGCTTTGCGTTGCAAATTCACTCTGGGCGCAGCAGAATTATTCCTTTAGCCATCTGTTTTGTAAGATTATCGACTCGAATTATAAATCCACCGTACATCGGGTAAATTTTGCAGACCGGACAGAGAGGGAGCGCGCACGAAAGGAAATAAATAACTGGGTGGCGCAGAAGACCGATTCAAAAATAAAAGAACTTATCAGCCCAGGTGTTCTTGATAATTTTACGATGATGGTGATAGTTAATGCA
>JAKAOA010000119.1 GCA_021823405.1 Bacteroidota bacterium | reverse complement strand
AAACAAATGTTTAAAAGGGTCGTCATATTTTTCTTCCCGCTTTTATTCGGCGGGTACTGCTACGGGCAGTTTGACCCGAAAGCCACCGAAGCCAAAATCAAGGTGGTGTACCTCTATAATTTCACAAAATATATACAGTGGCCGTCCGATTACCAGTCGGGCGATTTTGTAATAGGAGTTGTAAACGGCAGTTCAGAGTTACTCAATGAGTTAAACAAAATGGCGGCAGCCAAAACAGCAGGTTCACAGAAGTTTCTGATAAAAAATTACAAGTCGGTAGCCGAAATATCGAAATGCAACCTGCTTTATGTGCCCGAAAACAGCAACGGGTTTCTGCCGGATGTGCTTAAAAAAGTGAAGGGTTTAAGTACCCTTTTGGTCACCGAATCCGTAGGAGATGCTAAAAAAGGCGCCGCTATCAATTTTGTAATTAAGGACAATAAACAGGAATTTGAACTGAACAAAGCCAATGCCGAAAAGAGCCACTTAATTGTAAGTTCAAGTTTATCGGCGCTTGCCGTTGCAAAAATTGACTGATGAAGATATATATAAACATAGTATTCTTTCTTACAGTATGGCTTAATTGCGCTATGCTGAAGGCGCAGAACACACCCGATAACGCCGACTTCGTGAATGCGTACAATTTTATCATTAAAGGTTCGGTTGACAGCGCCAAAATATACATTGACAAAGCGATAAAAGATACAGCAGTGCGGAAAAACGCCATCGGCTGGTATGTAAAGGGCTTTATTTATAAGGAGGTCTTTAAACGATGCAAGAGATTGGTAAAGCCAACTATCGGTATGAACGCCGATATGTGCCGCGATTTGTGGGATGACCCCGACCATATAGTGCAATTGAACCACGGTAACGGTGCGGAAGAGAAATGGATATATGGCGCCGACTCCTATCTGTTGCTAAAGAATAATGCCCTGGCGGAATATAAAATAGACGCCAATACAATGCAATATAATGTTCAAAACCCCTATTGTTACGCCGATACCGCCCTGGCGTCTCTATTCCGTTCACTCGCATTGGATTCATCAGCTGAAAACAAAAAGAACTGCACGCCCACCATCAACTTTCTGGCGGCTAAATATTACACACACGCAGTAGTTTTAATGGATTCGGTGCATTATCCGCAAGCCGAAATATTTTTCAGCAGGTACAAATACCTGATGAAGAAATTAAATCTTTCGTCTAACCTCAATGCTTACGAAATATCCTTTAAAATGGCTCTGGGCGACATATTCTCCAACCTTTTCTTCCATTCCAATTCGGTAAGCGAAAGGACCAAACTGCTCGACTCGGCGAAAAGAGAGTACAACGAGGTGTTAGCCATTAACCCGAATGAAGTAGGAGCAAACTACAGCTTGGCAATCCTCTATTACAATCAGGCAGTGTACATTATAAACAACCTGTCGTACGATGTAGCCGATATTAAAAACCTGAACAGCGCCCAGGATACAGAAGAGGTGTTAATGCGCAAATCGCTCCCCTATATGGAAAAAACTTACCAGCTTGACCCCAAAAAGAAAGATGCCATAGAGGGGCTGAAGGGCATCTATTACCTGCTTCACGAATATCAGAAATCGGATGAATACGAGCAGAAGCTGAAAGAAATGGATGGGAAACAGTAACAAACCGATGCTACCGTTAACCGCCTCTATTAATTCACTTTAAGGGGATACTATTACGGTAAAAATGTTAATTTAACGCTTTTAATTCAGAGATGAAGTTTCGATTTTCCATAGGCAGAAGATTGGGCACCGGTTTCGGCGTTCTTATAGTGCTCACGCTGGTTGCCTTTATGCTCACCAATATCACCCTGAAACAAGGTCGGGAAAAGACCAACGATGTTACAAAAATATACACCCCTTCGGTAAACTTGCTGAAGGACCTTAATCTGCTTATTGTAAAAAGCAAGATGCTCATCAGTAACTGGGTCTATTATCCGAGTCCCGATGATATTCCGGAAAAAAAAGAAATGCGCGAGATTCTTTCAACGCGGTATCCCAAACTGAAAGATTCCATTAACAGATATGAAACGCTATGGAAGAATGAAAAGACCAAAAAGAACCTTGATAGCGTTTTCGTTCAGATAGATTCACTGTTCAGCCAGGATAAAATAATTATGGGACAGCTTAATTCCTTTACCAGCTACGACGACCCGGCAAGTTTATTCATAGTCCGCCCAATGGTTGATGCCGAAGGAATAATAACCACAGAATCGCAAGCGATACTCGATAAACTCGGCAAGATAATTGATGCGGAGCAAGGTACTGCGGTAAGGGCGTCTTCCGAGATGATCTATTCCTTCAGCTTACTTGACAGGATAGTTAAATTACTTGGGGCGGCGCTGCTTGTCGGCGGAATTATCATCGCATTTTTTACGGTGCGCAGCATCGTTCGTCCCGTTACGCAGCTTAAAGATATGCTCATATCAATGGGGAAGGGCGTGCTGCCCACTTCCAAGTCGAAAGTGCGAAGCGATGAAATAGGGGAGATGGCGGGAGCCATGAACAACCTTGTGGAAGCGCTGCACAGCACTACCGAATTCGCCAACGAGGTGGGAAAAGGAAATTTTGAATCGCACTATAAACCCCTTAGCGAAGAAGATGTGCTCGGACACGCCTTACTTAAAATGAGAAAAGACCTGTATGAAAATGAACAGCAACTGGAACGCAAAGTGATAGAAAGAACCGAAGAAGTGGTGCGCCAGAAGCAGGAGATAGAAGTGAAAAACAAAGAACTTGAAGTGCTTTACAAACACGTAACGGACAGCATACGTTACGCCAAACGCATTCAGGAATCAATCCTTCCTCCCGATACCGTCATTAAAAAGCTCCTTCCGGAATCCTTCGTGCTTTTTAAACCTAAGGACATTGTGAGCGGCGACTTCTACTGGATAAGCGAAAAGAACGGAAATGTAATCTTCTCGGCAGTTGACTGCACGGGGCATGGCGTGCCGGGAGCGTTCATGTCGCTTGTCGGGTACAACCTGCTGAAGGAAATTATCGATAATATGCAAGAACTGAACGCCGCCCACATACTCGACCGGTTAAGCGCCGGAGTGCGAAGCACCCTGCATCAATTCGATAAATCAGCCGCTAAAGACGGAATGGATATTGCGCTCTGCATAATTAATTACAACACAATGGAAATGCAGTTCGCCGGCGCATTTAATCCCGCTTTCCTGATACGCCGGAGCGTTATGCAAGAGATTAAAGCCGACAAAATTCTTATCGGTTATTCATATAATGAAGACGAAACGAAGAATTATACAAACAATGTCATTAAACTTGAAAAAGGTGACTTAATATATGTCTCCACTGACGGATTCCCCGACCAGTTCGGCGGTCCGAGCGGTAAAAAGTTTATGGTAAAAAACTTCAGAACCCTGCTTATGGATATTCATCGGTTTAATCTGTCCGAACAGAAGAATGCCCTCGAAAACCGCTTTGAACAGTGGAAAGGAAACCTGGAACAGATAGACGATATCTGCGTGATAGGGGTTAAAATCTGAATAATGGCAGTAACAGAGTATAATTAAAGGGTTGCAGTTAGCCAATACACCGCTTTCCCTGAAAGCAGTTCCGGTATCGCAAAATTTCTTACCTTTGGGCTTTGATGAATTTTTTATTTCCATCGTTTCTTTACGCACTTTCGGCGGTAAGCATTCCCATCCTCATTCATCTTTTCAATTTCAGAAGATATAAAAAGTTATATTTCTCCAATGTTGTCTTCCTGCAAGAGGCGATTGAAGAGTCGCGCTCACGTTCGCGGCTGAAACACTGGCTTGTGCTGCTGTGCAGAATTTTAGCCGTCATATTTTTAGTTCTCGCATTCGCCCGACCTTATATTCCGCTAAAGCATGGCTTGCCGCTTGCCGGCAATAAAGCGGTAAGCATTTTTATTGACAATTCTTTCAGTATGGACGCATTGTGCGCACAAGGAACGCTTCTTGATGAAGCGAAAGGAGATGCCATACAAATCGCCCAATCCCTTTCACCTTCCGATAAGGTGCAGCTTGTTACGCAGGACTTTGATGCGTCAGAAGAACGGTGGCTGAACAAGGATGAATTCATCACCGAAGCGAAAGCCGTTAAAACATCCCCCGATTCGCGCTATATAGCCGATATTATCAAAAGGCAGCAGGAAAATCTGAACCACAGCGGCTGCCCCGCCAAACAATGTTTTCTATTTTCCGATTTCCAGAAATCATTTACCTCATTTCCGCCCGGTTTACGGCAAAACGGAATAGCTACCTTTCTGGCGCCGCTCACCGCCGAAAGCCGCAAGAATTTGTCGGTGGACAGCTGCTGGTTTGACACCCCGTTACACCTGCCCGGCAAGCCGGAATCAATCTTTGTCAAGATAGATAATTATTCGCCCGATAATGTACAGAACGCCCCCGTAAAAGTGTTTATCAATGGCGAAGAAAAGGCAATGGCAAGCGTTAATATAGCCCCGAATTCGTTCACAATAGCGAATTTGTCGTTTATGCCTTCCGATAAGACGATACAACAAGGGGTTATCGAAATCAACGACTATCCCATCACTTTCGACAACGAACTCTATTTTTCATTTCGGCTTACCGGACATATTCCCATACTTTGGATACACCCGGAAAGCATGTCCGGCGATGATTACCTGCGCAACCTGTATGGAAAGGATTCTCTCTTCACATTCAAAGATGCAGCTGCAACGCATATCGACTATTCATCGCTCCCGTCTTACCGGCTTATCATTCTCGACGGGCTTTCGTCAATCGAATCGGGCATGAGCAACGAACTGAAGGATTACCTGCAAAAAGGAGGTTCACTGCTCGTAATCCCGCCTGCAACCGATTTGAACAGCGACAGCTACCGACAAGCGCTCACATCGTTAAACAGCTCCTGGTTCGAAAAACAGGATACCAACCGCATGGCGGTAGATAAACTGAATTTTGAAAGCCCGCTTTACAAAGCGGTTTTTACGGGCGGACACCACCCAAACATGGATATGCCCCATACATTCAGGCATTACATTATTTCCCGCGTTACCGCAGCCGGTTACGAAAACCTGATGAAACTTGAAAACGGCAACGATTTTTTAGATCTTTTTCATTACGGCAGAGGTTCGGTTTACCTGCTTGCCGTAGCGCTGAACGATAATTTCAGCAACTTTCAGAAGCACGCCATTTTTGTTCCCACATTATACAATATTGCCCTCTACAGCATACCCCAAAGCCCGCTCTATTTCACACTTGGAGGCATCCAGCCGGTTGAAGCGCCCGATATCGACCTGCCGCAGAACGTTTTCTTCAAAATAAAATCATCAAATCTTTCCGCTCAAAACGACAGCGCCGGAACGGTTAACACCATTCTGCCTGAACGCAGAGTTGTAGATAACAGCGTATTGCTTTATCTGCATAATCAGTTGCAGACGGCAGGCAACTACATCCTCACAGCCGGCGATAGTATAGTTTCGGGCTGCTCTTTCAACTATAACCGCAAGGAGTCAGACATGAGCTTTTATCCGGCAAATGAACTGCAGCGGCAATGCAATGACGCCGGATTAATGAATTTCTCGGTGGTGCAAACTGCAAACAACTCCTTTTCGGGAGCTATTAAGGAAGCGGCAAGCGGTAATTATCTTTGGAAATACTGTATTATGCTCGCTTTGTTATTTTTCGCCGCCGAGGAGGCGCTTTTAAGATTCATATCATAAAAACCAAATGCCGGAATAAACATATAAACCCAAAAAAACATGAAAATACTTATAAAATCAGCTAAAATTATTTATCCCGGAACGCCTCTCAACGGCGAAACGGCGGACATACTTGTAGAAAGCGGAATAATTAAGGCAATAAAAAAGAATATTAAGCCGGGAGGAATTAAAACGGTGATAGAGCAGGACGACCTCCATGTATCGCCGGGCTGGTTTGATATGCAGGCGCACTTCTGCGACCCCGGCTACGAATACAAAGAGGATATCCGTTCAGGAATGGAGGCAGCCGCTCACGGAGGATTTACAGGAGTTGCCCTATCGCCAGCCACTCATCCGCCCGTATATTCCAAATCGCAGGTAGAATATATTTTAGGGAAAGCGGACGGCAACCTGGTGGATGTATTTCCCGTAGGCGCCCTATCCCACAAAATGGAAGGCAAAGAACTGTCTGAAATGTACGACATGAAACTTTCCGGCGCTGTAGCTTTTTCCGACGACACAAACTCCGTAATGGATTCCGGACTAATGTACAGGGCGCTTCTCTATTCCAAAAGTTTCGGCGGACTGATAATGAGCAGGTGCAACGACCGCCATGTGTCGTCAGGCACTTTCGTAAACGAAGGCAGCGCCGGCGTAATGATGGGCATGAAGGGAGAACCATCCATCGCCGAAGAGATAATGGTGGTACGCGACCTGTTTCTGGCTGACAATACCGCATCGCGGTTGCATATTCACTCCATATCCACAGCCGGAAGCGCCGAATTGGTTAGAAACGCCAGGAAGAGGGGCTTGCCGGTAACCGCTTCGGTAAATGCCTTTAATCTTGCTCTGGATGAGACAGCCCTTCTCGGTTTCGATTCCTTTTACAAAGTCAATCCGCCGCTTAGGTCAAAAGATGATATAAAAGCGTTAAGAAACGCACTGCGCGATGGTGTAATAGATGTTATTTGCAGTGACCACCGCCCGGAAGACGAAGAAAATAAAAAACTCGAATTCGACCTTGCCGCGCCCGGCATTACAGGCATCCAGACCTTATACCCGCTTGTTAATATGTACAGCGGGTTATCGACAAGTCAGATTATTGAAAAGATTGCGCTGGCGCCAAGACGTATCCTCGGATTGCCTCTTCCTGAAATTGAAGAGGGCAAAAAGGCGAACCTTACGGTATTTTCACCGGGCGCCGAATGGGTTTTAGAGGAGAGCCGCCTTAAATCGCGGTCAAAAAATACGCCTTGGCTCGGTAAAGAGCTAAAAGGCAAAGCCATAGCGGTAATTAACAATGGGCAACTCTTCTCGGAACCGAATTGAAAGCATCATCAATTGCTAAAAGCAAGGCGGAACGAAAAAAGTTAATAACAGTTTAATTTATAGCGTTTAACTTCAATCGCCTATATAACAGATATAGAACCTATGCGGGATAGATGGCTACTTTTAAGTTGAATTTTTTTCTTCCATGTTCAGATTATATGCTATAATTTTTTTAACTCTTTTG
>JAKAOA010000118.1 GCA_021823405.1 Bacteroidota bacterium | reverse complement strand
CCGGGCGCTTTTCTTTCCATGGGCATCTCATAAGTTTGTCCTTGTATGGCTCCTTTGCCGTCTATCGGGTTGCCCAGAGCATCGACTACTCTGCCCAATAATCCTTCGCCCGTTTTAATTGAGGCGATTTTGCCGGTACGTCTTACAGTTGCACCTTCTGTTATATTTTCGGTGGGTCCTAACAAAACCAATCCTACGTTATCCTCTTCAAGGTTAAGGGCTATGCCCGTTAAGCCGTTCTCGAACTCCACAAGTTCGCCTGATTGCACGGCTGTTAACCCGTAAACGCGGGCTATCCCATCGCCTATTTGCAATACAGTGCCTATCTCTTCTAATTGAGTTTCCGATTTAAAATTTGAAAGTTGTTCTTTCAGTATTGCAGATACCTCTGCCGCATTTATCTCCGCCATAGATTTTTAATTTAACAGATAAGATTGGTTAAAATTTTTTTTTAGTTGATTAAGTTGACGTAAAACGCTCAAATCGGCTTCTTTGTTTCCAATTCTCAAAATGAAGCCGCCTATCAGGCGCTGGTCAGTTTTTTCCACTAATTCTATTTCCGCCTTGTACGCTTTTTTCAGAATCTCTTTTATTTGCTGCAGTATTTGGGTATCGAGTTTAACTGCCGATGTAACCGTTGCGGTTACTATATTCATTTTCACCTTGTATTGAGTGAGGAATTCAGTAGCAATATCTTCAAGGATGGATTCACGTCTGTTTTTTGTTACTAATACAATGAATTCCTCTGTTATGTGATTTATCTGTTCTTTAAAAACTTCCCTGAAGATTTTAATTTTCTTATCGGTTTTTATGAGCGGGCTTTTAAGGAGTAACGTAAAATCTTTCAGTTTTTTACAGGCAACAAGCACCATTTTCATATCCAGATTCACCTGTTCCAGCTGTCCTTTTTCGACTGCTGTATCGATTAGTGATTTGGCGTATCGTGAAGCTACCTGCGACATATTTTTAATTCCTGTTTACGACTATTCTTGAAGATTGAAGGACCATATTTTTCAATTCAAATTCACTTCCGCCAATAAGTTTTTCACAAGTGTCTTTTGCTTTTCATCGGTTGAAAGTTCGGCTTTAATTATTTTCTCCGCTATTTCAATGGAGAGCATAGCCACCTGATTTTTTAAATCATTAAGAGCCGCTGTTTTTTCGCTTTGCAAGGTTTCACGGGCGCTCTCTATTATTTTTGCCGCTTCTTTCTGGGCTTTGACTTTGGCTTCGGCTATAATGCTGTCTTTCGTTTCTCTTGCCTCTTTAAGCAGGTTGTCCCTTTCATTGCGGGCTTCCAAAAGTATTTTTTCGTTACCTGCCTGCAATTTCTCCATTTCTTCTTTAGCTTTCTCGGCAGAATTAAGGGCGTCTTTTATATAATTTTCCCTGTCGGTAAGCGATTTCAATATTGGTTTCCATGCCATTTTACGGAGCAGCAGAAAAACAATAGCGAAAGCCAGAGTCATCCAGAAGATAAGTCCGAAAGAGGGTAATATAAGGTCCATATTGCTTTAGTTTATGGGTTTATTTAAAATCTGATAAATCTTTCTAATCGTACTTTGATATTATTAAAATCCTGCGGGATAACCAAGCGTTAGTTCCCGCAGGATTAGAGGACAAGAAATAACGGGTGTTTACTTGATGAGAAGCACAAGTAATCCTATTACCATTCCGAAGAAGGAAGTTCCTTCCACGAAAGCGATGGCAAGAATCATGTTTGTGCGGAGGTCCGACATAATTTCGGGCTGGCGCGCCATAGATTCAAGACCGCCTTTGCCTATATTCCCGATTCCGATACCCGCGCCAAGCGCAGCTACTCCGGCGCCTACTGCGCCTAAACCGTAGCCGATACCAATGTCCATTAATACAGATGCTAACATAGTTGAGATTTATTTAAGGTTAAAGATTCCATAATTAAGAATTGAAGATTGTCATTCAAAGGTTAAAGGACATGCCGTCTATGGTATTTGTTTATCGTGATTTTAATGATGTTCTTCTTCAGCAGTTACCGTTCCAAAATAGAGCGCCGATAAAAGTGTAAATACGTATGCCTGAATAAGGGCGACCAGAATATCGAGCAGCAGCATACCGCCTGCGAAGGCAACTGAAAAAACAGATACGGAGTATCCCACCGCTTTACCCCATAGAGTACCGAAAATAAAAATTAAGCTGAAGAATGAAAGCGCTACAATATGACCTGCAAGTATGTTGGCGAAGATCCGTATGAGGAGCGTAAAAGGTTTGAGTATTATACCGAGAATTTCTATCGGCGTAAGAATTAAAAGCTTAATAACTGGGTGTATACCGGGCATCCAAAGAGTATGCGCCCAATATGATTTATTTGAACTGAACATAGTGATAATAAAGGTAAAACAGGCGAGGGTAGTGGTTACTCCTATATTTCCGGTAACATTAGCCCCGCCCGGAAATATCGGGATTAATCCCAGTAAATTAAGGAATATGATAAAGAAGAACAAAGTGAGCAGATAGGGCATATACTTTTCATATTTTTTCTTTCCGATGGAAGGTATAGCAACATCGTCGCGGATAAATAATATAACCGGCTCTATGGCAGATTGAATGCCTTTCGGCGCTTGATTGGGGCGTTTTGCATACCCTTTCGCGGCGGCGGTAAATACCAGAGCCATCAGGATTCCCGCCAGAAGAATGCTGATGGCGTTTTTGGTGAGCGAAATATCCCAGATTTTAGCGGTCTCCTCATTATTCACAGAGCCGTCCGGATGAACGGCTATTATTTTTTGGCCGTTTAATTTAAATCCGTTATATATTACCCCGTCTTCAAATCTGGCAGATGAAAATAAGAAGAAACCCTTATCGGTTGAGTAGATTATTACCGGAAGATGTATGGTATAATTTCCTGCAATGTGCCAACTGTGGGCATCGCTTACGTGTTCCACTATCATTTTTCCCGCATCAAACTTCTTTTCTCCACCTTCAGCAAAAGCTATGATAGGAAATAAAGCAAAGAGTAAAAGGAACGTTTTTGCCAGTGAATATATACTTAAACCCCTTATTTTATAAGTCATTCAGCGTATTGTTATGGTTTACTTTTCTAAAACGCCGCAAAGATATGATATTTAAATTTCAAAAAAAGTGTGTTTTAATATTTTTTTAAACTCGAAACAATTTTGTTTTAAAAATAAGTATTTTATCCCATAAAACATAAGGCGCCATGGCAGTGTACTAAATCGTTGAATTACAGGGAAGAAATGACTGTTACCCTTTTTTAAAATAATCCTTCAGTCCTTTAATTTCATAGATGGTGTAGGATAGGTAAAGTATAAAAAATGTAATAGCAAAGAGTTGTGCTTCTTGCCTGTGTGATAATGCATAAATAAAAATAAACGAACCGAATAATATCAGCCGGCTAAAACTAAGAATCATGTAGGAGTAAACAAATAGACGCGGGTTTTTTTCCTTTGTCTGAACCAGGATGAGATAGGTTACGCAAGTAACGGTGAAAAGTAATAGAATCATGTATGCCAGGGGAATAGGTGATGGTTTTATGTAGGTGAAAAAAGTATATAATAGAGCGTATAATACGATGGATAGTAGGAGAAGGGTCAGTAAGAATTTTCTTGATTCCGGTCGGTTCATCTGTTTATTTTTGGCTTTAATAAAACAATTAGAAGGTAAATTTTACTGATGTATTTATTTTAACATCCGACATATTTCAAATAAATCGGAAAAATTATTTTTCTTTAAGAATATCACGTATGGTTATAAACACCCCAGCAAATACGCCTAAGATGGCAAATATAGTGGTAAAAAGAGGGAATTTAAAAGGAAAGATTTTGTCCGCCCACCTGCCCGCAACTATACCGATTATAATGGCAGCGGCAATCTGAAACGCCATGCCCGAATAGCGGGCGAATGCGTTAAGCGACTTTTTTCGTTTTGTAAAGGAATCCTCCGGTGCAGCCACACTCCATTTTCAGGAATTGATTAACTCTTTTTCGGTCTGTTGCGTTTTTTCCACTCCGTTGCCATTATATAATCCCTTTACGGCGTTGCCCATAATGCAGGAGCCGCTGAACTGCGCACCGGGTTCAATGGATAATTTACCGATAACTATATCGCCTAAAATTTTTGATGTGGCTTTAAGGCATAGAAGTTCGGTTACTGTTATTTTGCCATTTATAATGCCATGAATTTCCGCATTCTGACATGAAATTTCACCATTAATCTGCCCAGTGGGACCAATTACCAACTTTCCCTGGGTTTTAATGATTCCCTTCAGCGTACCGTCAATACGCATATCTCCGTTGCTCGTAACCTCGCCTTCAATATGGGTACCGGCTTTTATCTGGTTTACCAAAAAGGCATCTTCCTGGATGTTTTTTGCCATACTTACCTGTATTAATTCATGAATTAGATTTGTAAAGATAGGAAAATTATTAAAAGCAGAAACGCCGGCAGGGAAAATTTCAATAGCTAAATTTTAGCCCATAATATTCCGTTACTTTGCAGTCGTGAAGGTATTCGGGAAAAAGCAACTTTACTTTTTAGCATTACTAACTGCCGTATTATTATCCATCGGGTGGCCTGCGCGTGGATTCCCGTTTGCGCTGCTCCTCGGGTTTGTTCCCCTGCTGATAGTAGAAGAGCAGCTATACCGTGAGAGGGCTAATTACAATGCTCTTTATTTTTTCAGATATGCTTACCTTTCCATGCTTACGTGGAATATTTTAACAACATGGTGGGTTTGCAACGCCACTATTGTAGGCGGGGCGGCGGCTATTCTCTGTAATTCGTTTTTTATGGCGATGGTGCTGGTTTTATTTCATTTCATGCGCCTGAAAACATCTTCCAAAGCCGGCTATCTGTCTCTTATTTTCTTTTGGATAACCTTTGAATACCTGCATTTAAACTGGCAATTAAGTTGGCCCTGGCTCACGCTTGGCAACGGATTCGCCAACTATGCTTCATGCGTACAGTGGTACGAATATACGGGCGTTTTAGGCGGTACTTTCTGGATTCTGCTATCAAATATTCTTTTATTATATCTGGTAAAATACATTTTTCTGACGCCTCTTAAAATCCCTGTAAGATGGGTGAAACAAATCGGTATTACAACTGCGCTCGTAATCTTTATACCTCTTATTATCTCTTTAGCTATTTACTTCTCATACACCGAAAAAAGAGCTCCTGTTCATATTGTTGTCGTCCAGCCGAATGTTGACCCTTACAGCGAAAAGTTCAGCGGTGACTATAAAGACCAGCTTGCAAAAATGCTGAAGCAGGCAAGTTGTTGTGTAGATTCTTCTACCGATTATCTGATATTTCCCGAGACAGCCCTGACTGAAAATATTGATGAAAACCGGATGGACGATAGTTATAGCATTCAAACGCTTAAAAAGTTTTTGCTGCCATATCCCGCTACAAGTATCATAACAGGCAGCGAAACCTATAAGGTCTATCCTGCCGGAGCGGTTATTCCCGAAAGCGCCCATAAAATTGAAAACTCGGCTGAATATTACGATGATTATAATACCGCGCTTGAAATTGATTATGGGATGCCGGTACAGGTCTATCATAAATCCAAACTTGTACCGGGTGTCGAAACCATGCCGTTTAAAAAATTGCTGGAGCCGATTGCTAAGCTTGCTTTCGACCTCGGAGGCACATCGGGAACGCTTGGCACGCAGAAAGAGCCGACCGTGTTTTTATCACCCGGCCGTCATATCAAGGCAGGTGTGGCAATTTGTTATGAATCTATATATGGCGAATATATCGGAGAATTTGTCCGGAAGGGAGCACAACTTATCTTCATTATCACTAACGACGGTTGGTGGTATGATACTCCCGGGTACCGTCAGCATCTTTGTTACGCCAGATTACGCGCCATGGAAACAAGAAGAAGCATTGCGCGTTCCGCCAATACCGGTATTTCGGCATTTATCAATGAGCGGGGCGATATTCTTCAAATAACAAAGTGGTGGGTTCCGGCTGTTATTAAAAATAACCTGAACAGTAACAACGCTTTAACCTTTTACGCCGAACATGGCGATTACATAGGAAGGTTTGCCGAAGCGCTTTCTTGCGTTATGGCGGTTTTCCTTCTCATCAGATTGGCGCTAAAGCGAAAATAATAACCTTAAAGCGGTAATGGTGTAAGGCGGTGGTAAAATCACTTTCGGGCAGTATTTTAAATTGCGGCAAGGCGCCTCACTTTTCACCAAGCACTTCTACAAATCCGCGGCGTTCGTAAGGCGAAGCGCCGCATGTCGCCTTGATTATATAATAATAAACTCCGTCCGGTACAAGGTCTTGAGTGTTTAATGTTCTGCCGTTCCAATATTGAGTCGGGTTGGTGGAGCTAAATACAATTTTACCCCACCGGTCGAAAATGGCGATGGAATAGAAAGTAAAATCAGCCCATGTACCGGGCTCTTTTGTAGGGTAAAGCGTATCTACTGATACTACGAAATCGTCGTTTATACCGTCATTATTAGGTGTGAAGACATTAGGCACAAAGAGGTCGTTACAAGGGGTGTTTACCGTTACAGTAACTGTTCGTGATAAGGTGCATCCCAAACTATCCTTTGCTGTAACTGTATAAACGGTAGTAATGGTAGGCGTGGCAATGGGATTAGGGCATACAGCGCAACTTAATCCTTGTGTTGGCGACCAGACAAAAATGGTATCGCCAACGCCGTTTGCCCCCAGATAGGCGGTATCTCCTTTTACAATAGTTGTATCGCCCAAGGCGTTAAGTAGTGGAGTAGCTACAGTCACCGAAGTGGTAAGCGTATCAGGGCACCCGGTTGAAACTATTACACTGATGTTGGTATCGCCTGAAGGAATTATGTTTATACTGTTTGTGGTTGCTCCAGTACTCCATTTATATTTTCCGCCGCCGCTTGCCGACAGGGTTATTACCGCGCCTAAGCATATTTTTTGAGCAGGGGTAATGCTGCCTTTCGTCTTATTGGCGACTGCTACGGATATGGTTGTATCGTGGGCGCACTTTCCGTTGGATACTGTTACAGTATAGGTTGTAGTGTCTAAAGGATTAACTGTAATACTACTTGTGGTGGCTCCATTATTCCAAGTATATGTGTCGCCTCCTGAAGCCGAGAGTATGGCAGTACCGCCGTTACAAATCGTTGTGTCGGGTGAAATTACCGGGACCGGATATGGGATTACGGTAACGGCTTTTGTGAGTGTGTCGGTTACGCATCTGTTGGTGATTATAACGCTATAAGTGGTTGTAGCGTTAGG
>JAKAOA010000117.1 GCA_021823405.1 Bacteroidota bacterium | reverse complement strand
CTCCATAGAAAAACGAGAGGTAAATGTTCTTGAGTATCTGTTTACCTGTGGGCAACTGCCTGCTCACATTCACCATCGAGAAAATTATCTGTCTGTCTTCTGACATGGATGCAAAGGGGTATTAGGTTGAAATTATTTGAGTTTTGCCAGGCAAATATCGTAAAAAAGAGGGTTCGTCTCGCGCAATCAGACCTGCTCGCCCGTCAATTTTATAATTTTTGGTTTTCTACTTTTTATCCAGCTTCTTAACAGGTCATCGCTGTCGGGGTAGAAGCGGCTCCTGCCCGCTATTTCCGCTAGTCCGGAAGGGGAGGCGAACTGGGTTGAGGCATCGAAGTATCCGAAACCTTTGTAATGCCCGTCTTCTACAACTATTACTGATTGTTCTTCCGGGCGGCGTCCTTTGTCTAATATGCAGAAACTCTTGTATTTATAGCCAAATTGTTTTATTATTTCGTTGGCTCTTGCATTGTAGGTTTCAGGGTTTTCTTTTCCTGCGCAAATACCATTGCATTTTTTTATATGATGGTTAAAGCATACCGCATCGCTGTCCGTAAGCCCGCAATAGCGTATGCAGAGCGTATGCTCGTCAATCCAGCGGTCGAGGCATTCCCGGGCGGTGAACAATGAATTAAAGGAGCGAAGAACATCTTTTTGTTCTCCATAAGGGGCTATTTTAAAATTCACAATACCCTGTTCATCCTTCTGCCAATATATGGAGTGGGTAAAGGCATCCGATTTGCGCACCTTATTGTAGGGCGGCTTGTGATTTTTTATTTCCGCCGATTCCGTAAGCAGGGCTATAAGTTCGCTGCCTGTTGGTATAAAATTAACATCGGTAAGCTCGAACAGCAGCTTGCCTTGTTTGCTCCCTTTGGTATTGAAATGGCTTATTGCGCGGTTGTACATATTGGAACTTTTGCCTATATAAAGTATCTTTCCGTCGCGGTCGAGGAAGTAGTATACGCCGCAATCTTCGGGGATTTTTTTAAGTATATATGCTTTTATCTTATCTACGCGCCGCGTCATTATTTCCTCTATCCCCATGTTTTTGTATTGCGGGTTAACGCTTTTCAGGTATATCAGATGGTCTAATAGTTTTGCGGTAGCCGTGGCGTCTCCTTCTGCGCGGTGTCGTCCTTCTACAGGTATGTTCAGCGATGCGCACAGTTTGCCCAAACTATAGGAAATTTTGCTGGGTATCAACTTGCGGCTCAAACGCACCGTGCAAAGCGTATCGCGCCGGTAGCGGTAGCCAAGGTGGGCGAATTCGTCCCTTATAAAGCCATAATCGAACTGCACATTATGCCCTACGAATATCCGATTTTCGGTAAGTTCAACTAATTTTTTCGCCACTTCGCAAAAACGGGGGGCGTCAGCCACCATTTCGTCGGTAATGCCTGTAATGTTTCTGAACGCCGGTGAGATGTGACATTCCGGGTTGATAAGCGTGGTGAACTTATCAGTTACCGTCAGTCCGTCGTGCAGCAATACCGATATTTCAATAATGCGTCCGCGCCGGTAATCGAACTTGCCCCCGCAGGTCTCTATGTCAATAATGGCGAACATAAATCTGTTCCGCAAAGGGTTTTTGCCTGTGTATGCGGAAAATCGGCTCTATAAGTTATTTTTTATCGGGTAAAATTTAAATGGCAAAGATAAGACGGAGTTCATTAGTAGGTAATAAGATAATAAGAGCCATAAGGCGATATTTTGAACCCGCATGAAATCTTTCGCTAATCTTATTCCCGTATAAGCACGAACGATGAACGGTAAAAGTATTTTACCTTGCCGCCTGAACGCTTGATATAGTATTTATTTGCTGAACAATAAAAGTATATTTACGTGAAAATCTGTCATATAGAAACAAATTATATAAAAAAGTGCAACATTTTGCCAAATCAATCGTTTAAACCTGTATGAACCAAAGTGCGAATACTATGCTTAAGAGAGCGACAATAGCCATATCTTTTATTATTTTTTCGATGCCTGCGTTTTCGCAATGCGGGTTTCAGGTGAAGGATGTAACGATACGGAACGACCAATATTCGGGTACTGCCAAGAGCAATGAGGAAAAGAGCCAGGCAGCCATGCGTACCCAGCAGCATCAATTCGCCCATAAAAAATACCAGGCGCTTCTTGTTGACAATAAAACGGCGAAAGAAGCGAAGAAAAACACCATCATGCGGTTCCGGTAAACTATTGACATTGTTTTGCTGCGTTCCTGTAAGGGGATGGTTCTTTTTTCATAATTTTGTATGGAAATATTTTATAAATGAAGAGAAAGGGCTCATCCCGTAAATATGTTTCAGCTCGCCTGTTGGAGCCGCAGCGGTTGGCACCATTGATACCGCCCATTACTCTGTTTCTTTTTTTGTTGCTGACCGCCTTATGCCCTGTTCATGCGCAAGATGCGCCGGCGCAAACAAAGAAAGTGACGACAAAAACAGATAAAAAAGCAGCCAAGGCGGAGAAAAAGGTGCATGATAAGAGCAAAAAGGAGATGGAGAAGCAAACTGCCAAGTTCCATAAGAAAAAGTATGGAGACATACCCAAAGCGAAAAAGCAGGAAAATACCGAGAAATAAACGGCTTAAAATTTATAAACCGTAAAATAAACT
The DNA here is from genome assembly GCA_021823405.1 of Bacteroidota bacterium. GTDB lineage: Bacteria > Bacteroidota > Bacteroidia > JABEUT01 > JABEUT01 > JABEUT01. Next base: position 4,733 of record JAKAOA010000117.1, on the reverse strand, counting down.
GCTTAAAGAGCCGTTCTTCTAAAATAAAAATTATGTTCCGTCTCCTATGATATCCGGTAAGCGATTACTTTTTCTCAATATATGCTGCTCCACCTTTATTCTTTTTCAATCTGCTATATCTTCTGCCCAGGATACCAATCTGCCGGCAGTTATGAGCAAGGCGCAATACGATTCTACACTTAGGGCGCTAAAAAAGGTAAATGAAACAAAACGAGATACCATACCGGCTGTTAAACGGCAGGACAGTGTACCAAAACCGGCGATAGTAAAGGATAGCGGAGTAAAAGCTGCAGCGGTTGCAAATGGTACTGCGGCGACCAAGCTGCCGAACAATAAAGAAGTTATATCGGTAGTTGATACCGCTTTACCTGCGGACACCTCGAAGCGCAAACCGCGCGAACGTTTCGGGTATATTGCCTTAAATTACGGGATGGGTATTCCGCTTAGCGGATATACTGCCCTCGGAGCCGCCGCGAACGGACAGAACTTTTCGCTTTGCGCCGAATTTCCGGGTTTGATTTCACGCTATTGCTGGACTTTTAAATTCGACTATGGGTTGAATGGAATTAACATCCCCCAGTACCTTCACAATGCTTCAGAATATATTTATCCGCAATATCAATACTCAATGAATTTTCCTGTTCCATCCTATTCCTATTATTCAATTATGACAGGCATAAGCAGAATATTCCCTGTCGGACGGCTTACCTTTGATGCACGTGTGCTTTTCGGGTTTCTGAAAGGGGTTGCGCCGCAAACTTCTTACAGCGTGAGCGATTCGGGTAAGACCATTAACGTAACCCTGAACAGATGCGCCGCCTGGGCATTTGCCTTCGGTTTCGGACTGGATGCACGCTACAGGATAAACTCCGGCTTCTCGCTGCTTGTCAACTATGATTATCTCACGGCTCATCCCGCCATGCAGTTGGTTTCTTCCGGCTTTATTACTTCTCCATTTAGTCCTACGGCGCCTGCATTATCAACCTATACGCAGGCATTTATGCTGAATAATCTCACCATTGGCATTGGCTATACCATTGCCGGAAAGTGAGTAAAAAAATGAAGGGCGAACCATCCTAAACATTTAAAAAATTAAAAGTCATGAAGTCAATAACCATTATCTCTGTACCTGTTAGCAATCAGCAAAAAGCGAAAGAGTTTTACCTTAAAATGGGGCTGAAACTTGTTACCGAAACAGAAATGGGCAAAAATCAAACTTGGATTCAACTGGCTTTTCCTAATGGAGGCGCTGATATTACTCTGGTAAATTGGTTCGATAAAATGCCCGCCGGATGCCTGCAAGGGGCTGTTATACTAACTGATGATTTGGAAGCAGAAAAGGAACGGCTGACGAAGGCGGGCATAGAAACAGGCAAAACTGATTCCACCCCTTGGGGGAAATTTTCCTCCATTGCCGATCCGGATGGCAATACATGGCTGCTACAGCAGAAATGAAATCCTATAATACACTGACGCTGTTATAAAAACCAATTGCTCTTAAACCGGTATTGGCGGCGGTGCGGAGCCAAACATACCCGCCAGTTCGGGTATCTGACTCATAGCTATCCAGCCGCTCATGCCCTGCTTCCAGGCAAGCGTTTCGCGTGTGGCAACGCCCGACTGAATAAGCTGGGCAATCTGCTGTTCGTTCATCGCACCCGAGTCCTTGCCTTGCACTACAAGATGAAACTGAACTGCCCCCGGAACCGGTGGAGGAGCTGCTACATTATTTTGTTGCTGTTGCATTGAGTTATTAACTTGTCCCATCATGTTCCCCATCATGTTGCCCATGCCTACCCCCAACCCGAGACCCATACCGGCGCCGGAAAATGAGTTGCCCGGATTTTTGGCAACATCTTCAATGGCTTTGGCGGCTTTCAGCTGCGCCAGTTTAGCCATGTCAATCTTATTCAGGCGGCTATATTCGTATATCTCTTTTTGCAGTTCTTCGGGCAGCGATACGTTTTCCACTATAAACTTGGTAAGCGCAAGCCCGTATTCGTCGAATGAGGGTTTAAGCTTTTCCATGCCGAATTGTGAAAACTCTTCGAGGTTGGCGGAGAATTTCTCTATTCCGAGATTGCTTTTCGCAATGGCGTCGCTCAATTTGCTTACCATTGTGCTTTTTAGCTGACCTGTAATCCCTTCAGTAGTAAATGTACCGTCGGTGCCTACCACCTCCTCAATAAACTTTTTGCCATCCGTAACGCGGAAGGCGAAAGTGCCGAAAGCGCGGAGATTTATCATCCCGAAGTTGGGATCGTTAAGCATTACCGGATTTTTCGTTCCCCATTTCTGGTCGGTGTACTGGCGTGTGTTTACAAAATATACTTCGGCTTTAAACGGGCTGTTAAAACCGTATTTCCAGCCCTTAAGGGTTGACAGTACAGGCATATTCTGCGTTTGCAGGGTATGCGTCCCCGATGGATAAACATCGGCTATTTTGCCCTCGTTCACGAATACGGCAACCTGGCTTTGCCGAACGACCAGCTTGGCGCCCATCTTTATCTCATTCTGCCAGCGAGGGAAACGCCATACAAGCGTATCAGGCGAATCGTCGGTCCATTCGATGATGTCTATCAGTTCATGCGAAATTTTGTCGAATAAGCCCATAGGATTTGGTATAAGTTGTAAGTTACAAGCGGTGTTGGTTTACAGTTGAGTTATTTGATTCAAAGATAATAAAAAAATGGCAATCGACGCCATAAAGAATTCTAACTTAGTTCATTCACTTTTCTTTACCGGGCAGCACGATTAATTAATCTGGAAAAAAATTCTTATCATTGTAATCGCAAATCCCCAATTTCATGCAACACACCATATCCCAGCATATTGCCAAGAGGTACTTTTATCGGGTTGCTATTGCAGTCCTGCTTTGCTTAACAGGCGTAACTGCTCGTGCGCAAGGCAGGCAAAGCATGGCGAAAGCCCTTGAAACAACCCCGGATGCCTATATACAAAAGGACTATACTTCTATCGGAAAAGTGGAAGGGGTTCATATATCGGTGGAGGGAATTACCGATTTAACCCACAATAAGAAAATGAACGCCCTCGAGATGGAATATACCTTTGCCGACAACAGCGTTACAGTATCTGTTTTGCTTGATGCAGGCGACGCGGATTCCTTAATAAGTTATATGGATTTTGTGACCTCCACTGTTTTTAAATCGCCTGAACCGACTGACGTACGTGAGTTTTCATTCACCAGCAGGTCGAACTTTGAGGCGGGCTGCTATTGGAACAAAGGATGGAGCGTATATATCAGGATTGACAGGGATAACAGTCGTACCAATGTGGAGTTTAACCGGGAAGATGTTATGCAGTTCCAATCGTTGTTAAAGCAAGCGAAGCTGAACCTTTAGCAGAATTCTCAATCGCCCATCCCGCTTTCTATATCATTTACAAAGATAATCGGAGTCGTATAATTTATTTACTCCGTCGGCGGCTACCGCATAAGAGAAGCCCTTTTGCAGGGCGTAAGCTCCAATCTCGCCTTTTTTATTCATGGCAAGGTAAGCCAGCTGAAAGTCCTTGTAATCGCTCTGTTTACGGGCAACTCTTTTAATAGTTTCCTCGCATGCCTGCTGGGGCGTTTTACCATTCCGCATAAGTTCAATGATAAGCATGGAACCGCATATCTTCATATTGGCTTCCCCTTTACCTGTGGAGCAGGCGCCGCCCACCTCATTATCTACATATACGCCCGCCCCTATGATGGGCGAATCGCCGACGCGCCCGTGTATTTTCCATGCAAGTCCGCTTGTGGTGCATGCGCCTGATACGTCTCCCGCCTTGTCAATGGCTACCATGCCTATGGTGTCGTGGTTATTCATATCGGGCTTTTGGGGCGTATAGTTATTCTCTTTTTTCCACTTTTCCCATGCTGCCTTCGATTCGGGAGTAAGCAAGTCCGTTTTGGTAAAGCCGTTAGCGAGTGCAAATTCCAAAGCGCCCTCTCCTACCAGCATGATATAAGGTGTTTTTTCCATCACTTTACGCGCTACCGAAATAGGGTGCATGATATGTTCGAGGCATCCTACTGCTCCGCAGTTGCCGTTCTGGTCCATTATAGAGGCATCAAGGGTTACATGCCCGTCGCGGTCAGGCAGCCCGCCATAACCTACGCTGGTAACTTTCGGATCGGCTTCGGGTACCTGTACTCCTTTTTCTACGGCATCCAGAGCGTTGCCTCCGGAAGAAAGCACCTTCCATGCGGCATCGTTGGCGGCAAGTCCGAAATTCCAGGTGGATATTACAATAGGCGCTTTACCGGAAGGGTTGCTTTTTCCCGTTTCGCGTCCGGCTGAAACGGGTTCGGCATCAATCTTTTCTTCGCCTTTTATATTTGATATTCCGCCCAGAAAAAATGCCGATGCGAATGCCGTCTGTTTTAAAAAATCTCTCCTGTTGCTCATGGTTCAACTTTTACCTGCCGCTATTATTTTCATTATTAACCGGATGTTCTCCCTGTACCGGTTTGACATTGCTTTTCGGTTGCGGCTTTTTATTCTGTTTGGGGTGTTGTCCGTTGTTTTTTGCCGGATACCCATGATTATTAAACTGACGCCCTTGTTGTGGTCTGTATTGCGGGTGTTGCTGCTGCGGTTGTTGTTGTTGTTGTGGTCTGTATTGCGGGTGTTGCTGCTGCGGTTGTTGCTCGGGTCTGAACTGCTGCGGCTGTTGCTGCTGCTGCGGTTGTTGCTCGGGTCTGAACTGCTGCGGCTGTTGCTGCT
>JAKAOA010000116.1 GCA_021823405.1 Bacteroidota bacterium | reverse complement strand
CTATACTTTTGATATTTTTATCGAGGGCGACTGCAACCGGCTCGCGCGTTCTGCAGGATTCGCCATCGCCCAAAAACCCGGCGGCACCTCCTTCAACCCATTATTTGTTTACGGAGGGGTGGGTTTGGGAAAAACGCATTTGGCTAATGCGATAGGGTTGGAGATTAAAAATAATTTTCCGAACAAAACAGTCCTATATGTATCATCCGAAAAATTCTCCACACAGTTTATCGAAGCTGCAAAAACAAATACCATTAACGATTTCATCAACTTCTACCAGATGATAGATGCGCTTATAGTGGATGATGTTCAGTTTCTGGCAAAGAAGGAAAAAACGCAGGATATTTTCTTTCATATTTTCAATCACCTGCACCAGAACGGCAAACAACTTGTATTTACGAGCGATAAACCGCCGGTAGAAATAGAAGGTATAGAACAACGGCTCCTTTCGAGGTTCAAGTGGGGTCTTGCCGCCGACCTGCAATTGCCCGGTCTTGAAACGCGCATCGCCATACTGAAAAGAAAGATATATACCGAAGGGCTGGAAATATCAGACGATGTGGTGGAATACCTCGCATATAGCATAAACAGCAACATCCGCGAACTGGAAGGCGCACTCATCTCGCTCGTTGCGCAATCATCGCTCAATAAAAAGGCAATTACGCTCGACCTTGCCAAACAGATGATAGATAAGTTCGTGAAGAACACTGCCCGCGAGGTATCCATAGATTACATTCAAAAAGTGGTATGCGACTACTTTGAACTGCCTATAGACATGATAAAGAGCAAAACCCGCAAAAGAGAAGTGGTACAGGCAAGGCAGATCACCATGTTCTTCGCCAAATCATTTACCAAATCGTCTCTTGCCAGCATCGGTTCCCACTGCGGAGGCAAAGACCACGCTACCGTACTGCATGCCTGTAAAACAGTAAATAACCTGATAGATACCGATAAAAAATTCAAGAGCTACATTCAGGAACTGGAGAAAAAAATCACGCTATCCAATTACTGACCAATTCTTTGAGAATCCTTCTCCGAACCGGTCCGAACAACTATTTTTTGTTTCATCTTCCTTAGTAAATTTAATCAAATGCGCATATTGATGGTTTGTCATGGCAATATCTGCCGCTCGCCAATGGCTAAGGCAATCATGATAAAAAAGTTGCAAGAACTCGGCAGAAGCGATATAGAGGTGGACTCGGCAGGCGTATCGGCGCAACATGCAGGCGAACCGCCCGACCACAGAACGATTAAGAATGCCGCCACCCACGGTATTGATGTTACTTCATACCGCGCCCGCCAGTTCAGGGAGAGCGATTTTGATGCCTTCGACAGGATATATGTGATGGACAGCGCCAACTACGCCGATATTTCGCTAATAGCGGACAACCCCGACCGAATGAATAAAGTAAATCTCTTTCTGGAAACCGCTCACCCGGGCAGTAATGCATCGGTGCCCGACCCATGGTACGGCGATGAAGCGGGTTTTGAGAAGGTGTATAAAATACTCGACAAAGGTTGCAACGCAATAGCAAAGCAAATAATGAACCACAATAAAGGGTGAGGCGCCAATGAACTTCTAATCGCCTTACCGCATAAATATTACTTATGGCTGAAAAAGGTTTACTATATCTGATACCATCCATGCTCGGCGCGGATGTTCCTGCCGCCCAAGCCATTCCGCCTTACAATATTGAGGTAGCCAGCTCCTTGAGCGAGTTTATAGTTGAAAATGTTCGCACCGCAAGGCGTTTTCTCCTTAAATGCGGCATTACAACCCCTGTAGAAGAAATCATTTTTCATCCGCTCAACGCCCACATCCCTGCGGAAGATATTAACTCATATCTCGATAATGCCATGAACGGCAAGAACATAGGATTACTATCCGAAGCTGGCTGCCCCGGTATAGCCGATCCCGGCGCAACGGTTGTGCAACTGGCGCATCGCCGGAACATCAGAGTAATCCCTCTGGCAGGTCCGTCATCGCTTTTCATGGCTCTTATGGCTTCGGGATTAAACGGACAGGAATTCGCCTTTCACGGCTATCTGCCAAAAGAAAAAGGAGAAAGAATGAACAAACTGAAACAGATGGAGGCAAGCGCGAAAAAGGAAAAGACAACCCACATTTTTATAGAAACCCCTTACCGAAACGACTCACTGATAAAAGAAATACTGGAAGTGTGCCGCCCCGAAACCATGCTCTCTCTGGCATCTGATATTTCGCAAAACGCCGAACAGATACATACAGACAGCATTGCCAATTGGAGAACAAAAAAGATAAGCAGAAATAACCGCCCAACAGTATTCCTGATAGGAAACCGTTAATTTCAGCGTTGCAATGTATTTAGCAAGTCATCAATCCGGATGGTTTCAGCGCATCTGAAATGCCCTCGCGGACAGGTTTTACGTCCGTGCAGACCGCAGGGACGGCAATCAAGCCGTTCCTTTGTTTCAGCGATAAAAGATTTATCGGACAGCGGACCGAATCCGAATGCGGGAACGGTAGAGCAGAATATGGCAACCACTGGCGCATTAACCGCCGAAGCAAGATGCATAGGCGCAGAGTCGTTCACATAATTCATGACGGCGTTCTTCATCAATGCTGCGCTTTCCAGAAGCGATAATTCGCCTGCGAGGTTATTGATGCTCCGGTTGTTATTGACAGAGCTTTTAATAGAATTGCATAGTTGGCGGTCGGCGCCCGAACCGAGCAGATTAACGCTGTAAACGCCGCCGAGCAGTTTGATAAATTCTATCCACTTATGAGTGGGAAACTGCTTTGTAAACCATACGGAGGCAGGCGCAATGCAGATATAGGGCGCTGTTGAGAACTTGGCTATGCGTTCAAAATCTGCCGGCTGCGGATAGATACGAGGTAAAGTTCTCTCTTTAAATACAGCGGTTGCACAGAAAGGAGCAATCAGTTCGTTGTTTCTGTCTATTTCATGTTTGCCGTCTCCTATTATGTGCTTCACCGTATGAGTATAGCAAAATGAAAACGGATTTTTATCAAACCCTGCTCTCTGTTTTGCGCCCGATAGGTACATTACAATGCCCGAACTTGCAAAACGGTGAAAATTTATGGCTATATCATACCTTTTGCGCCTTGCCTTACCTGCAATTTTCAGCAGGTTGGGCAGTTTGCGACTCTTTTTATCCCACACTATTGCCTCATTCAAGAATGGATGTCCGGCGAAAAGCCCTTCATTGCCTTTACGGAGTAAAATATCTATGGATGCTTCGGGGTAACAGCGGTGTAATTTTTCAAGCGCAGCCGTAGCAAGTATCACATCGCCGGTGAAGGCAGTTTGTATGAGCAGAATCTTCAAAAGTCCCTTTTCAGACAAAATTAGCGTTTTCCGGCGGGGTGCAGCTACTAAAAATCAGGTACCTGAAAAACGGTTGCGCTAAGGACGAGGCGAGCGCTTTGTGTTCGTTATTATATCTTAACGCAAACACCGAGTTTTATCCATGGCGTAGGATTCACGTTCACATTCAGGTGAAAGGAAGACAATGTTACGTTAGCGTAACTTAGCTCAAGCCATGCACCGAACTGGTCGGTAAAAAAGTACCTGCCGCCGATGAACACACCATAAGCGACTCCTGATAATGAAACCGGAGTAGGAAGCGATGCATTATAGTCAGTAGGTGTGTTGAAATTAGGGTCGTTTGTTTTGAACGACTGCGATGTGGATACAAGGCAGTAACCAATATTGATACCCGCATAAGGGTCTATTTTTGTGCCTGCGGTAAAGTGGAATGCTCCCCTTAACATAAAGGTAGGCATTGATAAACTGTATGTATATGAATTCTTGTAAGTGGAGATAGCGCCTGTAGCAGGACTGTAAGACCACCCCACGGTTGAAAAGTTAGTGGTAGCGCTCTGGTATCCCACATTAAGCCCGACGCCAATGGCATGGCTCAATGCGTGTTCGTATCCAAGAGCGAAGGCAGGAGACGGGGAATTGGAAACCGAAACAGGCATTACATAGGACAAACTGGAAGCGGTGTAAATATCGCCTATGCCGCTCACGAACCCGATGCTAACGTTGAATATATCGCCCGAAAAAGCATTGCCGAGCGGCTGCTTCCCCCTTTTACCGCCGTGCGACGGCGGCGCAAGAAGGTTCAACGCCGTTTTACCGGCATCGCTGTTATTCTGGTTTGGCGTCAATGCGGAATTGCCTGCGTTAACGCTCGCGGAAGAGCTTACTACCTGTGCGTTCAGAGTGGACATAAAACTTGCCAGAACTGCGGCAGTACAGAGCATTTGTAGTTTATTTTTCATAATCTGTCCTTCTTTTTAACTATTTAGGAGTGAACGAAAGTAAGGTTTTTTTTTGAAACAACGCAAGTTGGATAAAAAATGATACCGGCAACGCTTCCTAATATGCCGCAAGACGCCTGCATAATTGCCATTATACAGCGGCAATATCTTAATATTGTTAAAGTTTAAAGTTTTATCGCCGTCCTTTCGTCTTTTATCAGGAACGTAAAAGCGCTTTCTGAAAAAACATTTTTTAACACACCCAAAACGATAAAAGACCTATCTTTGCACTCTCTCATTGTAATAGAACAACCAATCAATTTTAATAAATATGGAAACCCACAATTTCAACCAGTATCAGCAGTATCAGGAACCCATTGAAGTTCAGAATGCAGGTAGCGCATCCACGACTAAGGCATTTTTGTCGCGCGTGTTCAGCTGGATGTTTTTAGGACTCGCCACTACCGGTCTTCTCGCCTATTATTTCGCCGCAACGCCGAGTTTAATCGGGATGCTTTATAATCCGCAGACAGGCGGAATGAGCGGTTTGGGCTATGTGGTCATGTTCGCACCGTTCGCCCTTGTTCTTTTGATGGGTTTTGGAATAAACCGCCTCTCCTACCCTGCCATGATACTAACCTTCCTCGTTTATTCTGCATTAATGGGCATGAGTTTGAGTTTTATCTTCCTGGCTTACGCCGCTTCTTCTATATATCTCGTATTCTTCATTACGGCGGGCTTGTTCGGCGTTATGGCGCTGCTCGGATATACCACCAACACCGACCTCACCCGTTTCGGCTCCCTGATGATGATGCTGCTGATAGGGGTAATTATCGCCTCATTGGTAAATATGTTCATGCACAGCCCCACGTTTGATTATGTAATCAGTTTTATCTGTGTAGCGGTATTTACAGGACTTACCGCTTACGATGTACAGAAACTCAAACACATAGGCAGCCAGGTGAACATTGAAAGCGGCGACGCCTCCGTAGGAAAGGTAGCCGTACTCGGCGCACTCACCCTTTACCTCGACTTTATCAACCTTTTCCTTGCATTGTTAAGGATCTTTGGCGGCAGGAAAAACTGACAAACTGCTCCTGTACCATTCTGAAAAGCCCCGTTATATCAACGGGGCTTTTTATTTGCCGATTCTCCATATTTTATATATATTTGTTCTAAGATATTGGTCATTGGAACTATCTAAACCGGAGTTATTATGAAAAAACTACTTTCTATCATCGTAATCTTTGGCGCATCGGCAGCAGTTATCCACGCCCAATGGTCAACACTTGGAAAAGGAACTAATTGGCAGACAACATCTTTTTCTATCTATAGCGGTAATCTTATTGTCGGCGGATGGTTTGACAGCGCCGGAGGTAAGCCCGCTAATGATATTGCACAATGGAATGGTACTTCCTGGTCAACTTTAGGCACTGGTGTAGATAATATTTGGTATGAAGTGAACTCTTTAATTGTATATGGTGGCAATTTATATGCAGGAGGAAATTTTGATAGCATTGGCGGAAATCCTGCTGTAGGCATTGCTCAATGGAATGGTTCTGTTTGGTCTTCTGTTGGCTTGGGCATAAGATTGCATTATTCTGATGCAGTTTTCGCTATGGTTAATTATGGAGGCAATTTGATTGCAGCGGGTTCTTTTGACAGCGCAGGCGGAATCAGGGCGAACAACATCGCTCAATGGAACGGTTTGTCATGGTCAACCTTAGGGTCTGGAATAAATGGAACTGTATCTTCATTGGTTGTTTGGGGTGGTAATCTTTATGCAGCGGGACAATTTTCGCAGGCTGGAGGCGTCCCGGTCAATAATATTGCAATGTGGAATGGTTCAACATGGTCAGCTTTAGGAACAGGTATTACTGGCAGTAATTATCCTTTTATTTCTGGAATGATAGTATACAATAGTAATCTCAATATTATTGGTTCTTTTGATAGTGCAGGTAATCTACCTGCAAATAATATTGCTCAATGGAATGGTTCTGCATGGTCGCCGCTGGGCGCAGGAATAAATGAATTCCCAAGTTTGGACGCCGGATGCTTTGCTATTTATAATAACTATTTATATGTAGGTGGCACCTTTAAAGACGCAGGAGGTTTGCCTGAAAACAATATTGCCGCCTGGGATGGTACGAAATGGTATAAAATATGGGGCGGTGTACTCGGACATCACGATACAGTTGGGATAATGTCAATGATTGTTTATGGTGGCGCACTCTATGCCGGCGGGGAATTTGATACTGCTGGAGGAAAGCCCGCCAATAATATAGCAAGATATACAGGCGTAGCAGGTATAGATGAAGTCAGCAATTCGTACGATGCAACCATTTACCCCAACCCGTGCAGTACGCAGTTTACAGTTACTTTACCCGCAAACAATGAAGTATATAAGATGGGACTTTATAATATAACCGGCGAAATGGTATGGCAAAACTTATCGCCAGTAAGCAGGAACATTGAAATACCGGCAGACAACCTTGCAGACGGTATTTATTTACTCCGGCTTGAAGCGCAGGATGGCTCAACGATTACCAAAAAAGTGGAGGTAATCAGGTAACCTCCTCGTCTTCTCCTATTGAGGGCGCCCAAACTGTGAAAACCAGGATTTACATATTTGCGTTAATGACTTTATCCTCCCTGCTTTGCGGTTGCATGGCTACCGGATATGCCAACTGGGGCGCGCCCAAAGGCAAATCGGTAAGAATACCCTCCAAAGTCCCGAACGGTTATCAGGGCGTAACCCGTTGACCAATTCGAACTGAATACTATCTTTACCGCCTCACCTATTATCAAATAACCTTAAACCAATCAAGTATGAAAAATCTCGATTTACTCTCAAAACGCATACTAATCATCTCTGTCAGTATCACCATGGTGCTTTGCAGCGCATCACTACTCGTCTATTCATTTAAAACCGCTGTCGCCGCTCCTTTGCCCGTATCGGCAAAGCCGGCAGTTACGGCTGATTTCAACGACCTTTGTCAGGAATGGCCAATGGGCATTTCAGACGGTAAGGCATATTTTATGGAGGATAACCAAGGGCAATGGTCGTTTGTTTACAAATCGCTTACCAAGTTCAAATCATCGGATTAACAGATTTCTAATGACTATTGTCCGGGAAAAATTATTTTGGAAATCAAACTATGCCGACCACTGATGAACCGGATAACTATAGGGTTCAAAGCATCGGTATGACTGCCCGTACAGGTGTAAAGAGA
>JAKAOA010000016.1 GCA_021823405.1 Bacteroidota bacterium | reverse complement strand
CCGATCTAATCAACGATACCGACCTCTCGGATTCCATAGCCCGCAAAGCGCTTGACTATATTTTCAGGGCTGTATCTATAGACAGTATCGATGTAACAGGATATATGAACCTCGGAGTTGCATATTGTAAACTTATTCAACCCGATTCTGCAAAATTTTATTGGGATAAAGCGGTGAGATTATTCCCCGGCTGGGCTGAAAAACAAAGCAATTACTCCACTCTCGGTAAAATTTTCCTCTATACCGGAAACCGTTACGGCGTAAAAGGCGATTACGGAAAATCGCTCAATGAGATTGAGCAGGGAATACGGTGTGACCCGTCTAACGCCGGACTATGGTTCAATCTGGGTGGCACATTTTTTAATATGGGTCAGCCGGATTCCGCCAGAAACGCATGGTTAAGAGTGCAACAGTTCAATCCGCAATACCCCGGTTTGGGCGAATGGCTTGAAAAAGTAAATGGAGAGCGCGACCACTGATTAATCAGAATTTATCTGCTGTAATTGGGCGCCTCGCTTGTTATGAAAATATCGTGAGGATGACTTTCCGCCATGGCGGCATTAGTTATGCGTATGAAGCGCGCCTGCTGCAATGCCATTATGTTCTTTGCTCCACAATACCCCATGCCTGCCCTTAAGCCGCCTACCACCTGATAGATAACCTCGGCGAGAGTTCCTTTATAAGGCACTCTGCCTGAAATTCCTTCAGGGACTAATTTTTTTATATCGTCTTCGGCATCCTGAAAATATCTGTCCTTGGAACCGTGCTGCATGGCTTCCAGCGAGCCCATACCGCGATAGGTCTTAAACCTTCTGCCTTCGTATATTACCGTTTCGCCGGGCGATTCTTCCACGCCTGCAAATAACGAACCGGCCATCACACTGCAGGCGCCGGCGGCTATCGCCTTCACTATGTCGCCGGTATATCTTATACCGCCATCTGCTATAACCGGAATACCTGCGCCTTTCAGTGCATTTGCCACATTATAAATAGCGCTAAGTTGAGGAACGCCGATACCTGCTATTACCCGTGTAGTGCATATTGACCCGGGACCTATTCCTACTTTAACCCCGTCGGCGCCTGCCTTGGCAAGCGCTTTTGCCGCTTCGGCGGTTGCTATATTACCTGCCACCACTTCCACTTTCGGAAATTTCCTTTTGGTATTCTTCAGTTCCTCAATTACCCTGCCCGAATGTCCATGGGCGGTATCTATCACAATTGCATCCACACCCGCAGCCACCAGTGCATCCGCCCTCTCATACATATCGGAAGTAATGCCGATAGCGGCAGCTACGCGCAGACGCCCGTATTCGTCCTTACAGGCGTGTGGGTGCAGCCGCACTTTTTGAATATCCTTATAGGTGATAAGCCCTGCCAGTATTTGTTTATCGTCAACAACCGGCAGTTTTTCTATCTTATATTTTTCAAGTATGCGTTCAGCTTCGAGCAGGTTGGTGCCTTTCCGGGCAGTTACTATATTGTCTTTGGTCATTACCTCGCTTATCTTGCGGTTCATATTCTTTTCAAAGCGAAGGTCGCGGTTTGTTACTATGCCTACAAGTACGCGCTTGTCAGTTACCACGGGTATGCCGCCAATTTTGTGTTCAGCCATCACCTTAAGAGCGTCGCTCACCTTAGCCGTTTCCTGCAATGTTACAGGGTCCTGAATCATGCCGCTTTCATATCGCTTTACACGCCGAACCTGTTCCGCCTGCTGCTTAATGCTCATGTTCTTATGCAATACCCCTATTCCGCCCTCACCTGCCAATGCAATTGCCATTTTATACTCGGTAACCGTATCCATGGCTGCCGATATTACAGGGGTGTTTATGGATATGTTCCGGGTAAAATAAGAGGTTATGTTTGTCTCCCGGGGTAATACTTCGGAGTACGCCGGAAGGATGAGCACATCATCATAAGTTAACCCCTCACCGGCAAATTTATCTTCGTTTTGTTTCACGTGAACGCTTTTACAAATATAGCGTAAATATTAATACCCCATCCGAAAAATAAATCAACGGCTTGTTCTATAGGGAAACAACCCCTTATCTGGCTTTACCGAACAGGTACTGTACGCCGAATCCCCACTGAAAGAAGGTAACAGCGCCGGCTGACTGCGAAGGCGTGTATGTCTGCAAAACTCCTATTCGAGCCGGGTCGAAGCTATATATATATGCAGTATAAGCCAGATCGATGCTTAAACATAATTGGTCATTCACTTTATAGCCAGCAGCAACGCGCCCCGTGTAAAAAACTACATTCCTGCCATACCATTCGCCCGGCGGAGACGGAGGAGCGCCGTAGGGTAAACTATTGAACTTAATCCATGAAAGTCCGCCTGTAATTGACGCAGAATACAGGAATTCTCCGTTTTCGGGTGAACAATAAGTTAATTTTAATGCACCGTTGTACGCATACATATTAGTGGCAACCGTGGCAACCGGAAAGGGTACCGATGGCTGTTCAGTCGCCATGCTGTTCTGAATTTCTATACCGGCATACAACCCTTTGTAAACCTTTTGCGACAACGAGGCGTGAGTTCCGTATACGCCGCTGAAATTCTTTCTGAATGACAGGGGTGTAACCGGATATGTAAGCTCAACCCCGCCCTCCAGCAGATAAGGATAATAAACGCTTGGCGCACCCGGCGCTACTTGCCCTTCGTTATGTTCGTTATTCTGACCAAATGAAAGCGCAGGCAGAGCGATGGCAAGGGTGGCAAGGAAATAAGCGACACTAATATTTATCGGCAGCCGCATGCGCACTCCCGCTAAACTTACCCGGCGTTTTTCAAACCGGAAAATTGCAATATCAGTGGCATTTAATGAAACCATAGTATTGAGAAATTTTATTGACCTAAAAATTTCTGCATCACTTCATAACTCACGCCGGTTGTTGAGTACCCGCCGTCGTGATAAAGATTCTGCATAGTTACCATTCGCGTAAGGTCGGAAAAGAGAGCAAGACAAAAGTCAGCGCATGAGTCGGCGCTCGCGTTACCAAGCGGCGAATTGGCGTCGGCAAATTCATAAAACTCCGAGAAACCTTTAATGCCGCTGCCTGCTGTTGTTTTAGTCGGCGATTGCGAGATGCTGTTAATGCGTATCTTCTTCTCTCTGGCGAAATGGTAGCCGAAACTGCGCACTATTGATTCGAGCATGGCTTTGGCTTCCGCCATATCGTTATAAAAGGGGTACGACCTCTGCGCCGCGATGTAAGATAACGTTACCACACTGCCCCATTCGCTTATGGCGTCAAGCTTTTTAGCCACTGCAAGCATTTTATGCAACGACATTGCCGATATATCGAGCGTTTTAGCCCAAAAATCGTAGTTTAGTGAATCGTATGATATATTTTTACGCACATTCATGGACATCCCTATTGAATGCAGCACAAAGTCAATCTTACCGCCGAGAAAGTCCATCGATTTTTGATATAGCGCAGCAATTTCATCCATGTTCGTAGCATCCGCAGGTATTATCTCCGAATTGGTTTGCTCCGCCAGCGATTTTATCTCGCCCATCCGCAGCGCTATCGGTGCATTGCTCAATGTGAATGTTGCTCCGGCGGCATGCGCCTTTTCGGCTACCTTCCAGGCGATGGAACTGCTATTGAGGGCGCCGGTTATGATACCTCTTTTTCCTTTTAATAGGTTTTCAAGCATAATCTGAATAGTGATAATATCGGTTTTTTACACCTCACAAATATAGAATAAAAACTGCGTTTGCCGTTTTTTTTAAAAAAAATGCCCTTTACAGCGAATAATATACTGTTAGCAACTGATTTTGGGAAAGTTTACAGCCCGTATGCTATTTGACGCCTTAGCTATAGCGGTGGCGCAAAGTAAAATACCTGAAAAGTACTAAAATTACAGACGAAATTATTCAATGAGTGTATCGTGCAAATTTACTTTCTTTGATGAAAAATAGCCACTTTTGCAGCATGATGCGCATTTCATTCAGGGTAGGTCTTACCGCTCTTATTTTCCTGTTTACGTTATGCGGGGCAGCACAAAACCATTTTGCCCGCCGTGTGGTGGATACACTCGCCTCGCCTTATATGGCTGGCAGGGGTTATCTCGACAACGGCTGCTCCAAAGCTGCCAAATATATCGGCGACAGGTTCAGGCAATTCGGTCTGATTCCATTCGGGAGCGGTTACAGACAGCCCTTTGTATTACCGGTAAACACCTATCCGAAACAGATGGATGTAGAAATAACAGAAGGACTGCCCGGGAGCAGGTTAATTCCAGCAAAAAACGGCATAGATTATATTGTAATACCCTCCACACCTGCAATAAAAGGGAAATTTCCCATATTTAGGTTTGATGTCGCTCTTCTTCAGGACACAACGCATCTGCGGCAATTCCTCAAACAGGATTTCAGCCGCAGTTTTATTCTGGTTGATGACAGCGGTGCAAAAGCGGGAAAAGAAAAAGAGTTATTTGAAACGCTGCGGTTTAACCCGATCAAAGCAAAAGGCATAATTATGCTCTGCGATAAACTTACCGAAGAAACATCCGATACAGTTATGAATTTCGCCTTGCTCTATGCCCTGCGCAATTCAATTTTCAATAAGGCGACAACGGTATATCTGAATATTAAAAACAAATTCATTAAAGATTACAAAGACCAGAACCTAATTGGTTATATAAAAGGAAAAACGCAGCCCGATACCTTTCTGGTCTTCTCGGCTCATTATGACCACCTGGGCAGAATGGATGGCATTTATTTCCCCGGCGCTAACGACAATGCGAGCGGAACGGCAATGTTACTGGCGCTTGCCCGTTATTTCACCAAGCCCGAAAACCAACCATACTATTCCATCGCCTTTATGGCATTTGCCGCCGAAGAGGTAGGTATGCGAGGTTCCCATTACTATATTCAGCACCCGCTATTTCCTTTATCTAAAATAAAATTCCTCATAAATATGGATATTATGGGTACAGGCGACGATGGCATAACCGTGGTGAACGGCTCCGTGTATAAGGCGGCATTTAACGACCTTGTCCGTCTGAACGACTCGCTCCATCTTCTTAAACAGGTAAAAATGCGCGGCGCTACAGCCAACAGCGACCATTATTTCTTTTATGCCGCAGGCGTACCCGACTTTTTCATCTATACCATGGGGGGCATTAGAGCATATCACGATATATATGACAGAAGAGAGACCTTACCGCTCACCAAATTCAGTGAAGTATTTGAACTGCTTGTTCATTTTACTGACGATATTTGCAGAAGAACTTATAATTGATTACTATACCCCAGTCGCTCTTATTATGCCTACAATAATAGATAATCCGCCTGCCCGATGAGCAAACTGTATATAGTTCCCACACCCATAGGCAACCTTGAAGATATTACCCTTCGCGCCATTCGCATACTTAAGGAGGTGGACGGCATTTTGGCGGAAGATACCCGTAAAACGAGAGCGCTACTCGACAAATATGATATCCATACACCTCTTTTTGCCTATCATCAGCACAATGAGCATAACATTACCGAAAGAATATCAGAACGCCTTGCCGGCGGCGAAACCCTTGCTATAGTTACTGATGCAGGCACACCCGGTATTTCAGACCCCGGCTTTATGCTTGTACGCCGGTGCATTGCCAAAAACATTGACATAGAATGCATCCCGGGCGCCACAGCATTTGTTCCTGCACTGGTAGATTCAGGGATACCCTTCAATACCTTTTGCTTCGAGGGCTTCCTGCCCCATAAAAAAGGACGTAATAAAAAACTGGAATCCCTCCGCTCCGAAACCCGAACTATGGTGTTCTACGAATCACCGTTCCGGCTTGTTAAAACGCTGGAACAATTCAAGGACTATTTCGGCGCCGACAGAAAAGCCGCCGTATCGCGCGAGCTGACCAAAATCTATGAGGAAACCATACGGGGCTCACTTGAAGAACTGCTAAACCATTTTTCACTTACCTCGGTTAAAGGAGAATTGGTAATAGTGCTAAGCGGCAAAGAGCCATCGACCAATTAACCGTTCTTTAAAAATGCGACTTAAACCTCGTTTAATACCTAATGCGTACAACTTCTCCTTATCTTTGTCCCTAATTTAACCAAACTAATAATTGCGTATGAAAACAAACGCTATTCTCCTGCCGGTCATCTGTTCATTCTTAACTGCGCTCACAGCCGGAGCAGTTACCGTATCCGGCGATACCAATCAGAAAGATGCCCAGGGACGCAAACAGGGCTTTTGGGTTGAAAATATAGGACCAACCAAATGGGAGGGGAATTATATCAATAATAATAAGGAAGGCGTATGGTATAGCCACCATTTCAACGGCGTACTTGACGAACTCACCATTTATAAAAATAATTTGAGGAACGGTATCGACATTATGGTTGATATTAATGGCTACTATGTGGGTGAAAAGACCTATAAAAACGATACTCTCAATGGCTTATCCATAGAATTCCTGCCCGGTACAGCAGGCAAGCCATCCTCCGAAGCCACTTACAAAATGGGCGTTATCGACGGTAAGCGCACACTATACTATAATACCGGAACCAAGGAAGAAGAGGGCATCTTTAAAAACGGAAAGAGAAACGGCGAAACTAAGTGGTACTACCAGAGCGGCAAACCGGCTACAAGTTATCTCTATGTTATGGATATGAGAAGCGGTCCCTTTGAGAGTTATTATGAAAATGGCAATATTTTAAGCAAAGGCGAATTCAAGAATAACGAGTACGATGGAGAGTATTATGAATTTTATGAGGATGGAAAAGCGAAAGTTACAGGCGCATACAAAAATGGCGCAAAAACAGGCGAATGGAAAGAATACGCCGATGACGGAAGGGTGCAAAGCGACGGCTCATACGCAGATGGGAAAAAAACCGGCGTGTGGAAAGAATACAATGACGATTTTACCCAATTGACAACTACTAAATATAAGAACGATAAAACAATAGGCAAGCCCGTAGTTAAAAAAGTAACTCCGCCGCCCGTTCCGAAAGAACAGGACGCAAAAACCAAATAACCACCCGCCGATACCTCCATAATTTCTTCGTTTTCCCTAAATTGCCGTTTTCCTGATTAGAAGGGACAACAGACCTTTCAGTTACTGTTATTGCCCGTCACTATACATATTTCACTTAAAAGTTATAAGTTTGTGCTGAAACCGTTAAGAAAAAATGGCAAATAAGCCGGCTGTACCATACGTTTACATTCTCTGTCTCGCGGCGCTTCTTACAGGGAGCTGCCGGAAGACCGCCTCGTGGAACACACAGTTGCTTCTTCCCCTTGTAAATACTACCATGAATATGGGTAATCTTGTAGCCGACTCGCTCCTGCACAACAACCCCGACAGTTCGGTAACGCTCGTATATAACAGCTCGCTTTATAACCTGAATACCGATACGCTTATCAAAATTCCCGATACCACCATCAATTATTACTACCCCATCTTTTCATCGGGTACGTTCAATGGCGGTACGGTACTCGTTTCTCCTACGGGGGCATATACCCAGTATGGCGCGGGAGCGGTAGAACTCACCAAAGCAATAGTGTACTCCGGCAACCTGAAGGTGCAGGTAACCAGCACCATCGCCGGCGTAACTGATTTCATCTATTCTATACCCTCCGCCACGCTTGGCGGTGCGCCTTTCAAGGTAAAGGTGAAAGTACCGGCGGAGGTCGGCGCAAACCCGGGAACTGTTACGGAAACGTACTATATGAATAATTATGACCTTGACCTGACAGGTCAGTTCCACAACGGGTATAACTACCTCTATACCAACGTAACCGCCTACCTCGATTCATCCGATACCCCTACACCCATTACCGCGGGGCAGGGTTTTACCGCCACTGCCACATTTGAAGGCATTGCGCCTTATTATGCGCAAGGTTATTTCGGAACCATTACCAAAAACTACGCCGCTGTATCGCCGTTCGCCATATTTAACAGAATTACAGGAGGGAGCATTAACCTCCAGAGCGTGAATGTTTCACTCACTTTGCAAAACTTCCTCGGAATTGACGCCGATGTAACCATAGATTCTCTTACATCGGTGAACACCCGCACAGGCGGACGCGTAAAACTTACCGGGGGAAACATTATAGGCAACTCCGTCAGGGTAGGCAGAGCCACGCAGACCTATAATCCGGCAAATCCCGTTATTCCAACTGTGCAAACATTCCAGCTTACGCCTGTCAATTCCGATATACTGGCGTGGATAAACAATCTCCCTAATCAGGCAGGTTACAGCGCACAGGTTACCACCGACCCCCTTGGCAACGTTTCAGGTTATCACGATTTTGCATTTAAGGACTACGGCATTCTTTCAAACCTCAACATATCCATACCCTTATCTCTTGTCGCCTCCAATCTTACTCTTGAAGACACCCTGCCTGTCAACCTTTCCGCCAATACAGGAGCGCAAAACATTAAAAGCGGGACAATTACCGTTTACGCCAGTAATGGATTTCCGTTCAGTGCAGTATTACAGTTTTACCTGCTCAACAGCAGCATGAATGTAACCGATTCGCTGATGACTACCGTTCAGTTGATAGCGGCGGGAAATATGAACGGAGCAGGCGTGGTAATTAGCCCCTCCCCGTCGGTCTTAACCATTTCACTGAACCAGCCCCAGACGCAACTTCTCTTCAACGCCCGGCGCCTGTTAGTTAAGGCGCAGTTCAATATGGGGGCGCTGTCGCCGCTGACATACAGGAAGATTTACAGCTATAATACCTTATCGCTCAAAGCGGTAGGAAATTTCAATTATCTGGCGCATGATTGAAAAAAAACGATAATCCGGCGAGCAGTATGACTATCAGTAAATTGTGTTTTTCCCTCATCACCTTTACCATTTACAATATTGCCGGCGCCCAATGGAATGAGGATATTCTCAATAATCATTCCGCCGGAAAATATATGGTCGGCATTTCCGCCGATGGCGATTTTAGCTCGAGCGCCATTACTAATTCCTTCGCCTATAATTGGTTAACCGGAAACTACTTGAGCGGCGGGCAAAAACAGCAAGTAACTTCGCTGCTTGAGCCGCAGAATCTTATGGGCTATGCCTTGAATTATGGCATATACATGGTATTGTACAACGACACCTCCAAATCAAAAAAAGCATTCAACTTCTTCATTTCCCTGCGCCACAAAAGCTACCTCAATGCCTCCTTCACTCCCGATGATTTTGAGGTTCCCTTTTACGGTAATGCAGGTTACGCCGGAAGAACGGCGCAGTTATCGCCCTTTCATTTCGAGAATATAAGTTACCAGCAGCTTGAGGCAGGGCTTGTATGCACTAACTTTGGCAGAGGAGCTCAATTCGGCTTCGGGGTATCCGTTCTTGCCGGTCAGCAGTTTATGGCTATGAACCTACCCTCCGCCACCCTCTATACTGCGCCCACAGGCGAAAGCATTACATTTAATTCCAACGCCCAGTTATTGCAAAGCGACACAGCAGCCGGCAGCCAGAATGCCATTAACGGTATTGGCGGTTCGCTCGATTTCTATCTAAGAGCGCCCTACAAAATTGGCGAAAAAGCCGGTACCATAGCCCTAAGCGTCTCCGACCTCGGTTTTATCTGGTGGAACAACAAATCGCTTCAGTACCGGAAGGACACAAGCTATACATTTAACGGAGTTACCATCAATAATCTTAATCAGCTTCAGAACCTAAGTTTTCATACCCTGTCGAAAGACAGTTTACAGAGTAAATATCTACCATATTCCAAAGGCGGATTCCTTTCAACCATCCCTTCTATGTTCAATATAAAGTCAGTTACCGATTTAAGTCCTAAATTTCACCTCATACTCGGATTCTGTAACCTTTTCAACGCCAATTCCGACAGCTATGGCTACGTACAAGGAGAATTTTTGCTTTCCGATACCTGGACTACCGCGCTTGAGGCAGGTTACGGCGGCTATGCCGGGCTCAACTTCGCCGCCTATTTAACAAAACAATTCGCACGCTCTAAATTAAGCATAATCATTAACCGGCTGCAAGGACTTGCCCTACCCGGACAGTTCGGAGGAGCAGGTATTTATACCAGTTATTCTTATATATTTGATAAATGGAAATAGGGAGCAAAAAAAATCCCCCCGTGGATACGGAGGGACTTTTAAAAATAATTTTGACAAATTATTTAGCAGCTTTTTTGTCAGCAGCCGGTTTCTTGTCTGCTTTCTTGGCAGCTTTCTTTTCTGTTTTCTTAGGAGCTTTCTTGTTATCAGCTTTCTTGGTTTTGTCTTGAGCGAAAGAAACTGTTCCGAAAGCGAACAGAAGAGCGGCAACGATAGCTAGTTTTTTCATTTTGAAATTTGTTTAGTTGGTTAAATTTGATGCAAAAGTACAAAAATTTTGAAACTTCCAAATAATATCCGAAAAAACTTACTCGCATGCTTCCTTTCATGCGCCGTCTGTTCTGTCTGTATAGGTCAGGGCAATATCGGATTTTTCACGCCTTCGCCCGTGCAGGATAATAACCGGTTAGTGCCTTTGGTAGCCGCCCAGGGCGCTGTTTATGCCGGATCCATGATAGCTCTTAACCTGCTCTGGTATAAAAACTATCCCCGCTCGGCATTTCATTTTTTTAACGACGATGACGAATGGCAGCAAATGGATAAATTAGGGCATATACTTACTGCATATACCGTCAGCCGGCTTACTGCCGCTCTTTACCGCTGGAGCGGAATCAGGGCGCAGGCATCTGATTATTACGGCGCAGGCGTAGGGCTCGCATACCAGACCAATATTGAAATATTAGACGGTTTTTCGTCTGAATGGGGCTTTTCGCCCGGCGATATGACAGCAAATACCATCGGAGCAGGTCTCTTCCTGTCGGAACAAGCACTTTCAAACGGACAGCCGGTGATGATGAAAATTTCATTTCATCCTACTGAATACAGACAATACCGCCCCAATGAACTGGGTGATAACCTCTGGGAGGAATTCATAAAGGACTATAACGGACAAACGTACTGGCTGGCGTTCGCCATTTCTTCCTTTCTGCCCAAAGGCAATAAAGTGCCGGGATGGCTATGCCTCGATTTCGGTTACGGCGCCGAAGGAATGACCGGCGCGGTTACCAATCCCATCGCTTACGACTCCACAGGAAACGAAATCTGCTTCACCCGTTATCGAAAATTCCTGGTGTCACTGGATATAAACACCACTAAAATACCCACCAATTCCGCCCCGATGAAAGCATTTCTCGGAGCCATTTCCTTCATTAAAGTTCCATTTCCCGCTCTTGAATTCAGTCAGGGTAAACTTAAATTTCATATCTTGTATTTTTAATAGCGTAAATTTCGCATCCCTCAAATGGCTAATATGATTCGTGCGCGCCTATTTTATACTGCAGGTAAGTGATTTTACGAACGCAGAATACCTGTATCCGCGGTCATACCGACATGAATGTTCCACATCTTCATTCATGGTCGGCATATTTACTGCCCTTAAGTGATTTTGCAAAGGTAAAATACCGGTACGGGCGGTTATACCGATGCTTTGAATTTGCGAATTTTAGCAACCCGATAGTTATCGGGTTCAATTGTGGTCGGTATAAAATACGAAATATGATTTGTACAGCCCTGTTTGTAACGCTATTATTACTCCGATGCCCTATTCTTCATTCGCAATACCGCTCCATCGATTCGCTCAAATCGGCGCTGAATAGTATGAAAAACGATACAGGCAAAGTAAATACCCTGAACCGGTTAGCCAATTTACTTCTCGCAGCCCATAGTTTTGACTCATCCGCTATGATTGCCACACGAGCCGAGGGCTGGGCTGATAAACTAGATTACTTAAAGGGTAAAGCAAGAGCATATTATATTATCGCTTCAAATTACCGGGGCAAAGGCGATTTCCCTAAAGCGCTGGAATATTACATAAGAGCGCTGCAACCTTATCAACAAAGCGGCGACAAAAAAAATGTAGCGATGGTTTATACTTTCATAGGAATTACCTACGACGGAATGGGAAATTATGAACAGACGCTCAATTATTACATGCAAGCCCTTGCAATTGATAAAGAACTTGGAGATAAACACGAAATTTCGCGGACCGTAGGTAACATAGGAGCGATATATTTTGAAATTGGCGAATACGACAAAGCAATGGAATATTTCAATGAATCGTTGCCCATCTGCATTGAAATAAAGGATAAATTCGGTACAGGTGTAAATTACGCCAACATCGGCGATATTTACCATTTGCGGGGCAATGTTCCAAAAGCGATGTATTATTACTCCAAAGCTATTGCGGAATACAATAAAATAAAAGCAGGCAAAGCCAACGGCAAAATGAAATATTACGGACTTGGAATTGTATATGGCAGTATAGGAAACATATATTTTGAACAGGGTTGCAGGGCGCAAAAATCAGCCGACAAAAAAGGGTACGATACCCTTTTTAACAACGCATTACAGATGAATATGAAAGCGCTTCAAACGCTGGAACAAAACCAGTTCTTCGTGGAGTCAATCCCTATTTTTATAAATATTGGCAACATTTATATCCGCATGAAAAACTTCGTTGTTGCAAGAACATACTTCGATTCCGCATTAACCGCATCAGTCGGTCACAACTTTAAAGAACAGCTGAAAAATACCTATCTCGGTCTCGCCTCTCTCGATAGTGCGGCAGGAAATTATAAAGCGGAGACCGAAGATTTCAAAAAGTACATCATCTACCGCGACAGCATTACCGCCGAAGCCAACGAAAAGAAAATCGTTCAGGAGGAAATGAGCGCGGAATTTAAGCAGAAACAGGAGGCGGAAAAAGCCGAAATCAGCCGAAAAGAAACGCTTGCGCAACAGGAGAAAAAGAAACAGAAGATAATCCGTAACGCCTTTATTGCAGGTTTCGCCCTTACTTTCTTTCTTGCCTTGTTTATTTACCGCAGCTACAGCCGGAAAAGAAAAGACAACATCATCATCTCCCGGCAAAAGGAAGAAGTGGAGCGCCACCGCATGAAATTGATGGACAGCATAAATTATGCCAAAAAAATACAATATTCGCTTCTTCCGCCCGACAAAGAATTGAGTAAATATTTCAGCTCGCATTTCGTTTATTTTCAGCCGAAAGACATTGTAAGCGGCGACTTTTACTGGTTTCACCATAACGACAATGACAATATTTCATACCTCGCCGTAGCCGACTGTACAGGGCATGGCGTGCCGGGCGCCTGTATGAGCATGCTCGCCAACTCATTCCTGAATGAAGCGGTAATTGAGCGAAAGTTACTCGATCCGGGCGAAATACTGTCTTTCATACACCATCTTGTTTTCAGAACGCTCCAACAGGAAAAAGGCGACGAATATTCGCAGGATGGCATGGATGTTGCATTGATTGTACTCGACCACAGAAAGAATATCGCCATGTTCTCCGGCGCCAAAAACAACGCTTCTATATTTATAGACGACCGGCATCAGGTTCTTAAAGCCACTCCGAAATCGGTCGGCGGCGCATCCATTACCGGCGAACCGGAGCGCGAACGTTACTTCGGCTCCGAATCCTTTGAACTAAAAAAAGGGATGATGCTCGCCATGTGCACCGACGGCATAGTTGACCAGCTAAATACCGATGATGAAAAATTCGGAAAGAACCGACTAGCCGAAATTTTACAATCAGCTTACAAGGATGATAACTCAAACGCTTCGGCTCTAATTGAAAGAACCATAACCGAATGGAAGAGTAACCTTCCGCAACAGGACGATATGCTGGTTATGGCAGTGCGTATCCGGTAGTTACCATCGCACCCGCCTCCGCTATTCTGCAAAATACTTTTTTGGGGCGGGATATGGTTATTTTTATACATTCGCATAATAATACCTTTCCAAGAATACGCCGGCGCTCTATTTTTTTGCGTACCTGTATGAAGATGAATGAACTTTTTAAGAACCTCGGGAACGAGAAGATCTCCCTTTCTTATATGGGCTTGATAAGCGACGGCATTACCGACAAATTTACCGCTCTTACCGAGTCCTATTTAAAAAGTTCGAGCCAGTTGGGCAAAATTTCGAACAGAACCTGCTTCTTAATCGCCGAATGCTTTCAGAATACTATCCGGCATAGAGAAAAAGTGCCCCGGGCGGCTAACCACCGCGATTTTTTCCACTTGAGTTTGTCCGATGACGGAGTAATGCTCTGCTCCTCCAATCTGATTTTGAAAGAACATATTGACGGTCTGAAAGATAAAATAAACCACATCAATTCCCTCGATCCGGACGGATTAAAGAATCTCTATCATGAAATATTGACCGGAACCGAAGGTCTTTCCTCCAAAGGCGGCGCCGGTCTGGGATTAATTGAAATGGCAAGAAAATCAAGCATGCCTCTCAAATATCATTTCAGGGATATAGATGGTGCGGTAGCCGAATTTTTCCTTGCACTGGAGCTAAAAAAACCGGGAGAAAGCATCTCCGTTCCCCGGCTAAGCGAGAATATGCACCGGGAGCTGAATTTCTACCAAACTCTTGTTGAAAATAACATACTCGTACTGTTTAAAGGGGAATTCACCAGGGAAATCATATCACCACTGCTGCAAATGATGGATGCAAACATCCTGTCGGGCGATAGCGTGGCGGCTAAAGACAAAAAAGGTCTTATCACCACCATAGAAGTTGTGCAAAACATACTCAAGCACGCTAAAGTAACCAACGGAGAAAGAGCGGGAATATTCTCAATATCGTCTCGAGAGGGCGGACTCGTTATAGTAGGCGGCAATTTTATAGAACGACAGCGCGCTGAAGAATTGTTAAAATTCCTTGAATCGCTAAAAAAAATGAAGACGGATGACGTTATACAACTTTATAAGCAGCGCCTTGCATCCGCCGAGATAACGCCGGAGGGCAATTCCGGTCTCGGACTGCTCGAAATTGCCAGAAATTCCGCCATGCAGTTTACTTACAGTTTTGATAATTCAGCCGGCAATGACCCGTTTTTCTCAATTCAAATCTACCTCTGACCGATGGAACCGCTAATCATTGAAGCGACTGCCGAATGCCCATCAATCAACATCGATGGCGATTCGGGCGTCTTTTTAATATCGGGAAAATCGTACCCCGAAAATGTAAACGATTTTTACAAGCCCCTTTTTGATTATATGGAGATATATAAAAAAACGCCAAAGCCAAAAACCATTCTTGAATTCCGATGGATTTACTACAACACCGCCACTTCAAAAATAATTATCAGGTTAATCTCCTCCCTTAAACACCTTACCGCAACCGGCACAGAGGTTGAAATCAAATGGCGTTGTCGTAAAGACGACGAGCTGATGATAGAAAAGGGCGAAGAAATAAAGAATGTGGTTGGAATGAACTTTACCATAGAATGTTTCTAACCTACACTGCCGGCAAGAATTTACAAAGCGCCTCCATATACGTTCTGCGGTGAATATCCATTCATCGCGATAGGCGCATAATTTTAGCCAACGATTGATACCAATAAAAAATCCCAACCTGCAGCTGGGATTTCTAAAATATTTCGGCTGCTATCAGAATATGGTAACCTGTTTTACTATTTGCCGTTGGTCATTTTTAAGCACAACAGAGTAAACGCCCTTGGCTACCGCCGGCATATTCACTGAATATACCGAACCTGCTGCAACGTTATCATACATTCTATGCATCACCTCCTGTCCGAGCATATTATATACCGACATATCGTACCAGGCGGAGGGCTGTCCGTTAAAGGCAATCTGAAAGTTACCGTTGTTCGGATTAGGATAGACGGTTACTGCCATTTCGTTGTTCATTTCATCAACGCTAAGAGGCAGTCCGGGTATGTTCACGTTGTCAATATACATGGTGCTGCCGTTGCCCGACCTGTTCTCGAACGAAAACATTACTGCGGGTGAACCCGCTATGGCTGGTATGTGTATGGTATCGGTGCGCCAGTTCGTATTCAGCGGGTAAAAACAGCCCTGTGCATCTGTATGGGCATGTCCGTTCGCTATATCCAGCCCGCCTGTGGTGGCAAGCGTTAACCCGCCCTTTTTGTACACTTCGTTCCATGTCGCCCCGCAGTTGGTGGAGTAATACACAACAAGCGTATCGCTTTCCGGCGGCGATGAGTTTACATTGTACGGCGCATAAGCCACATCGAAATATAGGGTTGGTTTGGTAACGCCAGTAAAACTGTAAATCGGCGTGTGAATCTGGTCATATTCGCCAAGCATACCGTTGGCGCAGTTGTCGTAATGTATGCTGTGGGCGCTGTTGCCGAAACCGCCCGGGGCACCCCAACCCCACCATGTTAACAACTGGGGGTTATTAACCACGTACCATCCGCTTGGCGCAAAAGGCACCGACTCGAAACCCTGTACAAGCGGCGGCGCACTTGGGTTGCCTACTACTATGTAATTGGCAAAGGTTA
Source organism: Bacteroidota bacterium (assembly GCA_021823405.1). Classification (GTDB taxonomy): domain Bacteria; phylum Bacteroidota; class Bacteroidia; order JABEUT01; family JABEUT01; genus JABEUT01. The sequence goes on along the minus strand of JAKAOA010000016.1, from coordinate 17,128 downwards.
CGGAATCGCGCCCCAGTCCGTTTATAACTCTCAATTTTACGCTATAGGAGCCGGGTGAATTATAGCTGACTACCGGATTCTGTTGTGTGGAAGTGGATGGAACGCCGCCGGTAAAGGTCCAGTTCCAGCTTGTAATGGGGTTTGCCAGCGAGGGTATCATACTCTTGTCTGTAAAGGTAACCGAAAGAGGTGCGGTGCAAGAGGTAAGAGGCGTAGCGGTAAACCATGCCTTTACAGGCGGAGGTTCAATGCCTATCAAAGCTTCATGATTGCTGCTGAAGTTAAAAGGACCCGGGTTCAGCAGGGTTACGCTGTACCATCCGTCGTAAGCGCTATCCCAGCCCCAGTTCATGTGAAAATCGGGTGTTGAATTATAGCCGTCGCAAACCCATGTATGTCCTCCATTGTTAGGGTCGGTTCCTACATATTGCACCGGACGGTTATTGTTCAGTTCACCTTCAAGCATATTTTGCCAAGAGGTCTGGGTATAATTGCTCTCATACTTCCCCGATAGGGTGGAAGCATTGAACCCGAAATATTTTATGTATGACCGTTGGGCGCACGCGCTATCGGGCCAGCCGGCTCCAATAGCATCATTCAGCAGCACTTCGGATCCGCTGCCGCCCGGGGCATAATTCATTCCAACGCTTACACCGGCATCGTAACACAGTTTGGCTACCATCGTATCCTCATTATTGGGCGTGGAACCGGTAACCTCGCGCGGCATAAGCGACCAGTTATAATTTGAGGTGTCGTAATCGGCGGACAATAACCCATAATTATTGGCATAAAACGGCGGTACGCAAAGGTAGGCGCTGTGAAGTAAGCCGTGTGAGGGATATTGCCAGTACCACATAATTTGCGACATGGCGGTTGCCACGCAACCAGTTACTGAACCGCCCGGGCAATCGGCGTTATATATCGGCGACTGATTGTAAATGGAATTAACCAGATGAAACGTATTTGACGGAAAAGCGTTCGTCACACGGGTTACCCTGTGCGTATTATTCGGCGCTACATTATTGTAATAAGAAGTCCAGAGATTTTTTATCTCCTCGTTCGCCTTCAGGTTCTGGGTGCGTATGGCGATAATCTCCTTTTTGCGTTCCTGCATCCAGTAAACAAAATTGGTATTGGAGCCGGGTTCCGGCGCTTTATAGCTGCCTCTGTAATTGTAACCGATTATAGGCATTGCCGCATCGTCGGCGGAAATGATAACAAACCCGTTATTCCCGTTTACGTTAAATATATAATAAACAGGTTCGCCGTTCAGGTCATTTTCCGTATAGGCAAGGGTAAGTGTAGCGGATGGAGCGGAAAAGGTCTGGCTGTAAAAATGGGTAGCCGCCTTTTTAGCATAGTCGGGGCTTACTACGCCTGCATTTAGTTCAGTTGCGCCTAAAATCAAAGCAAGCAACCAAGTAAGTTTTTTCATGTATAAAGGTTTTTAGGTGTAATGACTTTATTTTAAAGATACAAATATAGGAATGTTTTAACTCATTACCAAACCTTTTTATTAACAATTTTCACGAAGCGAAAGGGGCATAAATTTCATTTTAAGTTACGATTGCTGCCATCTTTCTGGCGTATCTGATACATTTATACACTACTGTCCGGGAAATATTATTTCGGCAATCAAACCATGCCGACCACTATTGAACCATATAACTATAGGGTTAAAAGCATCGGTATGACTGCTATGCTTCTTCATTCAATTCCATTTTTGGGCGTGCCCCCAAGCTTCGCAAGGGGTCGGGCTATCCGCTGCAAGTCCTCTCCGCCGGATGGCGTCCCGATAGCTATCGGGAGACGGTCGTAAAACCGCTTCTATCCCTCACGCAAAATACAATAAACATTTGCAAAATCGCTTACGGGCAGTATATAAGTATAATTAAGCCATTCAAGGATTCAATCATTATTTTACCGGAAAGTACTGAAATTTAAACCATAATTTACTGCTTTTCTGTTTGTTATATATAAAACTCCCCTACTTCCGTCATTCCCTGTTATTTTAACAGTTATCCATAATTTATACCTATAGCAGCGCACCCAAGGCGAATTTCCTCTTTCCTATGTCAAATTTTCAATATTTAATATTCCGTTATGATTTTTTCATTATCTTTGCACCCCTTAAAAACAGGATACTATGTCAAGGATATGCCAGATTACAGGAAAAAAGTCGGTTGTGGGGCACACGGTTTCACACTCCAACATTAAAACAAAACGTCGGTTCAACCCGAACCTGCAGGACAAACGTTTCTTCATTCCCGAAGAAAAGAAGTGGATAACCCTTCGCGTATCTGCACACGGGCTTAAAGTTATTAACCGCAGAGGCATTTACGCCTGTATTAAAGAAGCAAGAAAAAAAGGATATATTGACTAACCGGTCGGCGATAATTTCAAAAAAACCATTAAAATAAAGAACCGCAATCATGGCAAGAAAAAGAGGAAACAGGATACAGGTGATTCTCGAATGTACCGAACATAAAGCCAGCGGCTTGCCCGGCACATCGAGATATATTACCACAAAAAATAAAAAGAACTCCCCCGAACGCATGGAGTTGAAAAAATACAACCCCGTTCTGAAGAAAATGACCTTGCATAAAGAAATAAAATAAAAAAAACGGTGGAATGGATTTATGAACTTCGCCTTAAGTTTCTGTTTCATAAATCATAATCCCTAACTTATAATTCATTCAAGTCATGGCAAAGAAAACTGTAGCAACCTTTAAAACCGGCAAAGGCAAAGAATTCGTAAAGGTCATTAAAATGGTCAAATCGCCTAAAACCGGCTCCTACGCCTTCAAGGAGGAAATTGTGAATAAAGAACACGTAAAGGACTTTCTCACACAGAAATAGTACTCAAAGCAGGCGCCGGTTCCATTTATAACCGCCCTGTCTGCATTCTTTCACTTATCCGCTAACCCTGATATATGAACCTTGGGAGTTTTTTTTCCGGTAAAAAGAACAGGGAAGGGCTGGATTTGGGATTGCGTAAGACCAAAGAGAGTTTTTTTGCAAAGATAGCCCGCGCCATTACCGGAAAAACCGCAATCGATGCGGAAACGCTCGATGAGATTGAAGAAACCCTTATAGGCGCCGATGTAGGCGCTGCCACCGCTGCCAAAATAATAAACAACCTCCAGGAACGGGTTAAGAAAAACAATAAGCTGGATACGGCGGATATTTACCCGATTTTGAAGGAGGAAATAGCCGCCCTGATGTCAGCCGGTAAAAATACTGCCGCTCCCGAAATGCCTCAAGGCATGCCATATATAATACTTGTGGTAGGGGTAAACGGCGCCGGAAAAACCACCACCATCGGCAAGCTCGCACAACACTTCAAAACAGGCGGGCTGAAAGTAGTGCTTGGCGCAGGCGATACTTTCCGCGCTGCTGCCGTTGAACAGTTGAAAATATGGGCGGCGCGAATTGATGTGCCCATCATTTCGCGGGGAATGAACGCCGACCCCTCGGCTGTAGCATTCGACACGGTGCAGTCAGCCGTAGCTCAAAAAGCCGATGTGGCGATTATTGACACCGCCGGACGGCTCCATAATAAAGCCGGACTGATGAATGAACTTGCCAAGATAAGAAGGGTGATACAAAAAGTTATTCCTACCGCTCCTCACGAAGTATTGCTCGTGCTCGACGCCTCTACCGGTCAAAACGCCATTGAACAGTGCAGAGAATTCTCCAAAGTAACCGGCATTACATCAATAGCCCTTACCAAACTAGACGGAACCGCCAAAGGCGGAGTGGTTATCGGCATTTCTGACCAGTTCAACATACCGGTTCGCTACTTAGGCGTTGGAGAAAAGGCAGACGACCTGCGTCTTTTTGACAAAGATGAATTTGTGGAAAGCTTGTTTAAGCGATAACCAAGCCGACTCCCTAATGTTACCGCAAAAGAAACTTTGCGAACTTTGCGTTACTATTCTGAACTTTGAAGAAAAAAATTAACTATTCATTATAAACCCAATCATTAACCGGATATGAAAAAAGCATACCTGTTTCCCGGGCAAGGATCCCAGTTCCCCGGCATGGGAAAAGAACTGTACGACAGTTCACCCTTAGCCAAAGATTTGTTTGAAAAAAGCAATTCCATCCTCGGCTTCCCCATCACCGATATAATGTTCAGCGGCACAGATGAACAGCTGAAACAGACCAAAGTAACCCAGCCCGCTATATTCATTCATTCGGTTATACTTGCCGCTGCATTAGGCGACAAGTTCACACCCGATATGGTGGCAGGTCATTCACTTGGCGAGTTTTCGGCGCTTACAGCCGTCAGGGCGTTAAGCTTTGAGGACGGGCTGAAACTTGTCTCCAAACGCGCCCTGGCAATGCAGAAGGCATGCGAAGCCGCCCCATCCACTATGGCTGCCGTACTCGGACTCGACGATGCCAAGGTTGAACAGATATGCGCCTCCATTACAGACGATACAGTGGTTCCGGCTAATTATAACTGCCCCGGACAATTGGTCATTTCCGGTTCAATCACCGGCGTAGCCAAAGCATGCGAAATGCTAAAAGCGGCAGGCGCCAAACGAGCGCTCATCCTGCCTGTAGGCGGCGCCTTTCACTCCCCGCTGATGGAACCGGCGCGGGTAGAACTCGCCAATGCCATAGCATCGGTAAAATTTAACCAACCGCAATGCCCCGTTTACCAAAACGTAAATGCCTTACCTTCAATTGACCCCGATACCATTAAAAAGAACCTGGTCGCCCAGCTTACCGCCCCTGTGCGATGGACGCAGACCATACAAAATATGCGTACAGACGGCGCCACATTGTTCTATGAAACCGGACCCGGAAAAGTGTTACAGGGACTGGTAAAGAAGATAGCCCAAGACGCAGAAGCATCAAGCGTTTAAAAACAACTCCCGATGAACATTGCACATAGAAAACTTCTCATTCTCTTTTTTATTCTGAACACCGCATCGATTGCTATGCGCGCCCAAATCCTGGATGCCGTAGGAATTGCAGGAGGTATAACTTATGGCACCCAGGAATGGTATCCTTCCGAATTCAATACGCAGGAGAAGTTCCTTCTTGGCTTCAACGGCGCAGGGCTCGTTGAGTTTTTCCACAGTCCGGTCTTCAGGTGGAGGGTTGAAATAGAATACAACCAGATGGGTTCCAAAGAACTGATTTACCAATATTATACCAACCGCACAACCTACCTTACGCTGAATAACTACCTTAAAATGCAGTTTCCGAACGACCAGTGGTTCATTACACCCTATCTGTTGATTGGTCCCCGAATAGAGTACCTCCTTATTAACAGTCCGCAAATATATCCGCAGGTATTAGGCGCCTTCCCGAAAATTTACTTCACAGCCGCGGCAGGAGTGGGTTTTGAATTCAAAAACAATACCGTTATCCGCCCGTTTACCGAGTTCTTTTTCAACCACGATGTGCTGCCCTCATACCACGGCACCTACTATAATACGCATACCGCTATTCCTTACGACGAACCCCAGAACATTTTCTATCAGGGCTACGAGTGGCGAATAGGCGCAAGATATATTTTCGTTTACAAGCTGAAAAGCAAATACTGTCCTAAAGTGGAGAACCCGGCGCATAATTGACGACAGCAGTTGAGCGGCATTACAAATGCCGCTTAGCTGGGTTCGCCTCCTTAATAGAGAGCGCCGATAAAAATTATTAATATTTTTTCAACAGCTTAATGTATTGAATATCATGCTAAACACTACATATACTTCATACAAACTGGTAATGTTTGTATCAGGCTCTATTAAGTCACTTTCTTGTATGATATTACGTATGGTGTCATCTATCATCCTACATTTGCAATACAAGCCAAATGAAAAGACGGGCATAAATTCAAAATACTTTAACATCTCCCATTTTATTATTGCAAATGTCCAATTCAGGGAGTGTCATGCATTATTGTACTATATTAACCTTAAATATTGAGTACAATGAAAGAATTCGCGTTATTATTCCGTCACCCCAATTTTGATGGGCTAAGTAAATCTTCTCCTCAAGAAATGCAGGCATTGCAGAAAAAATGGCAAAACTGGTCATCAAGTATTTCATCACAAGGGAAATTAGTAAACCAAGGTATGCGTCTCTCACTTGAAGGTAAGGTATTGAAATCCGGGGGTGTTGTCACAGACGGCCCTTTTGCAGAAATTAAGGAAATGCTGGCTAGTTTTATTGTTGTTAAGGCTGAGAATATTGATGAGGCAGTTACATTAGCGCATGGCTGTCCCATCCTGGAAGGAGGTGGCAGCGTTGAGATACGTCCTATTTGGCAGCAATAAGGATACCTATGGATTCACTCTTCACAGGGTGAGGCCAATTTCTAATGATGGAAGGGAAAAACGAATCATTAAAGCAATTATTCCAACAGGAATTTTCTAAAATGGTTGCTGTAATAAGCAAGCAATTCGGCCTTCATTATATTGAGATTGCTGAGGATATTGTGAGTGAAACTTTTCTTCTTGCCGCAGAAACATGGGGGCTTAAAGGAATTCCACCGAATCCTCCTGCGTGGCTTTATACTGTAGCCAAACAAAAAGCATTTTATCATTTCCGCCGAAATAAAATTCTACAGGAAAAGGTAATTCCAGCAATAAGAAATAAGATGGAAGTAACAGACGAATTGAACTTTTCTTCTGAAAATATTAAAGAGAGTCAGCTTCAAATGATGTTTGCTATTTGCAATCCGGCTATAGCAAGTGAGTCACAGATTGGCCTGGCTTTACGTATACTTTGCGGTTTTGGTATTGATGAAATTGCAGAAGCATTTTTATCGAATAAAGAGACTATTAACAAAAGGCTATTCCGGGCAAAGGAAAAATTGAGATCTGAGAAGATTAAAATGGAAATGCCTAGTGAAAATGATATCAGTAGCAGACTTGATAATGTTCTTCATATCATTTATTTGCTTTTCACTGAAGGTTATTATTCCCAAACCCAAAACCAGATTCTACGAAAAGATTTGTGCCTGGAGGCAATATGTCTAGGGTTTATGCTTACTGAATATGAAAGAACCAATTGCCCTAAGACAAATGCCTTAATGGCGTTAATGTCCTTTCATGCTTCGCGTTTTAATGCAAGGCAAACCGACAACGACGTCGTTGTCCTGTATGAACGGCAAAATGACAAGTTATGGGATCTGAACTTAATAAACCAAGGTACACGCTTTCTGGATGCCTCTATGCAGGGTAATGAGTTAAGTTCATATCATCTGGAAGCGAAAATAGCTTACTGGCACTGCACCAAAGAAGATACAAATGAAAAATGGGAAGATATCTTGGGACTGTATAACCAGCTTCTCTCGGTCAATTATTCGCCAAGTGTTGCATTGAACAGAATATATGCATTATATAAAGTGTATGGGCAAGAAGCAGCTTTAATTGAAGCAGAAAAATTAAACTTAGAAAATAACCATTTCTACTTCTTATTGCTCGGTGAATTAAATGCGGGTACTGATAATGAAAAAGCGAAACACTATTGGCAAAAAGCTCATACGTTGGCTAAAACAGATACGGAGAGACAGCACATACTGAAGAAAATCAATAGGCTGGAACAATAATTTTTTTAATCTGTCCAATTTTCCATTGCTCAGGCATTATTGTGTTATAACAACATAATATAACCAACATGGAAACACAACCAATCAATTCAAGTAGGAAGACAAAAATTAGAAATATATTCTATTGGATAACCACTGTAGGTATCGGATGGGAATTAGTATTTGGTGGTCTATGGGATATCAATGTCTTAAACAAGGGTTATGCATCAAATGTGATGACCCATTTGGGGTATCCAGCCTACTTTCCATTCATCTTCGGTATTGCAAAAATGTTGGCGGCCATTGCTGTTTTGGCACCGGGGTTCCGTAGACTAAAAGAATGGGCGTATGCCGGAGTTGTTTTTGTTTTTACGGGCGCTGCCTTTTCCCATCTTTTGGTTGGTGAAACTAGTACAGCGCTACAGGTACTTGTCTGGGTGAGTTTTCCTGTGGCGTCATGGGCCTTGCGTCCTGCTTCTCGCCGCTTGACAAAAGATGAACTAGTGGCCAGTCTAAGTCCGGAAAGCATAATAGATGACAAACACATTAAACAGAAAAGAATTACTTATTGGGTTTGCTTGTCAATTGTTGTTCTTGGTGCAATATCAGGTGGCTTGTCTAATTTTTTCCACGCCTCAAATACCCAGGCAATTGTTAAAGAACTTGGATACCCATTGTTCTTTTTTACCATTCTGGGTGCGTGGAAAGTTCTTGGGGGCATTACCCTTCTTTTCCCTCGCTTCCCCCGTCTTCAGGAATGGGCTTACGCCGGTTTAATAATTGATATGGTTGGTGCCACTACTTCTTATATCTATACAGGTAACATTGGGAGTGCAGTTCCACCATTACTCTCTATACTATTTGCAATGACTGCCTGGAAGCTTCGACCATTTGCAAAAAGTAGTCAGCTGGTAGTGTATTCTAAAGTCAAAAATGCATAGCCTTCACAATTCAAATTGAATAGATAACTGATCATTCACTTAACCTCATGGAAGAAACTAAGGATATAAACCCCCAAGGCTCTTCTGGAAAAAATGAAAGAGACCAGTGGCTGGAAGCTTTCTGTGCAATCTGGGAGGAAAGGTTTAATAACCTGGAAAATCTATTGACAAAACTACAAGCAGAAAACAATGGATAGTATCGGACTATCCATTGTAAATAAATACAAATCATGAATCAAACAGAAAGTACCCCGTTAAGCGTAGTTTGTGAGCGGTGGAGTTGGGCGACTGGCTGCGCCTTCGCCCAATCAGAACCGTAGCTTACAGCTACATTTTTTAGTTTTGTTACTTTACCGTTTTCCATCTGATAATTGCTAATTCCGTCTCGAAGTGGCTTTCCATACCGGAATAATACCTTGCACTGCTATATAAATAATCTTCCTGTTTTTCCACCAACCCGGCTTTAACCGGGTTATTATGAATGTATTCAATCTTCTGTTCGATAAAATCATTAGAATATATTTGTTCCGCATGGTTTTCATGCGTCCATAGTTGATACTCCTCGTTCCTGCTATGCTTTCTTGCTGACTCTTTAAAGATAGTCAACAGCCATTCTTTACGGCTCTCTTGCCCTGTAATGATTGCCTCTATGATTTTTTTACTGGTGTGTCTTTTAAAATCTCTTATTGCACCGCTCAAATCTTCTTTATTGCTTTTAGCCAACAAATGAACATGATTTGACATGATAACATAGGCGTACACCTCCAGCCCTTTATTATTTTTGCAAAACTTTAGGCTTTCAATTATGACATCCCTGTAAGTTTTGCGAGTGAAAATATCTGCCCACTGAACAACTTGTAATGTAAGATAGTGCAAGGCTGACTGGTCTTTTATCTGGTAACCTGTTGGCATTTTTAATTATTAAAGGTCAAAGCTAATTAATTCTTTTTGTAGTTTCAAACTACTAATAATGATGGGTCGTAGGCGCAGCCATACGCCCAACTCCCACTGCTCACCAATCTACGCCTAACGAAGGAACCCGGCGCATAACTAAAACAGTCGCCCTACTAATGCCCTGCTATCACGCTGATAATTCTTCCAGTTGCACCCACACCGCTCAAGATATAATCTTTCGCCGCCTGCCCGCAACTGCGCCTGTATGCATCATCCCCGATAAAATGCAATACCAACTTATTCAATTCATCCTCTGTTGCGACCGAAAAACCGCCGCCTCTTCTTATCAACTCACCGGCTTCAACAACTTTACCGTAGTTTGTTCCGAAAATTACCGGTATTCCATACACCGCCGCTTCCGGCAGGTTATGAATGCCCCTGCCGAAGCCGCCGCCTATATACGCAATATCGCCGTAACGGTATAGCGACGAGAGCAACCCCACCGTATCTACTACCATCACACCCGAACCGCGCAGCTCCGCATCGCCTGCATTTGAATACCTTATCGCTTCAGGGAATAGTATCTGAAGGCGCAAAATATGGGATTCTTCAATTTCATGGGGTACGATAAGGAGCTTGATTTTTTCCCCCGAGCGACAAATCTTATGGTAAGCGGCTGAAATTATTTTTTCATCCTCATCCCATGTGCTTCCGCATATCCATAACTTCATCCCGTTTTTGAATTTCTCCGTTTTTGAATCGCTTTTTTGTTCCGCCGCAATGACTGTCACCCTGTCGAACCTGGTATCGCCTGTCAATTCAGCATTATCTATTCCCGCATTTTTAAGCAACTCCGCCGAGCGGGCATCCTGAACAAAAATCTTCCTGTAATAATGAAGCTTTTGCCTGAACCATCTGCCATACCACTTAAAGAAATAGTGACCCGGGCGAAATACCCCCGATATGAGGTAAGTCGGTACGCCGGCGTTATTCAGCCATTGCAGGTAGTTGTACCAGAATTCATATTTGACAAAAACGGCAAGTACGGGTTTGATTATTTTTAGAAACCTGCGGGCATTGGCAGGGGTGTCAAGCGGCAGATAGAACACGTAGTCGGCTCCGGGGTAAGTTTTCCTGACCTCGTAACCGGACGGCGAAAAAAAGGTAAGCAATATCCTGTAACCCGGCTGCTTTTGCCTGAATGCCTCTATAACCGGTCTGCCTTGTTCAAACTCCCCCAACGAAGCGCAATGGAACCACGCCACGGGCTGTTTTACATCGCCGAATGCCCTTTCCAGTTTTGCAAAAAAATCAGTACGCCCGCTGCGCCATTTGCGGGCTTTTTCGTTAAAAAACCCTGCAAAATAAATTGCAAGCCAATATAGACGCACCCCTGTATTATAGAAAAATTTCATGCTGTAAAAGATAGCTTGCCTTTCCATGTTTTGAACGCCTTGAACGCCTGTTCTGTAGCGGGTTCTTTATCAAAAATACCGTAAACAGCCGACCCGCTGCCGGTCATGGATGCATATACAGCGCCCATATCATATAATTTCTGTTTTATAGCTCCTATGGCAGGATAAAGTTTTATTACCGGCGTTTCAAAATCATTCGCCACGCAGTTCTTCCACTCCCGTAAATCTGTCGAGGGCAGTAGCTTTTTTAAAGATTCGCCTTCGGCGCAAGGGGTGATTAACCTGTACGCCTCGGCGGTGCTTATAACTATTCCGGGATAAATAATGGCGATGTGGAGACCTCCTAAATCAAGGTCTATTGGTTCTGTAACCTCACCCCTGCCTGTGGCAAGAGCAGGTTTATTCTCAATAAAAAAGGCGCAGTCGCTGCCAAGCTGCGATACATATTCTTTCATTTCGGCAACCGTCAGGTTAAGCATGAACATGGTATTGAGCAATTTCATAAAATGCGCCGCATCGGAAGAACCGCCGCCTAAGCCCGCGCCTACAGGTATCGCCTTTTGAAGCCATATAGCCAATGGCGGCAAATGATGTTTCTTTTTAAGGACTTCGTATAACTTTATACACAGGTTGTCGCCGCCTCTTCTGCCTGGAACGGGAATACCGCTCAACCCCAAACTTGTTTTGCCTTTTTTTACGACGGTTTCAAGAGCATCGCACCAGCCGACAGGATAAAAAACGGTTTCAAGGTTGTGATAGCCGTCGGTTCGCTTCTCAATAATACGTAAACCGATATTTATCTTTGCGTTTGGAAAAATTATCATATCCTTTATGCCCTTGCGTTTTTCTTCAATATCCCTTTCAGTATTTTTCGCGCTAATCCGGGTCCCTCATAGATAAACCCTGTATAGAGTTCAACCAGCGCCGCGCCGGCGTTCAGTTTCTCCATTGCATCGGCGGCGGAGCGTATCCCGCCTGAAGCGATGATGGGAAACGTACCTTTCCCTTTTTCATGCAGGTAACGGACTACCTCTGTGGAGCGTTCGAAAAGCGGCTTTCCGCTCAAACCGCCCGCACCCGTCCGTGCAGGGTTCTCTGATATGAGCCCTTCCCTTGATGTGGTGGTGTTGGTCGCCACTACGGCGTCTATCCTGCACTCTTTTACAAGTTCAATTACGTCATCCAGCTGCACGTTGGTCAGCTCCGGCGCTATTTTCAGGAAAATCGGTTTTCTTGCCGGCCGGGCATCGTTCTTTTTCCGCAACCCTGTGAGTATAATTTTGAGCGGCTCTCTCTCCTGCAAGCTGCGCAACCCCGGAGTATTGGGCGAACTTACATTCACCACAAAGAAATCCACATAATCAAATAAGGCGTCGAAACATTTTTCGTAATCAGCGGCTGCCAGTTCATTGGGCGTATTTTTATTCTTGCCTATATTTCCTCCTATCAGTACCCCCGGTTTCCGTTCTTTCAGGCGCTCTGCAATAGCTTCAGCCCCGTCGTTATTGAATCCCATGCGGTTGATAAGCGCCTCGTCGGCGGGCAGGCGGAAGAGCCGCGGTTTATCGTTGCCCGCTTGTGCAAGCGGCGTAACCGTTCCTATCTCCACAAAACCAAATCCGAGGAATCCCATTTCATTAAAAAAAAGCGCATTCTTATCGAATCCAGCTGCCAGCCCCACCGGGTTCGGAAATTTCAAACCGGCTATTTCTCTCTTCAGCCCTGCATCATCCAGCCGGTAAATTTTCCGCAACAGGTACGGCGCCAACGGTATTCTGCATAACGATTTGAGAAGCGTTACCACAATTTTATGGGACAGCTCCGGCGGGAAGAGAAAGAGTATGGGACGTATCGCGGTTTTATAAAAGTTCATTCAAAAATATCTTCAGGATATTCAACTTTTGTAAGGTACAGCCCGCATGCAGGTACAGATGCCCCGGCTTGCGACCGATTTTTGCTTTCAATAATACGACAAAATTCCTCAATCGTGTATTTTTCTTTTCCAACCATGAGCATAGTACCTGTTATGGAACGCACCATGTTTCTTAAAAAACGGTTGGCGGTTATAGTAAATAATAAGTGTCCTTCTTCTTCCGTCCACTCGGCGCGTTTCACAGTACAGATGTCCGTTTTATTCTCTGTGCGTGACTTTTTAAAACTTGTGAACTCCTTGTAAAGTTTCAGCTTTCCGGCGGCTCTGTTCATTTTGGCTGCATCAAGCGGAATGGGGACGAAATGGGCAAATCCTTGCAGAAAAGGGTCTTTCTTTTTGGTAATAAGATAGCAATAGGTGCGCGCCGTTGCATCGTAGCGGGCATTGGCATCCTGTTTAACTGCAACTATATCGTTTACCGCAATAGTAAACGGCAGCACCGAATTGAACGTATAGAGCCATTTCCTTTTTTCTTTTAAATCAATTTTTGCGTTTGTATCAAAGTGGGCGTAAAACTCTCGCGCATGAACGCCTGCATCCGTTCTGCCGCAGCCGGTTAGAACAACGGGGTGACCTAGAATGCGTGTAACCGCCGCATTGCAAACCGCCTGAACGGTATTGCCGGCATTGCGTTGGCTCTGCCAGCCGTGGTAGCCGGTTCCTACAAACGATATGTTAAGAAAATAGCGCAATGCTGTTTTGATGCACCCAAAGTACTCAATTATATATCAACTATAATTGAATTTTAGCGAATTCAATCGTAGTCGAAATAAAATCCTCTTCAATCTGTAAATTTAAGTGCAACTTAAACGCAGTGAATGTGTAAAACCCTTATGAATAAAGGAAAGGCAGTGTTTTGGTGGGCAGATAGTAACCTTTTTTAGTAACATTCTGCAAACATAGGCAATATATTGACATAGTGCGGGTTATGAATGAAAATAGTTATTAACTGCGCCTGACAAGCCAAGCGTCTAATTCGGTTTTCTCAAAGTAAATACCTGTACCCTTTCCAAGTGGTTGGTGAAAAGGTATAGGATGCTTTAAACGCTTTTTATTGGCTTGGAGTATATAGTATTCCATTGTTTTTATGGACTTGCCTATATAGGCAGCAGCCTTGCTCATGGTTAAGTATTTTGGTGCTTCTTCATGCTTCTGGCTTTGTAAAGCTTTTTGTAAGGCATTTTGCAAGGCAATTTGACCGCTTTCAGTATCAAGTGAATGTATTACATCACTCGGCTGCCCTTCATTCATTATAGGTGCGTTCTTAATTCTTAAAGTTTCTTCTAATTCCTTTATTCTGTTTTGTAATGGAATAGTAATCGCCTCTGCTGCTTCTTTCACCAAGTCTTTTATATAGGCATCAATATTTTCAGGTATTTGCATTTTCTCATTATCCTGAATATACATTTCATCCCCGTTCTCTATATCATAGTTCCATATTAATACCTCTGTTTTTTTCTTTTTAGTCAGGGTGGTAATAGAAACGTTTTGTTTGAACTCTTTATGATGCCATCCGTATTTTGAAATATATCTGTTTAATATACCGGAAGGATAACTGCTCAAAAGGAATTTCCCTTTTATATTTACAAGAGTATCTAACAGGCTTTTATAATCTGTTTCTTTGTATTTTTTGTAATGCCCGCAATCGGAATTAAAGTAGGGCGGGTCAAGATAAAAAAAGGTTTCAGGGCTGTCGTACTGCTTTATTATTTCCAGTGCATCCTTGCTCTCTATTTGTACCCCTTTTAACCTTTCGGCATATTCTCTTGTAAATTGTTCCCGCTTATTGGCAAGGGTTTTTCCTATATTGCCATCCCTGCTTAAAGCCCATGAACCTATTTTCCCCGAAAAGCCCTGATTAGTTACTACCCAAAATGCCCACGCCCTCGTTATATTTGTATATTCAGCAGGGTTATTATATACTTTTTTGGCTTTGGTGTGTATTCCCCTGCTATGCAGCGTGCCATCCACCAATTTCTTTAACTCGGTGAATTGGCTCTGCGCCACGCTATAAAAATTGGTAACATTCCCATCCAGGTCGTTTATAATTTCCGCTTTGCTTGGTTGCTTTGCAAAGAACAATGCCCCCCCACCCATGAAAGGTTCACAATACAGGGAATGCAGGGGAACTAACTGTAATAGTTGCTTTGCCAGTTTCTGCTTACCTCCGTAATATGTAATGGGAGTATGCAAAGTCTTTTAGGCAATTTTTAGATGCTATGTAACTGCGCCATAACCTCTGCTAACCCTATTGTAGCTACGCTTCCACTTGCTACAAAGCATATTACCAAAATCAGTAATAATGCCCCACCTACTATTAAAAGTATTTCTCTGGTGTGGTTTTGTTTTGTTGTCGGCTCAAAAGCCTCATTTTGATTTTTCATTTTGTATGAATTTATTATAGATTTGAATTAGTTCCGTTGCTCGTTTCTTGTCGCCCTTACTTATTTCAATTATAAATGCACCGATTGTCTTTTTTGCCTTCTCTCTTTCATTAAAGAGTTGGGCTTCCAGTTCCTTTGCTCTTTTTTCTATGATTGATGCTTTTGTAATAAACTCGGCAATGTATCGGGACAAGGATTTGCCTTCATATCCCGCTTTGTCATTAAGCCAAAAGGCAATCTTGCTGTCTATGCGACTTGCTATCGGTATTCCGAACTGTGGGTCTTTGGGTGCTAACTTTGCCATTGTGCGCTTGGATTAATAGAATGGTATTTCATTATTTTCCGCCCGAATCCTTTTTGGAATAATAATCCTGAACTACCATGTTGATTGAAATGACGTAGTTATTGAGTATATTTTTCTTCAGATAAAATTCGCCAATGGAAATTTCAGGAATTCGTAGATTCAAAATATTAATCCCGCAATGCCTGAAGATTTTTGGTGGGAGACTTTTGATTCCGTTCCTGTGATAGTCAATCACAGTTTCGTAGAGAATATATGCCCCGATTTCTCCTTTCAGGGGGATGATATTTTGGCGTTGAAGCTCCTCATCTATTTGCGCCGGTGTAAATAAGGGGTTCTTGTTTTTTTTCATGTTCATAGTTTTGTTTTATTTATGACAAGGTTGCATACATCAAGTTTGATGATGCAAATTTGAATCATTTTACTACTCAGGAGGGGGACTAAATCTTGTACATTCTTGCAGATTCTTGCAGCAAGATTTTCAAGATTTTTTCTTTGGAATTAGTCCAAAATATTGTATGGTTGTTTGGAGTTGCTTAATTTTATACGGGTTGCCCTTTTTATTCAAGCAATTCAAACTAATTAGTCTTAGTAGCTCATCTGTAAGATTTGGAAAAGAAATAACTGTTTCTTTTCCAAGTTTTTGAAAAAAACCAAGCATTTCTTTTTCTGGTCTTAAAAATTGCAACTTATTGTTAGATTCCTTGTAATCACCTTCAAAATAAAAACAGGTATAACATAAATCTATTGGTCGTAGTCCGTTATCCTTTATCAATCCATTTGAAGTGTTCTCTTGTATGATAGCTATTAGTTCTTCTGGGGTTTTCTGGCAGAGTATCTTATTATAAACTTTTTTACCTCCCATTGCAGCTTCATTTATGCTTACTACTTTGGGCAAACCAGAAATCAAATAGGTATCTTTCAACCAAGTTAAATAGTCAAAGGCAGCCTGCGCATACACCTGTGATGGTGCTGCAATATTCTTTTCCTCATAAGGGCAATTGGGTGCATGAATAAAATCATACTCTCTATCCCTTCCTCCTTTAATTATGTTTTGAACATATTCCTGAATTGTAAATAAGCCTTCAGCAGTAAATTCATAGCGTTGGTTTCTTAATTCAAAAACTACAATATCATCGTACCTGTACTGCAATAGATTTTTATTAAACAGAATTTCTTCCCAATCGCTTATGGTATCTGCAACTAATTGTGTTTTTAATGAGGAATTAAGGAATCTTCTTGTAAATGCGTCTTTCCATTTGTCTAATAATTCATCTCTTTTCTTTTCAAATAGTTCTTTCTGTTTTACCTGAATTTTGCTTCTTTCAGATTCTTCAAGGTCGCATAACCGAACTATGGAAAAATCATCATCTTTAGAATAGACAAATTTCCCGCCATGCCCCGATATTAATACCCGATGATTAAGCCAGTCCTTGTATTTGAATTTAGATTTCATTATCTCAATTGGCAAAGTTGTTATGATTAATTCAGGCACAAAAATATAGACAAAATCTTGAAAATCCTCAAAAAAAAGATTATAATTTCATCCTCCCTGAATTATAATAATTGATTGGAGAGATTATAATAAGTATTATCGGGAAAAGTTCGCTAATTTTGCCCTGTCAGGTCAAGCGGAAACGGGCAATGCTGGAGAGCAACCCGCCAGGAATAGCCTGACCAACGGAGATGCGTTGGAAGGGGTACACTTAAA
>JAKAOA010000015.1 GCA_021823405.1 Bacteroidota bacterium | reverse complement strand
CATACTCTGGTTAATTTAATTAAGGGGCATAATAAAAACATAAAAATAATTATTGACCCAATATTAAAAACGACAACGGGATATAATATTAGTAATCGGCCTGATGAAAATATGTTTTTACAGGTTCTGCGCCAAATTGATCTTCTTACTCCCAACTGCAATGAGGCGGCTATACTTGCCAATAATAAGTCGGCGGAAGAGGCAGGAAGAATATTATCGCAATATTGCAATATATTCCTGAAAGGCGGACATAACAAAGTAAATTTGGGGATTGATTATCTCTTTGATGGCATAGACGTTCATAAAATTGGTCCGGTTGCCGCTAAAGTTTATCCGAAGCACGGTTCCGGATGCGCTCTGTCGGCTGCCATCGCTTCCAATGTTGCCCTGGGGAAAAACATTAAAGAATCCTGCGTTCTTGCAAAAAGATATACTGAAAAGTTTTTAAAAAGTAATAAATCGTTAATTGGTTATCATGCGTAAGTATAGTTTGGACAGGTTGCAATACATATCGCAAGGGGCAACCGGTGAGGAGCATATTAATAATATACGTATGGCATTGGAAGGCGGTTGTAATTGGGTTCAGTTAAGAATGAAGAATTTCGAATATTCAGAGAATATTGCAGTCGCAGCAAAAGTTAAGAAACTTAGTGAAACATACAAAGCGACCTTTATTGTGAATGACTTTGTGAAAGTTGCGCAAGAATCAGATTCCGATGGCGTGCATCTGGGTTTAATGGATAGCGCCGTTGCCGAAGCTCGAGCGTTATTAGGCGAAAATAAAATAATAGGAGGTAGCGCCAATACCCTTTCCGATTGTTTGCAGCGGGTTAAAGAGGGTTGCAATTATATCGGTCTTGGTCCTTACCGGTATACGGACACAAAGCAGAAACTAAGCCCTATACTGGGTAATGAAGGATTCAGAAAAATAATGAGTACACTCCGGCAGCTTAAAATAGCCGTCCCCGTTTATGGTATAGGCGGTATATGCAAAGATGATGTCGCGGAATTAATGGAAGCCGGTATATATGGTGTTGCAGTTTCGGGGGAGATTACAAGAGCAAATGAGAAAGAAGAAATGATAAAAATGTTATATCATAAATTGAATAAAAATTATGCTGACCATCTCCCATAAAACCTTCACCTCGCATCTATTCCTTGGCACCGGCAAGTTCTCATCAATGCAAATAATGCAGGACAGCGTTATTGCCGCGGAAAGCGAAATGGTTACCGTCGCGTTAAAAAGAGTAGATATTGATAACAGGGATGACGACATGGTGAGATATTTAACCCGACCAAATATTACACTGCTGCCCAACACCTCCGGCGTACGTAATGCCAGGGAAGCCGTTTTTGCAGCGCAATTAGCTCGCGAAGCGCTCGAGACCAACTGGCTGAAATTGGAAATACATCCCGACCCGCGCTATCTTATGCCAGATGCCATCGAAACGCTTAAGGCAACGGAAGAACTGGTTAAGTCAGGTTTCATTGTGTTGCCTTATATTCACGCCGACCCGGTTTTGTGCAAGCGATTGGAGGATGCGGGCGCCGCCGCCGTTATGCCCCTGGGTTCGCCTATTGGCAGTAACAAAGGGCTGAAAACTATAGATTTCCTGAAGATAATCATAGAACAAAGCAATGTACCGGTAGTGGTGGATGCGGGAATAGGAGCCCCTTCTGATGCAGCCAAAGCAATGGAAATAGGCGCCGCCGCCGTACTGGTGAATACCGCGATTGCAGTAGCGCACAACCCTGTGGAAATGGCTTCAGCATTCAAAGATGCAGTTATGGCAGGCAGAAGGGCTTTTATGGCGGGACTTGGCCGCATGGCTGAATCGGCGATAGGTTCAAGCCCGCTTACTTCATTCCTTGAAGATTGAAAATAATAAATAAAAAGGATGAATAGTTTTAAAGAATTATTTGAAAGTTACAATTGGAAGGATGTGGAACAAAGTATCGGTTCAAAGACGGAATACGATGTAAGGCATGCATTAGAATCGGACAAGGTCACTTTAGAGGATTTTAAAGCCCTTCTTAGTCCGCCAGCCGGAGCTTTTCTGGAACAAATGACAAGAAAAAGCAGGGAGAAAACATTGAAACGGTTCGGAAACTCCATTCAGCTTTATACCCCAATGTATTTGAGCAACGAGTGCAACAATGTATGCACCTATTGCGGATTCAGTTACAACAATAAAATAAAACGCAGAACGCTTACGCCGGATGAAATTATTCAGGAGGCGAAGGTGATTAAACAGATGGGTTTCAGCAACGTGCTCCTTGTGAGCGGCGAAGCAAACCGCACAGTAAATCTTCCCTATTTTCTGAACGCCGTTAAAGCCATTCGCCCTTATTTTTCAACTATTTCAGTAGAAGTACAGCCGCTCTAAGCATCTGAATACTCGGCCTTGCATCATTCCGGGGTATATTCGGTGCTGGTTTACCA
Organism: Bacteroidota bacterium; assembly: GCA_021823405.1. Taxonomy (GTDB): domain Bacteria; phylum Bacteroidota; class Bacteroidia; order JABEUT01; family JABEUT01; genus JABEUT01. The sequence continues at coordinate 31,401 of JAKAOA010000015.1, read as the reverse complement.
GGAAACTTACAGGAATGAAACATACAGGAATTATCACACAAAGGGGAGGAAATTGAATTTTGATTATCGCCTCGAAACGCCTGACCGCATTGGGAATTCGGGCGTACATAAAATAGGGTTAGGGGTTTTGCTTGGATTGGAGGACTGGCGTATCGATTCCTTCTTTTGTGCGCTTCATCTCGATTACCTTTCGAGGAAATATTGGCAAACTAAATACTCCATCTCCTTTCCGCGTATCCGACCTGCTGAAGGGGTAAGTATAGGCAACCGGATTATCGCCGACCGCGATCTGGTGCAGCTTATCGCCGCCTATCGCTTATTTAATGAAGATATTGAATTATCTATCTCCACGCGCGAACCGGAAAAATTCAGGGACAACATAATAAAGTTGGGTATTACCACTATGAGCGCCGGCTCTAAAACCAACCCCGGCGGCTACTTTGTCGAACCTGAATCACTTGAGCAATTTGAAATTGATGACAGTCGTTCGCCGGTCGAAATTTCAGAAATGATAAAGAAGCAGGGTTATGAACCGGTATGGAAGGACTGGGAGAATTTTACGAGAGCAAGCGGTTATCGTCACTCAATCCAATTTTAACCGATGATTAGTCCGGAGGAATTTAAAAGGTATAGTAAACAGCTGCTCCTGGAGGAAATCGGCTACGACGGACAAGTTAAACTCAAATCGGCGAAGATATTAGTAATAGGCGCCGGCGGGCTTGGCTGCCCTGCATTACAATATCTTACCGCGGCAGGAGTAGGCGCTATCGGTATAGCGGATTTCGATGTAGTGGATGCGACCAATTTACACAGGCAAATACTTTATACCGCTGAAGAGATCGGAAAACACAAAACCGATATTGCGCTTTCAAAACTTTCGGCGCTTAACCCGTTCGTTAAGTTCATGCCGTTCAAAACTATGATCGATGAAACGAACGCCAAAAAAATAATTGAAGGATTTGATATTGTTATAGACGGCTCCGATAACTTTATGACTCGCTATATCGTGAACGATGCCTGCGTTTCATTGGGCAAACCGCTTGTATATGGAAGTATATTGGGTTTTGAGGCGCAGGTGGCTGTGTTTAATCACAAAGGAGGCAGGAATTTGAGGGATATTTTCCCGGAACCTCCCAACCCGGAAGATATACCGAACTGTTCCCAAAACGGTGTATTGGGAACGGTAACAGGAATGACCGGCTGCCTGCTTGCCAACGAAGCAATAAAGATAATACTCAATAGGGATTATCTCCATAATCAAATACTGGTAATTAATTTCACTAATTTCGGACTAATGAAAATTAGTTTTTGAAATATGTCTTCCCATTCCTTTCAAGATTTTATGCGCGGCAGTTTATACCTTCTCCTGATAGCCATTTTTAGTCCAACTTCCGGCTTCGGTCAAAGCGACACGCTGAAATCTTGTCGGTCATTATACATTGAACCTGAACTTTTTGCCGGATGGATAGTACCCAATTACCAGCAATACCCGGCATCAGGGCTGAAAGAGACCATAATGCTGGATGTCGGCTCCTCAAATATAGACGACAAACCCTGGGCAAAATATTACAATCATCCTGATATCGGAATTTCGCTTGCTTTTTCGCAACTGGGCAATCAAAGCATCTTTGGCGATGAAATAGACCTTATACCCTACATTGCGTTCAACACAACCAGGCGACAAAAGAAGACCTGGTATTTTAAGCTGGGCATAGGGGCTTCCTATTTCACTACGCATTACGACACATTGCGGAACCCCCAAAACTATGCGATTGGCAACCCTTTTACATGGGCATTTAAACTTTTTTTCTACCGCACCTTATTTATTACCGATAAATACGATTTCTTCTTGTCAGGCGGATACTGCCACAGCTCCGACGGTCATACTGCTTTACCGAATCTTGGATTAAATTCGGCATTAATAGGTATAGGGGCGCAATTCAGGCAACGCCCCGTTCGCCCCGATTTCGTTTATACGGAAAAGAACAGAGAAAAGAATCCTCACAGTTATTTTTTGCAGGTTCGTACAGGCGAGGGTTTTCATGCGCGAGGCAGCCCCTACGGACCTGTGGAAACACCAAAATATGGCGTATTTTCCACCGCCGTTTCTGCAGGAGTTATATTGAATAATCATATAAAACTTCGAAGCGGACTTACTTACCGTAATTATGGCGAGTTGATGGACTACCAGTCGGTTCCATACTCTGTATGGCAAAGCTCCAATGTTTTCTTTTCCATCGGCTGCGAACTTCTTGTCGGGCATTTCGGGCTTGATATGGAGGGTGGGATAAATCTCTATAAACCATTTTATTATCAGTTTTATAAGAGTTATGAGGGCTCCACTACATCTACTGTTTATTACCTGAAAAGCATATTTCCTGTGCGTCTCGGATTGAACTATTACATTATATCACCTTATAAATACAGCAGGATGAACGTATTTATCGGCGCCAACATTGATGCCAATTTCGGGCAGGCGGATTTTAGCGAATTGAGTATAGGTTATTGCATACGCCTATAAAGATATAGTGCTCGTAAGTGATTTTGCGACTGCGTCCCGATAGCTATCAAGACGCCTAACTCCCAATCTTCACTAAAATACGCTTAATGGGGTTTGTGAATTTTAACAACCCGATAGCTATCGGGTTCAATTGTGGTCGGTATAGCATTAAAAATAGACCTGTTTTTTTATAGTACCTGATTTTTCTCCGCAAAGCCCCGCGACCAAATGTTTCGGGGCTTTTTTTCATTCAACCTGAAACTTTATGCCTTGTGCTAGCGGCAGTTTTGTGCCGTAGTTTATAGTATTAGTTTGCCTTCTCATATATGCCTTCCATGCATCGGAACCCGATTCTCTTCCGCCGCCGGTCTCCTTTTCGCCGCCGAAGGCGCCACCTATTTCAGCGCCCGAAGTGCCTATATTCACATTTGCAATACCGCAGTCGGAGCCGGAATGTGATAGGAACTTTTCAGTTTCACGGACGTTATTGGAAAAAACAGACGAGGATAACCCTTGCGGAACAGCATTCTGGATGGCGATAGCTTCGTCGAAAGTTTTATATTTTATGAGGTAGAGGATAGGAGCGAAGGTTTCATGCTGAACTATTTCATAATCATTATTTACTTCGGCGATAACCGGCGTTACATAACAACCTGAAGCATATTCCTTACCTTCTGGAACATTGCCGCCGCACAGTATTTTTCCACCCTCTTTCTTCACTTGTTCTATGGCATTCAGATAGTCCTTTACCGCATCCTTATCAATCAGTGGTCCCATTAACGTATCGCTATCAAGCGGATTACCTATGCGCACCTGCTTATAGGCGTGAAGCAGCGATGTTTTCATTTTATCGTAAATGCTCTCATGAATTATAAGCCGGCGGGTAGTAGTGCATCGCTGTCCGGCTGTACCAACTGCGCCGAAGAGTACCGCCTGCACCGCCATTTTTAAATCAGCATCGGGGGTGATGATAATGGCGTTATTGCCGCCCAATTCGAGTATGGTGCGACCGAGCCGTTCGCCTACAATAGCCGCTACTCTTTTACCTACGCGTGTAGAGCCGGTTACCGAAACGAGCGGAATCCGCTTATCTGAAATAAGCAGTTCGCCGACCTTACGGTCGCACACAATCAATGAAATTACACCTTCCGGCACGTTGTTGCGGGCAAGCACCGGGGCAATTATTTTCTGACAGGCAATGGCGGACAATGGTACTTTCTTGGATGGCTTCCAGATGCATACATCACCGCATACGAGCGCAATCATCGTGTTCCATGACCATACCGCTACCGGAAAATTGAATGCCGAAATGACGCCTACTATCCCAAGGGGGTGGTATTGCTCATACATCCGGTGTTCGGGTCTTTCCGAGTGCATAGTAAGCCCGTACAGCTGACGCGAAATGCCGAGCGTATAATCGCAGATATCTATCATTTCCTGCACTTCTCCGAGCCCTTCCTGCAATATTTTTCCCATTTCATAAGATACAAGTTTACCCAATGGCTCTTTGTACCGCCGCAGTTCGTTACCAATCTGCCTTACTATATCGCCGCGGTGCGGTGCAGGCATGGTTCTCCATAGATTAAATGCTTCGGCTGCTAAAGTCGTTACCTTTTCATAGTCGCTCTCGGCGGCTTGTTTTATGCTGCCAAGCAATTCCCCGTTAATGGGGGAATAGGACTCAAGTATTGCTCCTCCGGTATTTAGCCAGCGGGTTCCGGTACTTGCGCCTTGCAAGGTTCCTTTCAAACCGAATTCGTCGAGCGCCTGTTCTATATCTTTTCTTTGCATTTGGGTTTATATGATTTAGGGTTAATAAGTAGTTTTTATTCAGCGTTTGAAAACAGTCAAATGTAAGTTGATTTTTAGTGCGGGGGTGATTTTGTCTCTTTAAACTGCGACAGAATTCATTTATGCCAACTACCATTGAATTTGAAAAATGCACAAACCCAAAGCCCACTCTATACTCTGATTATACGCGCTTTTTCTCTTACAAACTTACATGGAATCCGAGTACACAACAAAACTTTTACATCTGCACCCATCTCCGGTCTCCAATTTATAACCATAAACCCCTGCCGGCAGCCGATGTTCTGCCATATTCAGGATATATTCGTGGTCACCGCCATTCATGTATTGGCGGTTGAATAGCCGGCAAACTGTTTTACCCATAATATCTACAACAGATAAACTTACCGTGTCGGCGCGGTGCATGCGCCAAGTAAACCAGAGCGACTCGTTTTCTTTACTATCGGCGGGCATGGTCACCGGTTCTTCCACCGGAATGGCGGCTCGCGGCTGTCCCAAAGCCCATGAAAGGTCGGCGTTGTTCAGCAGCATTGTCCAGAGAGTTAACTTGTGATTATTCAGTTGCATCCAGAGCGGACGGACTATATCATGAAATGATTGAACGCAGATATAGTCGCCGAAAAAGTCAGACGATGTTGGCACAAAGGGGCGGTCGTTTATCCTGAAATTAACAAATGAATTGCCGCCGTCTTCAGATACAGCAAGATAGACATCGGTTGTATCGCCCTGCCGGTTCCTTCGGTCGTAAAAGAGGCAATAGAGGTAACCCGTCATGCGGTCAACACAGAGCCACGACATAAAATGCTGACTTGGCTTTTTTCCCGGCTTATCATTATTTATTCGCAAGGGGTTGCTCCATGTATTACCCCCGTCTTCCGATTTTACAAGCCATATATCAGTATTATCGGTACCGTTGCGCTGGTCGCTCCAGTTAATATAAATGGTACCGCGGTAGGGGCTGTTGCTTATGTCGCAGCAGGTGATTGGCAAACCGTCACAACGGTCAATGCCCCCAATATCGTAATCCCATCCTCCAATTATGGGCGTTATCTTTTTCTCGATTGGCATCCAGGTCTTTCCGCCATCGGCGCTTTTGTTGAATACCAGCCCTTGCGGACCAGCCCAGGAGATATATACCTGTCCTTCAGGTCCGGCACAAGGTACTGCTCCTTCATCTGTATTGTCGCCGTCGAGGCAGTCGCCGGCATGGCTGTCTATCCGCTCCGGCTTGCTCCAGCTTTTGGCGCCATCGGAGGAATATGAGAACAGGATGCGGCTGCTGTCAAGCGGAGCATGGGAGTGATAAAGGTCGAATTGAGTCCATGCAAGATAGATGCGGTTTCGGTAAGGGCTGTTGGTCAGGTCGATGGCAACGCCGGGTTTATCTTGGTTTTTTGCACCGTTAAGACCTGTATATGTTCCGTCGCTCCAGGTTTTACCCCCGTCCTTCGATTTCTGGCAGACCATGCGGTCGAGCCAATGTCCGTTGGAAGGCGTTGAGAGGTGGAAGAAGTAGAAATTTCCTGTAGTATCGCTTATCACAACCGGGTCGCCCCAGACACCGTAGGGCGATTTCATCATCCCGATTTTCCAAGTTCTGCCTGTATCTTGCGAATAATAGCTAAGAGTAATATTAGCGCCGGCAACAATATCCGCCGGATTTACAGTTGAAAAGGCGATGGATGTTTCCTCCGGGGCATTCACGCTGTCAATACAGATGTCGGTTTGAGGAAAGGCGTAGTAGGAAATTAGTAAGAACAAAATAAAGATGGTGCAGGGTAACATCAATTTACCGGTAGTCATCCATATTTTTTTTGACACAGGTCTATTAATTGCCGTTACCGTTTGCCCTGCTACCGATCACTGTTACGGTACCTTTTCTGCTCATATCCTTGCCAGATTCCGATGTGGCTTTTATTACGTAATAGTATACTCCGTCAGAAACTTTTACCCCGCCGTTTGTCCTTCCGTCCCAGCTGATAGTTGTGTAGTTGCTTATGAATACCAATTGTCCCCAACGGTCAAAAATTTCTATCGAAAACGAGGTTATTCCTTTGGCATAAATGGTTAACACATCATTGATGCCATCACCGTTCGGGGTGAACACATTGGGTACATAAATGGAATCGGTATCGTTGCCGGCTAACGGCGGAATAATATCCGACCATTCACAGCCCGCAACGCCTTTTGCCATTATTGCGCCGGCAATATACTTATGCGTAGGGCAAGCTGAACCGGAACTTACAGGATAGAGGAATAGTAAGGTAATACTTAAACTGAAGGTAAAAAAAACAGGGTAATATTTCTTCATTTTCAAGAAACCTGGCATATACGCAAATGGCAAGAATAAGCAAATTTAAGCAAAACTTTCAGACAGCAAAGTAAGAGTTAGAAACATGGCGCGGTTAATAAGATTGTTTCTAAAATACGCTGATACTACTTACCCATGCGCGCGCCATACAGGCGCATTACGCTGCTATGCCGGATTCCCAAATAGCCACTTGCAAATTGAAAGGCGTGGAGCCACTGCAATGGTTGAAAACAACCCTCTCAAAACTCCCCGACCACAAAGCCAACCGGCTGAAAGAGCTACTTCCCTGATGAAAATTACCGCCGATTACGTTTTTGTTTAGCTTTGGAGTAATTTATTGGTTGTAAGCATACAATATTTGGCATTTTGTAAATTCTACATTTTGTGGTTGAAGAAATAGGCAAATGCAAATGCCGAAGCAGCTGCAAGGATTCCTATACCGGTAGTTTTAAAGGAACCCATGAGAGGGTTCTGGCCGGTATATTTGCTCTTGAGATAGCCGAAAAAAATAAGGCAGAGGATGGTAATAATAGATGAACTTAAAAGGCCTCTTTCGGTACTTGAGGTGAAAATATAACCCATAAGCGGGATAAGCCCTCCTACGATGTAGGACATTGAAATATTGAAAGCGCTTCGGTGCGCCCTGCCTGCATCAGGTCTTTCCAGCCCCAGTTCATAACGCATCATAAAATCAACCCAAACTTTCTTATCCTTACATATTTCGTCTGCCAACATATCCTGTGCGTCCTTAGATAATCCGTAATTGGCAAATACCTCTCTCACCTCTTCTCTTTCCTTTTCAGGTATTATCTCCACCTCACGGTATTCTCGTTTCAGTTCATTATTATAATGATCCTCTTCGGTTTTGGCGGAAAGGAAACCGCCCAATCCCATAGAGATAGAACCGGCGCAGATTTCGGCTATGCCTGCTGTAACAATGAGCATATTATTGTGTATCGCTCCACTTATTCCCGCGGTTAATGCGAAGGGTACAGTTATTCCATCGGAAAGCCCGATGATTACATCCCTGACAAAAGCGGGTTGCTTAAAATGCCGTTCTTCATGCATATTATAGTAAATTTAAGGTTCCACTTTGGTTCTGTCATATCTAACCTCTTCATCATCTCTATAGGTTATGGTTAACCAAATTGTGCCGTCATCTTTATCGTAATACTTCCATTTATCTTCTCTTAGTCCCATTGAATATTCTCCTTCGAGTTCCTTGCGTCCGCTTGGATAGTACCAAATGTGTTTTCCATCGGGTCTGCCTTGGTTATAATCGCCAATAAAACGCACTTTACCCGTATTTCTGTAATATTCCTTCCAGATACTGTCCTTCATGTCATCTAAATATTTTCCTATACTTTTAAAATTGCCCATTATATAAATCCAGTCGCCCTCCTTTAACCCATCCATATATTCGCCCTTCGTAATAACGCTGCCCGAATCGCTGTATTCCACAAAATCACCATCCTGCAATCCATTATGAAAACTACTTTGTCTCAATAACTTGCCATCATTGTAATACCAAAGCCATTTGCCAGTTGGTCTGCCTTTGCCATCGTATTTCCCGATTTCAAATTTATTGCTGTTGGAGTAATAGAACTTCCATTCCCCTACTTTAACACCATGTACGTAGTTGCCTTCGCTCAATATAGTCCCGTTTGAGTGGTAATCCTTCCAATATCCCTCCTGCATATCGCTTTCGTCTAATATTCCTTCGGCGACTACCCGTCCGCTATCGTATATTTGAGCTTTAATTTCTTTGCCGGTAGAGTCAAAAATACGATGTGCTCCGAAAGGTTTTCCGTCCTTATAGGGTCCTGTTTCCTGTATATGTCCGTTATCAAAATATTCCGTCTTCACCTCCAGTTTAGCGAGTTCCGGCGCATTATTCTGAACTACATTATTTATATATTTCTTTATAGTAACCACGCTGCCATCCGGACCATAGGTTTTGTAATAGCCCTCTATTTTGCCGTCAATATAGGTACATTCCCATTTTACTGAACCGTTAGGATAGAAGCCCTGCCACAATCCCTCTTTGTGACCTTGCGGGTTATATTGATTTATTTTATTAAGCCGTTTAATAAAACCGCCCTTGTATAAAATTATACAGTTAATGGTTGAATCGGGAGAATATTGAAAGGAAAGACCTTCGGGCAGTCCGTTCTTATAGCTAACCGTTTGAAATAATTTTCCGTCCCGGTAATAACGGGCTTCGCCTTCAAGTGTATCATTTCTATAGTTTTCGATGGAAGACAAGATACCCTTGCTGCTATCTTTTGGAACCGGAAGATATGTTGTTTTAGGTCCTGTTTTTTTTCCGTCCTTATAGTAAAAACTTAAGTACATCAGTCCTTGTTCAGTATAAAATTTCCAAATACTATCCAATTGAAAGTTCTTTCTGTTGCCCTCCGCTTTCAATCTGCCGTCTTCATAATAGTTTTTCCAATAGCCATCCGGTTTCCCGTCGCGAACGGTTCCTTCGCTTGAAACCTTACCGTTGGGATAATAGAATTTATTATAACCGTTCTTTAAATTTTGTGCAACACCCGGAAGAAAGCAAATGGCAAAAGTGAAAGCCAAAATATGGTTTCTAATCACCAGCCATTGCTGCTGCCCCCCAAAATAACCGGCGTCATTGTATCTTAATTTCATGAGAGGCATTTCACCAGAAATTTTTCTTAGTGTGTAAATTTGTTCTTTGCATGTTATTTCCACCCTTTGCCCCGCAAAGTTAAATCCTTATTCCAATCACACATACATCATCCGTTTGTTCCTGTTCGCCTTTGCACATTTCAAATTCTTGTTCCAAAATTACTTTTTGTTCCTTCATCGGTTTATCGCTGATAGACAAAAGTTTCTCTTTAAATGGCGTATATTTATATTTTTTCCCTTTTGGACCTCCAAACTGGTCTGCATAGCCGTCGGTGAATAAATATAAACTGCCTGAAAATTGACCGTCTAATGACGGAACAGTGATAACGTGGTTATTAAATGGCCTCATTTCAGGGAAAAATCCTATCGGTTGTTTATCGGGCATTATTTCCAGCATTTCATTCTTTTCATCTGGTTTATAGCATAACGGATTATTTGCTCCGCTCCAAAATATTTTAGTATCCCTGTAACTACCGGTATTACGGTATATGGCTGTCAGAGAAATATCCATTCCGTCATTTATTTTGTCGCCAGCAGAAAAAGTATCCAACACGAGTTCCCTCGTCTTATCAAGTATTTTGGCCGGTTCATGAATATTAAATTCTTTCACTGCTCTGTTTAAGGCGTTAGAGCACACAACACTGACCAAAGCGCCCGGTACACCGTGACCAGTGCAGTCGCAGGCAGCTATCAGTATAACCTCGCTCCCCTCCGTCTCTCCCTGATTAACGAGAGGGGATAGGGCAATACGTTCAATCCAATAAAAATCTCCGGCAACAATGTCTTTCGGTTTATAAAGTACAAAGGAATCCGGGAAATATTTTTTTATCTTCGCTATCGGCGGCAGAATGGCATCTTGAAGGCGTTTGGCGTATTTAATACTGTCCGATATATCTTTATTGCGTTGGTCAACGGTCTGTTTTTGTTCTTCTATTATGGCTTTTTGTCTGCGTGTTATGCGTAATCGCTGCACTACAAATAATGAAAAGAGCATAGCCAAGAGCAACGCTGCCGCAATGGTATAGGTAATTATGCGCTGGCGCTTTCGGGCTTCTTGGTATTGAAGCGTCCTTCTTTCTTCTGAAGTCTTACGAAGGGACTCCTTCTGCTGATAGTCGAAATCGGCCTCCAAATCGGCTTGTTTCCTTATGTTTTTGGTATTGATAATGCTATCGCGGTCTGCAACATAACTTTTATAATGAGACAATGCGCTATCTGAATAAAGCTTGGCGATTTTCCAATTTCCTTTTTTTCCTGCGGTTTGCGAAAGCGCGCTGTCTACACCACTTAAATTCAACTCAATCTGTCTTGTATCATCCAAAGTTTTTATGCTATCACTCAAAAACAGGGCTTTGATTAAAACTTGATGAGCCAATTCGATTTTTTTTGTTTTCAGGTAAACATATCCGATGTTCCCCAGATTTGTTGTCTCCTGATCCTTATCTCCGACCTGTTTCGCTAATTTCAGCGCATTAAAATAATACTCGAGCGCCTGTGGATATTTGTTCTCACTCATGTATACATCGCCAATATTACCAAGGTTAATAACCTTAGTAGCCCTGTCTCCCAGATCATCCGATAACTTAATGGCATCTTCATAATATTCCATGGCGCGTTCATAATTCTTTTCGGCGGTATAAATATTACCTATGTTGCCAAAGATGGAGGACTCACCGTACTTATCGCCTTTTTCTTGTAGAATTGTCAACGATTTAAGGAAATAATCAAGCGCCTTGGAATAGTTATTCTCGAGTGCATAAACGTTACCGATACTTCCAAGATAATGTGCCTGATCAAGCGGATTTCCTAATTCCTCTGCTATTTTCAGGGCTTTGAAATAATACTCTAATGCTTGAGGGTAATTCGCCTCTTTACGAAACAGTATTCCGATATTGGCAAGGTCAGTCGCTGCCCCCGACTTATGGTGTATTGCGTTAAATACATTTAAAGATCTCTGATAATAATCCAACGCTTCCGGGTAATTGCTTTTAGAGCTTAATGCAGTGCCGATATTGGATAGCGCTCCAGCTAATAATTCCTTCGCTTTATACCCTTGGGTAGTGTCTGCAAGATTCGAGGCGTTAAAGAAGAATTTTAACGCTGTATCAGTTCTGCCCAAAATTAAGCAATCCCATCCGATCTCCCTTAAAGCGACTCCTTTCTTCGTTTTGTCATTCATTTTATCGGCAACCTGCACCGCGTCCCGAAAAAATACACTGGCAGAATCAGGCAACCGATTCATAAAGAATAACCCTAATTTGAAAAGAATTTTATACCTTGTACTATCCTGATGAGTCCCATTTAACGCTATTAATAACGAATCCGATTTGTTAGGTTTCTGCGCCATGATTACGCCACCCCATGGTTGAATAAAAAGAATAATAATAACCAATAGAATCAGTATTGAGGCACTACCGGTAGTCCGTGTTCTCATCGTTCCGGATTTTTTACTCCCACTCTATTGTAGCGGGCGGTTTCGAACTAATATCATATACTACACGGTTTATCCCCCGCACTTTATTGATAATCTCATTAGAGATTTTAGCCAAAACATCATAAGGCAGATGGCACCAGTCGGCGGTCATGCCGTCGGTAGAGGTTACGGCGCGTAGCGCTACCGCATTCTCGTAGGTTCTCTCATCGCCCATAACGCCTACAGTTCTTACGGGTAGCAGGATAACCGCCGCCTGCCACACCTTATCGTATAACCCTGTCTTTTTCAGATTGTCCGTAAAAATAGCATCCGCTTCCTGCAACAGTCCTACCTTTTCGGGAGTAATGTCTCCCAATATGCGAATGGCGAGTCCCGGACCGGGAAAAGGATGACGATTCAGAATATTTTTGTCTATTTTCAACTCGGCGCCCACCTTACGCACTTCATCCTTGAAGAGCGCCCGCAAGGGCTCCGTCACCTTCAGCCGCATCTTCTTCGGCAAGCCGCCAACATTGTGGTGCGACTTGATAGTGGTAGAGGGTCCTTTTACCGAAACCGATTCAATTACATCGGGGTAGATGGTGCCTTGGGCGAGCCATTTTACATTCTTAATCCGGTGCGCTTCCTTATCAAAGATTTCAATGAAAATACGCCCTATTGCCTTGCGTTTCTTCTCCGGGTCGTTTATGCCTTTCAGGGCTTTATAGAATTCTTTTTTTGCATTCACGCCTTTTACATTCAAACCCATATGACGGTATGAGTCGAGCACGCTTTTAAATTCGTTTTTGCGCAGCAGCCCGTTATCCACAAATATGCAGTGCAGATTTTTGCCGATGGCTTTATGGAGCAGCATAGCCGCCACCGACGAGTCAACGCCGCCCGACAGACCGAGCACAGTTTTATCCGCTCCTATCGTCTTTTTCAGTTCGTTTACGGTGGTTTCAATAAATGCCGCGGATGTCCAGTCGGCTTTGCAGCCGCATATTCCAATGACAAAATTTTTCAGCAACTTAGTGCCTTCCGCGGTGTGGTACACTTCCGGATGGAACTGTATGCCGAATACTTTACCTGACGGAAAAGCGAATGCCGCCGCTTTCACATCCGATGTACTTGCTATAACTCTGGAGCTTTCATTGCTGTCTTTCTTGTAAAAGGGAAGTTGAAGAATAGTATCGCCATGGCTCATCCACACCTGACTTTCCTTACTCATTCCCTTCAGCAGTTTGTTACCGGTATCAGTAATATGCAGTATTGCCCTGCCATATTCGCGGCTTGCCGACCTGCCTACCTTGCCGCCCCAAAGATGCGCCATAAGCTGTGCCCCATAACATATTCCAAGTAAAGGAACCTTGCCGCTCAAAAAGTTAAGGTCAACTATAGGAGCGTTTTTATCATGCACCGAAAATGGGCTTCCGGAGAGGATAATGCCCTTAATATTGCCCATTGACTTAAGCGCCTCTTTGGCATGGTTGTATGGATGAATCTCGCAATATACCTGCAGCTCGCGAACCCTTCGGGCGATAAGCTGCGTGTATTGCGAACCGAAATCGAGTATCAGTATGCTTTCAGGCATTTTTTTGCTTTTAGTTCTTACAGATGGAATATTATGCAAAGATGAAATAAAAATCACTCTGTCGGCAAGCAAAATGAATCAATTTACTTGTAAGTCATCGACTCGGGTACAGACGTTATCTTCCTATCCTTATCAGAATTGGAGCGTAGTGCGGATAACGGCAGAATAATCTTTCAGCGCGTCTGCACCTTTTAAATCCGCTATGCCCAGCACAAAATAAAACGCCGCCACTTTGCCTCCTATTTTTTGCACAAGTTCGGCGCATGCCATAGCGGTGCCTCCGGTTGCAAGAACGTCATCCACTATTATCACCCCAGTACCTTTTTTGAAACCGGGCAGGTGCCGCGCTGACTGAATGAACAATTCGCCGGAGCCATATTCGAGGTTGTAGGAATGAACAGCCAGGTTGCCGGGCAGTTTTCCCTTCTTACGTATGGGAATGAATGGAACCGAAAGTGTGTGCGCCAGCATTGAACCCCATATAAACCCGCGGGCTTCGGGCGCGGCAATCACTGTGTTATCGCTTACGGGCATATTTTTTGCGAAATCGGCTATAATTGAACTTCGGGCGTTAGGATTATAAAGCAAAGGGTTCAGGTCGAAAAAATTTATCCCTTTTACAGGAAAATCCTTATACCTTCCAACCAACGATTTCAGTTCAGGCACGGTGTATCTTTTCATGACAGATTATTTGCAGATTATTTGAATAATTTTATCAGTCATACGGGGCATTGTTTCTGTAAGGAATGCAGTAAAATCGTTATGGGAATTGCTATCAATGGAATCTGAAACTATCCTGATAACTAAAAAGTCAATGTTCAGATTCACGCATGTTTCGGCAATTACTGCGCTCTCCATATCAATAATGGCGCCCTTTGGCGATTTTTTTAACAACGCCGGCAAGTTTAACGAGCCGCCGCTCGCTTCCCTCCCTCTTTTCATCATTTCGGGCAACAGTTTCTTGTAAAATTTATCCAATTTACCCGTCCGGTGAATTACCTCTTTATCAGTAACAAACGAATCGCCCGTTAAAGCCAATCCATAAAATACCCTGCCGAATTCCGCCAGTAACCTTTCCACCAGTTTTATCATGCCGGCATTATGCTTTAAAGCCAGATAGCCATGCGGTTCAAATTGAGGGTAAATGTGCGATTTTAGTAAAGGGAAGACGTTAAAGTCGTAATAATCGAACAGTGCGGGTATGCATATATCGCCCCTTTGCCACTCGCCAATGCCGCCGCATGCGCCTACAAAAAAAAGCCGCGTTACAGGGTAATGATGATGCAGCAAGGTAACGCTTTGTGCGGCGCGCACTTTGCCCCAACCCGTTATGAGTAAAACCACAGGGGCGCCCTGAATTTCGCCTTCGTAAAAGTCGTAGCCGGCAATGCGCTTACGTTTAAAGCCGCAGTTAGTTAATCCGGCAAAGCCCGATTCCTCCTCCGATGCGCTTACTATTGCAATCCTGCCGGTCGTCTTTCCGCTTTTCATCTTGGGTTCAAATATAGTGAAGAGTGGGAGTTGAGCGGCCCGATAACTATCGGGACGCGTTGGCAAAACCGTTTAGGAGCACTAAAATGGAACGGCAATGTTAAATTTTGTAAAACACTGTAATGTAGAGATGATAAGTTATAAATTTGCCCAATGAATCTCAACTTTAAATCAATCCGGAAGATTTCCTATCTTGCAGTTGCTTCTATTACTCTACATTCCTGTACCGAAGAGGTCTATTTTAATATTACGGTACCGGCTCCGGTAACAATACCGGCGTATGTGAAAAATGTGGGCATCATTAACCGGAGTATAATTTCCGATTCCAATAAGGTGCGTAAAGAGATAGACGATGTACTGTCGGCAAAAAGCGCAAAACTGGATAGCGACTGCAGTAATGAGTGTATACGGGGATTAAAAGACGCACTCTCGCAGACCAACGATTACAGCAAAATAGCAGTCCTGAATTCATTGCATTTTATAAACAGTTATCCCGACATATTCCCGCCGCCTCTATCGTGGGGCGAAATAGAAGACATCTGCCGCCGGAACAATGTGGATGTGCTTTTTTCGTTGGAGATGTTCCACACCGATACCAGAGTAAGGGTGATGCAGGCAGCCCAAGGGGTTTTGAGCGGGGGCATAATGGGGCTTGCAAACAATACAACAGCCGGAACAAAAGTTAATACCGGCTGGAGAATATATGACCCGCGCGATAAATTGATACTGGACGGCTACAATCTGGGACAGGGATTAACGTTTCAGGGAAACTTCCTGAATCCGCGTGATGCCGCCTACGGACTTATGGACCATAAACAAGTAGTTATGAATACAAGTTACCAGCTTGGACAGAACTATGCTTCCAGGACGATACCGGCTATAATCCGCGTAAGCCGCGAGTTCTATATAAGAGGCAACCGCGACTTTAAAATAGCAAGACGCATGGCAGATGCAGGCGACTGGAACGGCGCAGCGGCGATATGGGAAAGGGAAACCGGAAACCCGAAATGGAGGAAAAGGGCTAAAGCATATTACAATATGGGTATTATCAGTGAAATGAACGGCAAGGTTGACAGCGCTATTAGTTGTGTGCAAAAATCTTATGAAATAGGGGGCAGACAGCTTGCATTGGATTACTTAAATATTCTTCAGTACAGGGCGGCAAATGATCAGGTTCTGAACTCACAAGTACAACCTAAATAGAGCGTTTTGGATAAAAGAAGGCGGTCTATTCCTAACCTGCTAAAGTTAAATTCTTATCCCTATCACACACACATCATCTGTCTGCTCCAGTCCACCTTTCCACTTTTCAAATTCTTGCTCCAAATTTTGTACCTGTCTGATGAATACGTTCGTCAGAAGCATAAGGCAGCGCCAACAGTAAAACTCAATAGCCCAAGCTGCATATCCATATTAGTGAATGAGAAACCGGTATAAGTTCGAGGGGTAAGGGATTGCAGAATAGGAGGGGTTGTGACTTCAAACACTCCCCCGGGATAAACGATTTGCGATGAAGTGTAGCTAACGGTAGCAGTTAGCGCCAGATTTTGTTGAACCATAAACTTACCGCAAGCCGAGAGCATGTAACCGAAATTCTGTGCATGGGCATATTTGAATTCCTGAAATGTAGGATTGTTAAAATCATTCGGCTGTATCGTAATATCCGGATAGGTAGCCGAAACCAGTCCGCCAAGCGCTTTTATTTCAATGTTAAACTTGTTGTTCACCGGCAGATTAAGATAAGGACCTATAAGATAGGATGCAATATAGTGATTGCCTTGGGCGCTCACGCTGAAACTGTCCGGTACGTTGTAAGCGCTGGCGTAAGCGCCAGTGTTTAAAGGACATAATGAATTGTCAAGGGTTGCGGCAACGCCCACATAATCAAGGAACAGGTAACTTATACATACTTCAAAATGAAAGCCGGGATTGGCATACCCTACCGCATGAGTGGAATCGGGGTGCCCGCCTTTTGCGAAATCCTGCATAGGTATGCCGACCCCGAGATTGAAGGAGAAAGAAAATCTCTTTTTCTGATAAGAATTGTTTCCATAGCGGTATTGTCCGTCGGCAGGATGCAGAAAAATAAGAAAACCGAGCAGTAGTAAGATTTGTTTCATGAATAACGGGACGGACTTAAAAATGTAAGATGAATAAAGATAACGAAGTTAGAATTAACCGGAAACTGTTAAATCCTTAAACACTTCTTCCAGCTTTTTTTCCTCTTTATGCAAGGTAAGCACTTTAAGGTTTTCGCTTACCGCATAGTTGAATATATCGCCGCGCACGTCTCTTTCTATTGTTGCATGAATTTGTAAGACGGCGGCTTGCCCTGTCTTAATTATTTCAATTATCCCCGGAATGCGTTTCAGTTTTTCAATATCGGGTTCTTTATCGAATTCAATTGTTATAAGTAAATACTCGCCTTTGCCGCTTTTAAGTTCGCCGGTAGGTTTATCGGCTACTATCTTACCGGCATTGATAATGATAACCCGGTCGCATACCGCGTCCACCTCCTGCATGATGTGTGTAGAGAGGATTACGGTTTTTTCTTTACCAATCTGTACAATAAGGTTACGGATTTCTCCAAGTTGGTTTGGATCCAGTCCGCTTGTCGGCTCATCCAAAATAAGAACCTTCGGATTATGCAACAGCGCTTGTGCAAACCCTACGCGCTGCCTGTACCCTTTGGATAACGCGCCTATTTTTTTTCGTTGTTCTATTGTAAGTCCCGTTATTTCTATCATCTCCTCTATGCGCTTTCTGACATCCGGTAAATGATGAATGCCGGCAATAAATGAGAGATATTCCTTAACATACATATCGAGATAGAGCGGGTTGTTTTCTGCCAGATAGCCAACATTCTTGCGCACTTCCAAAGATTGTTCCGAAACATCATAACCGCATACCGTGGCTCTGCCCGATGTTTGCGGGAGGTAACAGGTAAGTATTTTCATCATAGTACTTTTGCCTGCGCCATTGGGTCCGAGAAAGCCGACCACCTCGCCGCTCTTTATACTAAACGATACGTCATCAAGCGCCTTTTGAACGCCATATATCTTTGTAATATGCTCCACCGTAACCGACATAATGCAAAGTTATACATTTTACGTATTAGTAATTGGCTTAATCTTATGCTAAAATATTAGGGTATACTGTCCGGCAAAATAATGATTGAATCCTTGAATGCCTTAATTTTATTTATATACAGCCCGTAAGCGATTTTGCGAATGTGTGCCACCTTAGGTTTAGCGCCGGCGTAACGCAAAATATACCGACAAAGAATGAAAATGCAAAACATTCATATCGGTATACCATGGAACTTCCGGTATAAAGGGACTCTCTTTAAGATTCCACTGCCTGAAATGCAGCCGACATACCTCATGGGAATAGCTTAACCGCATTAATCAGTCCGGCATGGGTTCCTGTTTTACCTGTATTTTGCGTGAGGGATAGAAGTGGAAAGCCCGCAGCCGCCTAAAGGCGGAGAGGACTTGCAGCGGATAGCCCGACCCCTTGTGCAGCTTGGGGGCACGCCCTAAAATGGAATGGATAAGCAAAGTTGAATAAACACAAGTGTTTGACTGCCGAATTAATTTTCCCCGGACAGATGTGAAACTTAATCGGAATAAACTCTAATATAATTCAAAGTTTCATATCTTTGTTCTAACTTTGTTGGTATGAAAAATTTTAAACGGCTCTCGGTTATAGGATTTTTATCGTGCCTGCTGGGGGTAGCCGGTTGCGGGAAAGGCAATAATCCTGATGAAAGTTCACCCGTGCCCAATGTAGCTGTAAATGTAAGTTTCAATATCAATAATGTAGGATATACAGGGCTAAAAACCGTGGGCAATGTGGTTTATCTAAGCAGCGTTGGTTACAGGGGAATAATGGTGTACCGGCTAAATAGTTCAGGCAGCCAGCAGCTGGTAGCATTCGACCGCACCTGCACCTATAATCTGTCCGATAATAACGGTATTGTTGTGGCTCAAAACAATCTTACCGCCATTTGTCTCGAGTGCAGTTCCACCTATAGTTTGACCAACGGGAGTGTGCTTTCAGGACCCAGTACCCTCGGGCTGAAGGAATATACGGTCAATTTTAATTCTACAAGCGGCGCAGTTACCATCACCAATTAATGCCCAGACGCACATTACTTTCTATACTGCCCGTAAGTACCAGTATTATGAATGTTTTTATATCAAAGAACAGCAATTAATTGGTAAACCAAGGTTAACCAGTACCCGCTAAGTTCAGCCCGCTGTAATTTGTTTTGCGGACTGGCTTAGTGGGTTAGTAAAAAGTAAGCTGTGCTTATTATATTTGCAAATGAAAACTATTTTTAAGTATAACTTATAAGGACTATTTACCCACTAAGGCAATTCCTGCCCGAACTGTAGCAGGCAGGCACAAAACAAATGCAGGTGAATTGACCTTAGCGGGTACGGGGGGCTTGAATCAGTTTTTTGCTTATTTTTGGAATAATTTATTAGTCGTAAGCATACATTACAACAAACAACATGAAGAAATTCAAAGTGCCATTCAGGGGAAAATATTTAGCCGCAACTTCTGCCGGCAAGGAAGGAAATGATGGCATTATATTTATCCATGGCAATTCCATGTCATCCAAAATATGGCGGAAACAGTTTGAAGGCGCCGCATTGGAGAGGTACCGATTAATAGCCTTCGACCTGCCCGGGCATGGAGATAGTGATAACCTGGAATCCTATGGATTGCCCGTTTTGGCAGAATCCCTTACCAAAGTGTTGAAACATTTTTCTCCTAAAAGATTCGTTATGGTGGGAAACAGCCTTGGAGGAAATCTCGCCCTGCAGGCATCAACGGTTGCAAGCGGTTGCAAAGGCATCATGCTGGTTGATTCACCTGTGCTTGGCAAACCGCCCGCATTGGAGAATGCTTTGATTCCTAATCCATACATCGGAATGTTATTTGCGAGGGAAATTGACCGTGCGAACCTCGACAAAATTCCGGGTATTGTTTTTCACAATCTTAAAGATACGCCCGATTTTGTTATACCGGATTATGTAAGGGCCGACGGCTTAAACAGGCAGATGGTTATGGAAAGTGTGAACACATCGGATTATAACGATGAAAACGAAATACTGAAAGCGCACCCTTACCCGGTAGCTATCGTCTCGGGCAAGGAGGAAAAACTAATTAATAACGCCTATTTCGATACCCTCGATGTAGCAAATTTGTGGGGTGGTAAAACCATTTTGATAGAGAATGCGGCTCATTGTCCTCAATGGGAAAATGCAGAGGCATTTAACGGCTTGCTTCACGAATTCTGCTCCGATACCTTAAAACCCTGAATGCCTATCCCATTAAATATATGCCGCAATTTTACTTTGATTATCTTAGATGGATTAAGGGGAAAACTGAATTGGTCAAGTACGGGAACGTAAATTCCTACCTGCTCCAGTTTGCATTACTCAAAAAAACCATTGACCTCCTTCCGGGAATCGTTTATATTCTCGATTACCGAACGCAGAAATATCTTTTCCTTAGCGAGAACGTGCAAATTGTCCTCGGATTTACCAGGGACGAATTCATAACAATGGGGCAGGGTTTGCTGCTGGAAAGAATACACCCGGATGATATGGCAGCTATTTCAAGCAAGGTTTTCAGGCGGTTCATGGAATACTCCAGAGGTTTGACGGAAAAAGAATTAAGAAATACGAAATTCTCGATGAATTACAGGACCAAAAGGAAGGACGGAAGCTATGCCCAATTATTGCAACAATATTACATTATTGCATGGGACAAAGAGCGTAATCCATTGATTACACTTGGCTTATGTACAGATATTACCGCGTATAAAACAGATAGCAAGGTAGTGTTTTCAGTTTCAAACTACAACGACAAAAATGGACTGAAACTGGCTACCTTTTCCGAAAGCACGGTCAGTAAGCGGCTCAACATAACAAGGCGCGAGTATGATGTGCTAAAAAGTATTATGGATGGATTGAACAGCAGGCAAATTGCCGAAAAGCTAATAATATCTCAATACACAGTTAGGGCACACAGGCGTAACCTGCTGGATAAAACGAAGTGCAGGAATGTTGCGGAGTTATGCAATTACGCTGCCAATAATGGATTGATTTAGACAAGGCCGCACCGCGATATTTCATTACCCTTTTCTACAAATACTTTCCTTTAAGCCATTTATATGTCAAACTCCTCTTCGACCTATTACAAATATCTCACAGAATTAAGAGAGAATAACGAACTTCAAAAGATAAAGGATTTCCGCTATTACCTGAAGGGTTTTAATTTATTAAAGAACATCATAAGTCTTTTGCCCTGTACGGTATTTGTTTTGGATTTTAGCACCGGAGAGTATCTTTCCCTGAGTGAAAACTGGCATAGCTTGAGCGGTTATACAATTGAAGAATATGTGCGGAACGGAGGACTCAAATTCAGCCATTCGAGATATCATCCGGATGACCTTAATGTTATAGCACATCATGTTTTTGCGCAATTCCTCGACTACGCGAAAACAATGCAGGAAGAAGAACTGAAAACCACAAGATTTTCATTCAATTTAAGGTACAGGAAAAAAGATGGAATCTTCATGAAAGCATTGCAGCAGTTTGTAGTCTTGAACAGAGACCCGCAAAATAATCCGCTGCTCGTACTGGGAATTTGTACGGATATAACTGCACATAAACTGGACAATAATATCACCTTTTCCATCTCAAAGCATGGTAACCAAGGGTCAACAGTAACATTCCTGCCGGGAAAAACCCTGAACAAGAACATGAATATTTCGCCGAGGCAAATTGAAATAGCGAAGCTTATTCTGCAGGGTCATAACAGCAACCAAATTGCTGAAAGGTTGAAACTAAGCCCCTACACAGTCAGGGCGCACCGGCGCAACCTGTTAGAAAAGACCCGTTGCAGAAATACAGCTGAATTGAGCAGGTATGTTATAAGCAGCGGATTAATTTAACCTTTCCCGGCAGAACTCCAGAAGTAAGTTATTGAACGCCGCCGGATTTTCCCATTGGGCGCAGTGGGCAGCATCCTCAATCAGGTGTACCCTGTCCTTCCACAAACAAGGGAATTTCAGTGATTTAAAATAATCAACGTTTTGCATTTTCTCACGTATTCCAAGCATAATTGCAACTTGTATTTCCATCTCGTTCAGCACAGCAATCTCATCCTGATAATCCATTCCCTCAACGGTTTCGGCTAAAGCCTGCCGCGACAAGCCATCGGTTCTTTCGAAATCGCTTATCACAAAGCCGGGTGCATGGTCGGCCCGGTGAAATAGTAACTCCATAATAGCGGGTAACTTGGCTTTTTCGTAATCCCTGGCAAAAAACATTCCTATGGCCTCATTGGGCAGGAAAACCTTTTCCATTTCCGGCGGCTTACCAACGGGCGGTGTGTCCAGTAAGACTATGCCCCTGCAATTGGTTAACGCATCAGCGATTTGAAGAATCACATTCCCGCCAAGGCTGTTGCCGACTGCCACAAATTGGGTTGGTGAAAAGTATCTTACGACCGCGGCAAGAGATGCGGCCAATTCTGACAGTTTGTAATTACTGATATTGTCGCTTTCGCCATGCCCGGGCAAATCATACGAAATAAGGTGGTAGTTACGGGATAGTTCCGAATTAAATTGCTTCTGCCAGATCTTGGATGACATGGAACCACCGTGAATAAATATTATGGCAGCCATTTTTTCATCACCTGCTGACCTGGAAGAAAGCGATTTACCCCTGAAGGGAATCTTATGTTCGTTCATAAAATGATGTTCACCGGATTATGACCACAAAATTAGAAAATTACTCGAAATAACATCAATAATCTAAAAATCAATAAGATAGATGCGCTTTTTAGGCATTGGGGTCTCGATGAAAAATAGTCCTTTTGTTCTATTGACAGGGAACTACAGTGGTTCTAATTTTGCCGCACAAAATAAATCATATTTAAATCTAAAAATATGTTTTTACGCAGGGGGAAAGAATTCGCTTATATCACCGCCTTTGAAATATTATTTTTTTCTACTTCTATTTTGAGTGCACAAATATATAATTCGGACAAAACCGTCAATATAAACAGGGTCCAATCTTTGGGCAGTGCGGTAATTTCGGGAGAAAATTTGTATGCTTTAAAGCAAAGCAATAAGTCACATTCAGGAGATGGGGTTCTTTTTACAATGCATGATGATGGAACAGATTATAAAGTTTTGCATCTGTTGCATGACACTGATGCTGCTTATTTGTCCGGTTCCGTTTTGCTACAAGGGGCAAAGCTTTATGGAATGGCACTATATAGTGGAGAAAGCTCTTATGAGGTCATTTATTCAATAGATACAAATGGGTATTCCTTTAATGTTTTGCACCGATTTGCTGTAACCACCATTGAAAACCCCTATGGGAATTTAACCATTCACGGAAATAGCCTGCTGGGGATGGTTTCTGATGGAAGAAATGATGAACTGAAGATGCTATTTTCAATAAATACCGACGGTACAGGGTATAAACTTATACGAAACTTTAACTTGCCGGATAATGCCCCTATAGAGAATTCATCCGTATTGGTTGGAAATGAAACGTTTTACAATAATGTTCATCTAAACCAAGATAATGCGTCATTTCCAATTGTCATTAGCGAATATCATATTGGAAGCACATATATCATTGAAATTCAAGATGTTTTTGGTAGGATTGTTTACAAAAGCAAGCTGTTATCAGAGTTCAATACGGTTGATTTAAACGATTTAATTAACGGAACTTACACATATAAGATTTTATCAGAAGATGAAAATCTTTTGTGCGGGGGAACCATTATAATCAAATAGCATTGTGCGAAAGAAAAGTTATCATAAATCATTAATAATCAAATGTATATGTATTAAGGAATGGCTTAACCAAAAAGCAAATAATAAAATGACGGTAAATTCTTAACCCTAAATTCAAACTATCATGAAAAAAAGACAGTTCACACCCGTGCGCAAAATGAAACAAACAATGAAAATTTTCATCTGTTTTATTCTTTTCACCATTCATCTTTCCTTTATAAGGGCGCAGTATCATGAAATTCAGTGTGTCGCTCCGGGCAATCCGGGAGGTATTAACAACGACACTGATGGCTCAATGTACGGACTGCCAGCCGGGGCAACTATCCTCTATTCATACAATTGGGCAAAGAATTACGTTCTCCAATACTTGCCTCTGCAAACCATGCCTTTTACTTTTGATTTCAATGGAGGTCCCGTAAATAGTTACAAAATATCAACGTCGGGATATATAACTTTTTCGAAACTGGCAAATATACCCGCAGGACCGAATAATGTAGCTCTGCCAACAGGTTCAATTCCTGATAGTACAGTATGTGTATGGGGACTTACAGGGGCTGCAGGAGGAGGGAAAATCTATACAAAAGTATATGGAACAGCTCCTAACCGCCAGCTTTGGATAGTGTGGTGGTATGCCGGCAATCCTGCTGATACCAACTCCCAAAACATGCTTGCCATCGTTCTGGAAGAAACAACAAATAATATCTATCTGGTAGATGAATGTGGAGATATACTAGGCAACCCATCAATGCCTTACCATCCATTGAATATGACTTGGGGTGTACAAATAGACAATACACAGGCATTATCAGTACCCGGGTCTCCAAATCTTCAAAGTATTACCTGGAGCCCCTTCAATACTGATAATGTTTGGTATGAATTTTCACCCAATGTATTACCCGCTTATAATCCTCAGGTAAAAAGTGTCTTATATGAAGACTTTACTTTCGCTGGTGGAAGCTGTATGTATGCAGATCCTAATATTGATTCAGTTTTATCAAATAATCCTGCCACGCAAACTGTTCGTTACCTTTTGGGTACAATAGATACTATTGCACGCGACTCTGTTTCAAAACCTCGTGAAACCACCTTTTACAATAGTATACCCTACTTACGCATGGGAGGAGGTAGGATAGATGGCGAAAACTATTATGGAAGTACTTTTAATAAGACCTACAATCCCAAAGGTATGAACAGTATTATGTTGCATGATGCCATGAGTATCGGCTCGCCTTTCACTATCTCAATCACATCTGCAACCTACGATGCCAACACAAAAGTTTATAGTGCAAAAGCAGTTATACAGGCATATTACAATATGCCTTCAGGATTGGTGGCACGGTCCGTTATAACAGTTGATACAATAAAATATGATTCGGATCAAGCTTCTAATCCCCCAAAGTATGCATTTGCTCCGCCAATAGGTACAGGCATAATTAATGACAACTATTATCAGTATGTAACCGATTTTCCTCAGGTAGCCGAAGGAATGATGCCAACTTTTGGAGGTATTACCCTTGCAAGTTTCACCAACGGTCAATCAGATACTATCACCTTCAGGTGGATTAAGATTCATGCATGGAGCGACAATGCCAAAACTAACCCTTATGATTCCACTGGAGAACACATCGTAGTATTTATCCAGAACGACAGCAGCAAATTTGTCTACCAGAGCGCTTCAATGCCCATAACGTTGCTCGCGGGGTTGCATGAAGTAAATGGTGGTATTGGCTATCTGGATCTTTATCCGAATCCGACGAAAGGTCTTGTAAATGCTTCTATCAAACTGACAAGTGATCAAAATATGAACGTAGAAATGTTTGATGCACTTGGACGGAAGGTTTCTTATATTAATGAGGGCAGAATGTTGCAAGGCACCCATGTTCTCACTTTTAATACCGGTATGCTTCTTTCCGGTATCTATTTTGTACGATTTAATAGTGACAACGGTAGTGTAATCCGAAAACTGGTAATTGCAAAATAATAATAAACTAATCGTACGCTTACTTGCTAAGTGAACAATCATCCCCGTTCGGTGTAGTTTGTCGAGCAGTGGGAGTTGAGCACAAGTAAGTAAAGTGCACTTTCTTGCGCGCCTACGACCAATCATTATTAGCAGTTTGAAACTGCAAAAAGAATTAATTAGCTTTGACCTTTAATAATTAAAAATCAATAGTGTCCCTCCTGTAAGCGCGAGCATCCCGCTCGTGCTTTAGATTATTTTTGGATCTTGATTATTTCTTAAAAAAAACGATGAGCGATAAGTATAAAATATTTGACACGAGCAGGATGCCCACGCCTAAAAGGGATAGTATTTTTCGCCATTCACCCTCTCCTTACTCAAGGAGAGGGCAGGGTGAGGCAGAGTAATGGCTGGGTGAGGCAGATTGTTAATAGATAAAGTATCAATATATGTAATATGTAATAAATAATATATATATTCGCATTTTAAAACTATGAGATATTAGAGATAAGATATAAACTATGAGATATAAGCTATAAGCGATGAACTATGAGATAAACGTCTTATTCGGCAGGTGGCAAAACTTTACGTGTAAATTAAAGGAAAGATGAACAACAAAGCAGGCGTACAAAAATTGTGACCAAGACAACTATTCTGAACAAAACAGATACGCTCAATTAATTTAACGGGTTGACACGGGTTAACAGATTTTGGGCTGTTTTAAATTGAATAAACTTGCAAATCAACATATTATGATTTTTAGAAGGCAGAAAAGTGTTAACCCGTTCAGTTTAATAGCTGCAGGGGATGATTTATACAGGTTCACTTCAACCAGAATGCCCCTGCCGGGAACAACCAGAATGGTAAATTTGGACACTTTTTATAGGGAACCTGTGCAAAACTGTCCAATCGGTACACAGGTGCAATACCATATCAGTGAGAACAGTTTAACCGCCTTTTGGCAAAGTGCGAATAGTGTGAACAGTGAGAACACCTTTGATATGAACAGCATGATTATCAGCATAAAAAGTGTTCTCACTTCACGTAAGTTTTTTGAGCGGTTTTTAGGTTATGCAGTTAATATACGGCGAATAACTCGGCTATTGCAGTCATTACTCAAGGTATACGGGTGGTATACTTTCGTATACCCTGTGTATACAATCAACAACCTGTAAATCAAGTATATAACTAAAAAATACTCTGAAAAGTGGATACCCATGCAAACCCATTGTGGAGAAAATGGACTGAAATTAAAGCCATCAATCGGCGCCAAATATTTTTGCACAATCTGCAGGAACGAAAATATAAGCTATAAATTTGCGAAGTGGAACAACTGGAGAGGAACAAGGCGATACTGAAGAAATATATTCCCGAAGCGGCAGTTAACAATATAGCCCAATGGATATATGTATTTGATTTTAAGCTGAAAATAAAGAAAAAGCGCAACTCCGTATATGGAGATTATCGTCCTCCCGTAAATGGTAACAATCATCAGATAACCATAAACCACGACCTGAATCGGTATGCATTTCTTACCACCCTAATACATGAAGTAGCCCATCTGTCGGCATGGAAAAAGTATGGAAACAACATACAATCGCACGGCAAAGAATGGAAACACGAATATCGTACCCTGCTTACACCGTTTCTTAACGAAACTGTTTATCCAGCCGATGTGCTTTCAGCCCTCAAAGAATATCTTGTTAACCCTTCGGCTTCCGTTTGCAACGACAAAAAATTATTCAAAACGCTGAACAGGTACGATATAGTTCAGAATGGGATGGTTTTTTTGGAAGATCTTCCGTCAGGCACAACCTTCCGCACTACCGGAAATGAGATAATCGTGAAAGGAGAAAAAAGACGTACACGCTATCTTTGCACCAAAATAAGTACAGGAGAACGGTATCTTTTTCACGGAATGGCGCAGGTTACCCCCATTGCAACAGCGATACAAGCCGGTTAGATTCGTCCCGAGAACCATTACTGCTGTTCCGAGGCAGCCGGAAGTTAATAATTGACTACCATCCGGCTATTTTTTCATTCGTAATTATCAATTCTTAATTATCTTTGCACCCCTTTTGAAAAAAAATGAATCCGCCGGTAAAATTATTTGCAGGAAGTTCAAGCCGCGCTTTGGCTGAAAAAATAGCCGAATGTCATGGTCAGCCGCTTGGTAAAATGAGCATACTTCGCTTCAGCGACGGGGAGTTTGAACCATCATTCGAGGAAACTGTAAGGGGATGTTCCGTCTTTCTGATAGCAAGCACACAGCCGCCCACAGACCATCTTTTCGAATTATTGCTGATGGCTGACGCAGCCAAAAGAGCTTCCGCAAAGCAGATTATAGCCGTAATACCATATTTCGGCTTCGCACGGCAAGACCGTAAAGACAAACCGCGGACGGCAATCGGTTCCAAACTGATGGCTAACCTGCTTACGGCTTCCGGCATCACTCGAATTGTTACTATGGACCTTCATGCAGATCAGATACAGGGCTTTTTCGACCTGCCGGTAGATCACCTCTTCGCCTCTTATCTCTTCGTTCCATATATACAGAATCTCCATCTGCCCAATCTCACTATCGCTTCGCCCGATGTAGGCGGTTCCAAAAGAGCCAATGCTTATGCTACTTTTCTTAAATCGGAGATAGTGATATGCTACAAACAGCGTTACAAGGCGAATGTGGTGGATAAAATGACAGCCATCGGCGAAGTGGAAGGCAAAGACATAGTCCTTCTCGATGACATAGTAGACACCGCAGGCACCCTCTCCAAGGCAGCCAATATGATGGTGGATATGGGAGCTAAAAGCGTAAGAGCATGCTGCACACATGCAGTTCTTTCTGGAAAGGCCTATGAAAGCATCGAAAAGTCAGGACTTAAAGAGCTGGTTGTAACTGATAGTATTCCACTAAAGGAAAAGAGTGACAAAATCAAAGTACTGTCGGTAGCGCCATTATTTGCCGACGTTATCAACAAAATTAATAACTTTGAATCCATCAGCGCGAATTTCGTCTTCTGATTTATAAAAACATGTCCAAATTAACAATGGAACCCTCATCTACGAATAATCATTAAATATCTTTTATGAAAACACTGACAATAAGCGGCGCTATTCGCAAAAATAAAGGCACCAAGGATGCAATCACCATGCGTAAAACGGGCAATATTCCCTGCGTATTATACGGTGGAAAAGAACAAATATTTTTCTCTGTTCACACCAACCAATTTTCCAAACTGCTTTACAGCCCCGACGCCTATCTGGTTAATCTGAATCTGGAAGGCAAAGAGTTCAAAGCCATAGTACAGGATTCGCAGTTCGATAAAATTACGGATACGGTATCGCATGTTGATTTTCTGGAAGCGATACCGGGCAAACCCCTTAAAGTGAAATTACCTGTAATTACTACCGGCTCTCCTCCGGGAGTTAAAAAAGGCGGGAAACTGCAAATTAAAATACGTCGTTTGAGTATTAAAGGCATGGCGGAAGATATTCCGGATCACGTTACCCTTGATGTGAACAACCTTGATCTGGGAGACAGCATTAAAGTGAAGGATATGAAGCTGGGTAAGTTGACGTTACTCGACCCGGCGAACGCCGCCGTAGTATCTGTTAAGATGACCCGCGAAGCCGAATTGCCTACCGCACCGGGTGCCACAGCTGCTGTTGCCGCACCAGGCGCGGCTGCTCCAGGCGCCGCTCCTGCCGCTGCCCCCGGCGCCGCTCCTGCCGCTGCCCCTGCCGCCGCCAAGAAGGAAGAAAAACCGGCTGCCAAGAAATAATTATCTCATGGCATAATGAACAGGTTCCTCATAGCAGGACTTGGCAATATCGGCGACGAGTACGAGAATACGCGCCATAATATCGGTTTTAAAATAGTTGACGCCTGCGCCGCAAAATGGGCAGCCGCCGGCGCAAAATGGTCGGTCGGCAGGTATGCATCTGTTACTGAATGCACGCTTAAAGGCAGAAAGATAATATTGATAAAGCCGTCAACCTATATGAATCTAAGCGGTAAAGCCGTGCGCTACTGGCTTGCCGAAAGCAAAATAGAACTGCCCAATATGCTCGTAGCGCTGGATGATTTGGCATTGCCTTTCGGCGCTATTCGGATGAAGGCAAATGGCAGCGACGGCGGTCATAACGGCTTAAAAAGCATTGATGAAACGCTGCAAACCAACAATTACGCCCGTTTACGCTTCGGCATCGCGAGTAACTTCCCTAAAGGCGGGCAAGTGGACTATGTTTTGGGTAATTGGACAACAGAGGAAGAAATTAAACTAAATGAATATATCGCCAATGCGGTTGATGCTATTGAGACATATTGCCTGATAGGGATAGAAAGGGCAATGAATATGCATAATACAAAGAAATGAAGAATCTATTTCTTCTCCTTTTACTCTTCGCCGCCTGCAACTATTATCCCAGCGAGGGATTCCGAAATAAAAGCGAAGCCAAAAACAAAAAGGATGATTTTGGGAGAAAAGTTGGTAAATGGTTGGAGTATGCTGATTCTGCTAATCAATTTACCTCCGATGCCAATGCGCCTTACTATTATCTGACAGTTTACAAAGACGGTGAAATATATGGTATGAGATTTGGATTTTATAAGAATGGGGAACTCCGGGAAGAATTGCCTCACACGAATGGGAAATTGGACGGTATAGTAAAATCCTATTACAAAAGCGGTAAACTTAAAGTAGAGGGGTTCTACAAAGATGGCAAAGCGAACGGTGCCAAGAAGTGGTATTTTGAAAATGGTGAATTACAAGGTATCGATACTTTTATATATGGAAAGCGAAATGGGATAAGAAGGATATATTATTCTACCGGAGCGCTAAGAAGGATAGCGCCTTATAAAAATGATTCCATAAACGGTCTGGAAAGAGGCTATCATATAAATGGAAAACCAGATATAGAATTAAATTGGAATTCGGGTAAATTGACAGGCATAGGAAAAGGATACTTTATGAATGGTGGGGTACGAATTGAAATACCTTACGTCAATAATACTCTAAATGGACTTGAGAAGGTATACTATGAATCAGGAAAATTAAGGGAAGAACTTAATTTTGTAAATGATACGGAAGAAGGTATATCACGAATGTATTTTGAATCCGGAAGGACGATGGAGGAAATACCACATTATCATGGAGAAATAAATGGCATTATTAAATGGTATTATGAAAACGGGAAGTTACGCGGTGTTATAACTTATAAGGGAGGAAAATACGTTTCGGCAAAATACCTTACTGTAAAAGGGGTTCGGGTGGTTAATGGGTGGCTGCGGGGCTATTTCAATAATGGGCAACTAGAGGATGAAGTACAAATTAAGGCAGGACAGGAAAACGGGCAGGAAAAAGGATTCTATCTAACAGGTGAGTTAAGATACGAAAAGCAAGTAGTTAAGGGAAGAAAAAATGGGATATTTAAATCCTTTTATGAGAATGGACAGGAGGAATTAGAATGTTCGTATAGAAATGATACTATTGATGGAGTAGAAAAGTTTTTTTACGAGAATGGAATGATAAAAGAATGTGTTACCTTTGTAAAAGGAATAAAAGGTAAAAAAGCGTATTATGATGAAGATGGAAATGAAAGGTGATTTGACCAACGAAATTACTTAATTTTGTTGTAATTAATTGATAATATGCAAACTGTATTTCAAAATAAATTCGGAAGAAATCCCGCAGGTGGTAGAAATATTGAAAACCCTATTTAACGTGAGTTCGGGATAAGGAGTGTTAATTACTTTGTTCATAAATAATTGATATTCAATTAGATAGACATATGAAGAGGTGTTATATTTGTAATAACAACAAAACAAAA
>JAKAOA010000014.1 GCA_021823405.1 Bacteroidota bacterium | reverse complement strand
ATATGTCTGCCAAATGAGTTTGCGCTTTTCACGTCCCGATAGCTATCTGGACGCCCAACTCCCACTATTCACTAAACTATGCTTAACAGGGTTTGTGAATTTTGGCAACCCGATAGCTATCGGGTTCAACAGTGGTAGATCTAACGGGTTGACACGGGTTAACAGATTTTGGGCTGTTTTAAATTGAATAAACTTGCTAATCAACATATTATGATTTTTAGAAGGCAAAAAAGTGTTAACCCGTTCAGTTCAATAGCTGCAGGGGATGATTTATACAGGTTCAATCCATACAGAATGCCCCATTCGGGAACAACAAGAGCGGCAAATTTGGACACTTTTTACCCCGAACCTGTGCAAAACTGTCCAAAATCTACATACACACTATATATGGAAGCGGATATGAAAGTAAGAAATAGGGAACCGGCTACTGTCGGACAAAATCCGCCAAACTATTCGTAAAACAATCAATACAATTAGAACATCAATCATGAAAATTGATTATCCATGCAATATGTGTTATAACCATAGTCAAATACAGTTTTAAGAACAAACGACTCCTTTGATTAACTGAAAACTACTCGAAAAAATGTATTTTTGTCAAAACGCTAAAAAACGGTGAAATTACAGCACTTAATTACGTTTCTTCAGAGCCAATGCCCGCCTGCTTTTCAGGAAGCGTATGATAATTGTGGTTTATTAACGGGCAATCCGGAGCAGGATGTAAAGGGTATCCTATTGTGCCTTGACAGTACCGAAACCGTACTCGATGAGGCAATAAAAAATGAATGTAATCTTATCATCGCACACCATCCTATTCTTTTCAATCCAATAAAAAAATTAACCGGAAAGAATTACGCGGAAAGGGTAATCATTAAAGCTATTAAGCATGATATTGCCATATATGCTATGCATACCAATCTGGATAATATTGCAGATGGGGTAAATTGTAAAATTGCAGAGATAATCGGGCTTCAAAATCCGACTGTTCTAAGACCTAAAAAGGGGCTGCTCTGTAAATTGGTTACCTTTTGTCCCCGTGATAAAGCAGATGAAATTAGGAATGCAATATTTGCCGCAGGCGGAGGCATGATTGGAGGATACGACCAGTGCAGTTTTAATGGACAGGGTATAGGCACTTTCAGAGCAGGAGAACACACAAACCCATATATTGGTAAAAAAGGGAAAATACACTATGAGAATGAGGAGCGTATAGAAACCATAATCCCGTCTTATTTAGAAGATTCTGTTATAAGCTCCCTTCTACGCGCTCACCCCTACGAAGAGGTAGCATACGATATTTATCCCCTTAGTAATAGTCACCCGCAGATAGGTTCTGGCATGATTGGTAATTTGGCTAAGCCAATGAAAGAGAAAAATTTTCTGGCAATGATAATGGAGAAAATGCATTTGGAGTGTATAAGGTACAGCCCGCTTACAGGCAGAAAGGTGGAAATGGTTGCGATATGCGGCGGTTCGGGTTCCTTTTTACTCCCGGACGCTATTAGCGTTGGCGCTCAAGTACTTATTACGTCGGACTTTAAATACCATCAGTTTTTCGATGCCGACGGGAAAATTCTCATAGCTGACATCGGACATTACGAAAGTGAGCGTTTTACACCGCAAATAGTTTATACCCTTTTAAAAGAAAAATTTCCTACCTTTGCAATCCAAATTTCAAAAACAAATACTAATCCGGTAAATTATTTATTAAAATGACTTCTAAATCAAGTAAAAACGGAACGACTAAAAAATCTTATCTACAGGGTATTCAGGGAATGAATCAGGAGATGCT
The DNA here is from genome assembly GCA_021823405.1 of Bacteroidota bacterium. Taxonomy (GTDB): domain Bacteria; phylum Bacteroidota; class Bacteroidia; order JABEUT01; family JABEUT01; genus JABEUT01. The sequence continues at coordinate 32,338 of JAKAOA010000014.1, read as the reverse complement.
GGAGAACGAATTAGGTAATTTATACGAACTTCAGAGAATAGATACGCTAATTGATGAAATAAGAACCTTGCGCGGTGAATTGCCTTTGGAAGTGCAGGAACTTGAAGAGTCGGTGGCAGGACTGAAATCCAGAATGGAAAAGCAAGTGGAAGAGGTTCAAAATCTTGAAAAACTAATAACCGAAAAGAAGAATACAGCTAAAGACGCACAGGCGCTTATTAAGAAATATGAATCACAACAGAGCAAAGTGAGAAATAACAGGGAATATGACTCGCTCGGTAAGGAAATTGATTTTCAGAAACTGGAAATACAACTATCCGATAAGCGCATAAAGGAATATAAAACATCCATTACAGCGAAGGAGGAGTTGATGAAGCAGAGCGAAGCCATGCTAAAAGAGAAAAATAAAGAACTGAAAGAAAAAAAGGATGAACTGGATCAGATCGTTTCGGAAACTGAAAAGGAAGAGAAGGCATTAATAAAAAAGTCGGAGGATGCACGCAACCAAATCGACCCGACATTATTAGCAGCATATATGCGCATTCGTCCTAATTTTAAAAACGGACTTGCAGTTGTAACAGTGGAGAGAGAATCATGTAACGGCTGTTTTGTAAAAATACCGCCACAGCGTCAGAGCGATATTACATCGCATAAAAAGTTGGTGGTATGCGAGCATTGCGGAAGAATTCTTGTTGACAAAGGTCTTATTGACGAAAAGAAAAAAGCCCCTACATCGAAGGTGCTGGAAAGAATGTCGTAAGGAACTTTATATGTAAGTATACCAGCTGAAATTAAAATAGTTCTATCAAATGAGACCTTCCCTCATCTCCTTTGCGGCTTTATTTTTTTGCGGCTTTTATGCTAATTGTACCAATACCGGAGAAGGAAAGGAAAATACCCTGCAAAATATGGCAGATGTTAAAGCAATACCATCGGATTATTCGGCAGATTCCGCCAGACATACCGCAACGGCATACTTTGCGGGAGGATGTTTTTGGGGAACCCAGTATTACTTCGAGAAAGCCAAGGGTGTTATCGATACCAAAGTGGGGTATATGGGCGGACATACCCAACATCCAACGTACGAACAGGTATGCAGCCATACAACAGGTCACTATGAAACTATAAAGGTTGTTTACGATACAAGGCAGACGGACTACGAAAAGTTAGCCCGCCTTTTTTTCGATATTCACGATCCCACTCAATCGGATGGTCAAGGACCAGACATCGGGCAACAATATATGTCGGTTCTTTTCTATTCGGATAGTTCTCAAAGGCAGATTGGCGAAAAACTTATTGCGATACTGGAAACAAAAGGTTATAAGATAGCCACACGGCTCCTGCCGGTTACTACCTTTTGGGAAGCCGAAGAATACCATGAACACCATTATGACAGGGAAGGCACAACGCCTTATTGTCATAAGTTCATAGATAGGTTTAACTAAGTATTGCTATAGTTAAAATTCAAATAAGTTACCGGCAGATATTGAACGGTGCCCTTATCAACAATTTTATCCAACTGAATGATACCGTCTGTCTTATTTCATTCTGTTTATTCGTTACCTTTGCCTCATCACAAAAATTAATGCTATGACTTTTGATATTGACATGATAAGGAAGGTATATGCCGCGATTCCTGAAAAGACGGCAATTTTGCGTAAAACGCTCGGGAAACCCCTTACCCTCACCGAAAAAATTCTCTATTGCCATCTCGACAAATCTATGGCTTTACACACCTTTAAAAGAGGAGCGGATTATGTGGACTTCCAGCCCGATAGAGTTGCCATGCAGGACGCTACCGCGCAGATGGCTCTTCTGCAATTTATGCAGGCAGGAAGAAGCAAAGTTGCCGTACCGAGTACAGTGCATTGTGACCACCTGATACAAGCGGATTCAGGGGCTAAAATGGATCTGGATACAGCTATCGTCAAAAATAAGGAGGTATATGAGTTTCTTTCATCGGTAGCAAGTAAATACGGCATTGGCTTTTGGAAACCCGGTGCGGGGATTATACATCAGGTTATACTGGAAAACTATTCATTCCCGGGTGGAATGATGATTGGTACCGACTCGCACACTCCCAATGCAGGTGGTTTGGGAATGATTGCAATAGGTGTTGGAGGCGCTGATGCCTGCGACGTGATGGCAGGATTACCATGGGAACTAAAGTTCCCTCAAATAATTGGCGTAAAACTTACAGGTAAACTAAACGGATGGGCATCTCCGAAGGACGTGATATTAAAAGTAGCCGGAATTCTGACTGTAAAAGGAGGCACCGACCGGATATTGGAGTATTTTGGAGAAGGGGCGGAATCTATTTCAGCTACTGGTAAAGGAACTATTTGCAATATGGGCGCTGAAATTGGCGCCACGACTTCAATTTTCTCTTATGACAGAAAAATGGACGAATACTTAAAAAGCACAGACAGAAAAGACCTTGCTCTGGAAGCGGATAAGATTAGCGAACATCTGCGAGGCGACAAAGAGGTTTATGAACATCCTGAAAAATATTTCGATCAAGTATTGGAGATTAACTTATCGGAACTTGAACCACATATAAATGGACCCTATACTCCGGATCTTGCCTGGCCAATCTCTAAATTTACCCAAGCTGTGAAAGATAACGGCTGGCCGGAAAAATTGGAAGTAGGGTTGATTGGTTCTTGCACAAACTCTTCTTATGAAGACATTTCAAGAGCAGCTTCTCTTGCTAAATTTGCAGTGGAAAACGGCTTAAAAGTAAAGTCGGAATATACGGTTACGCCCGGTTCCGAACAAGTTCGCTATACAGTTGAACGAGACGGCTATCTACAGTGGTTTGAGAAGATGGGAGGGGTCATTTTAGCCAATGCTTGCGGTCCTTGTATAGGGCAGTGGGCGCGTCACATGAAAGACCCGACAAAAAAGAATTCGATAATTACATCCTTCAACCGGAATTTTGCGAAGCGTAATGATGGCAATCCAAACACTCATGCCTTCGTGGCATCGCCGGAGATAGTAACCGCTTTGGCACTTGCAGGCGAACTTACTTTCAATCCGCTTACTGATACATTAATCAATGACAAGGGAGAGATGGTGCGCCTTGCAGAACCATCAGGCATTGAACTGCCACCCAAGGGCTTTGATGTGGAAGAAAGAGGTTATCAGGAACCGGCAAAAGACGGTGGCGCGGTAAAGGTTGCAGTAGCGCCGGATTCCCAAAGATTACAGATTCTAGAACCTTTTCCGGCATGGGAAGGTACAGATCTAAAAGGTTTAAAGCTACTTATAAAAGTGAAGGGCAAATGCACAACCGACCATATTTCAATGGCTGGTCCGTGGCTTAAGTATAGAGGTCATCTTGATAATATTTCAAATAACATGCTTATCGGTGCGATCAACTTCTTTAATGGCAAAGCCGATTCAGTAAAAAATCAACTTGACGGCAAATATGATTCAGTGCCAAAAGTACAAAGGGCATATAAAGCAGCGCACATCGGGTCGGTAGTGATTGGCGATGAAAATTATGGCGAAGGCAGTTCAAGGGAACATGCCGCTATGGAACCCCGCTATTTGGGCGTTCGGGTAATTTTGGTCAAGTCCTTTGCCCGTATTCATGAAACCAATCTTAAAAAGCAGGGAATGCTTGCCCTTACCTTTGCCAATAAGGAAGATTACAACAAGATATTGGAGGATGACAGTATAGACATAATAGGACTGACTAAAATTAAACCGGATTCACCGCTTACCATTATATTAAATCACAAGGATGGAACTCGCGATGAAATAAAAGCCAACCACTCATATAACGAGCATCAGATTAAATGGTTTAAGGCCGGAGGAGCGCTGAATTTGATGAGAAGCTAAAAGTCACGAACCTTTTATATGCTATATTTTGATAACACGCCTTGTTAAGATGGATTTTCAGCAGGATAAAGTCGATACTTTTCTGGAGATATTCCTCGCCTCTAAGTACAAGATTCTCGCGATGGAAGGATGCAGGCGGCTTGAACTTTTAAATAGTATCACTGAAAATGGTGTTTTTTTTACTTATAGCGAATGGGAATCGCCGGAACATTTGGAAAAATATCGCAATTCGCAAGTGTTCAAAGAGACGTGGGCCAAGACCAAGCCCTTGTTCCGTATTAAAGCAGAAGCGTGGAGTGTAGTAAATACCGAACGGTAAAACCTTAGCTCAATAATAAAATTAAGTATGTCCGAGCAGCACGGTTCTTCCAATAAAAGATTACGCATAGCCGATATCAAACTGGAATCATTACTTGAGCTTACAAAAAATATCAATCTGAATACCAAAATACCCGGCTTATTGAAAAATTACCGGGATGTTTTACAGCATAAATTATTTATAGGCAAGCTGCTGCTGCTACAGAACGATGGAGGATGGAAGTGTATATTGCACTATGGCGTTCGTGAAGACCGGCTTGAATGTATTTTGGAAAAAGCAAAAAAATTTACCGACGAAAGAGAAATAAAGCAGGTAAATCGTGATGAATGGCCCGCCAACGAAAGTTTTGAAATAATAATACCCGTTTACCATAAGAACCTTCCTCTTGCATTTGTTTTTCTCGGCGACTTGAATGAAGAGAGTTTAGGCATGAGCCCGGCAATAAAACACCTGCCATTCATACAAACGCTTACTAACCTGCTGGTAGTAGCTATAGAAAATAAAAAACTGGCAAAGGAAAGCATCAAACAAGCAGTTATTCAAAGAGAACTCGAATTGGCAAAGGAGATTCAAGCAATACTCCTGCCTGCCGAACTGCCTCATAATGCAGAACTGGATATCGCTTCGTCTTATCTGCCTTTTCATCAAATTTCAGGCGATTATTTCGACTACATACCAATAGATGAAAGCGAATTTGCTATCTGCATAGCGGATGTTTCGGGCAAAGGCATAGCGGCTGCATTACTCATGAGCAATTTTCAGGCGAATCTGCACGCTTTAATAGAACAAACGTCCTCGCTCTCGGAATTAGTTGTGAGGTTAAACAAGAAAGTAATACAGACAGCAAGGGGAGAGAGCTTCATTACATTCTTTATAGCCAAATATAATAAACTTACTCACTCAATGCACTATGTGAATGCAGGGCACTACCCACCACTGCTGCACATGGAGGAAACCATTGTTCATCTCAAATCGGGATGTCCTGCCCTTGGCATGCTGCCTGAATTGCCAACGCTTAAGGAGGGTATATTAACTTTAGCTGCTCCTGCGATAATACTCTGTTATACCGATGGTGTCATAGAGCTTGAAAATGAGAAGAATGAGGAATTTGGTGTTGAAAGGTTGACTGATTTATTTGCAGCCAATGTAACCCTTCTTAATAACGCTACACTTATAAACGGAAATATTTTGAAAGTCCTTACTGAATTTAAAGGGAAACGGGAATATGTTGACGACATTACCTTACTCTGCTGCAGGATAATGGATAGTAATAAGGCTTTTAACACTTTTTCACATCCTTTTTCAAATATTAAAGACATCTAACCGTTAAATTTGTATAGATGTCAGTATATCTGTAACTTCAAAATGGATACTCATGAGTAAGATAAACATACTTTGGGCAGACGACGAAATTGACCTGCTTAAACCCCACCTACTGTATCTTCAGGAAAAGGGATACGATGTAAAAGCAGTTACCAATGGTAACGATGCAGTGGATGAGTTTAGTAAAGATAATTATGATATCGTTTTCCTCGATGAAAACATGCCCGGTATTTCTGGCTTAGAAACGCTTGGTAAAATAAAAAACATAAACCAAGGCGTTCCGGTAATAATGATTACCAAAAGTGAGGAAGAAAGAATAATGGATGATGCAATTGGCTCTAAAATATCCGACTATTTGATTAAGCCGGTAAACCCGGGTCAGATATTATTATCGATAAAGAAAAATATTGACAAAAATCGGCTGATAAGTGAAAAAACAACTACTAATTACCAGCAGGAATTCCGTAAAATAGGCATGACCCTTTCAGGGAATCTCAACTATCGCGAATGGAATGAAGTTTATAAGAAATTGGTGTACTGGGAACTGGAACTGGAACGGGCTGGCAGCGATTCCAATATGAAGGAGGTCTATCAGATGCAAAAAGCGGAAGCCAATACAATATTCGCCAAATTCATTGAAAAGACCTATCTTGACTGGTTACATGCAAGAACATCGGAAGTGCCGATAATGTCACATACTTTGATGAAGAACAGAATAATTCCATCGGTGGAGAAGGATTCCGGAACAACGTATATGATACTTATTGATAATCTGCGATTCGATCAATGGAAGGTGCTTCAACCCATAATCGAAGAATCGTTTAAAACCGAAAGTGAGGATTCCTATTATTCAATATTACCTACTTGCACGCAATATGCCCGCAATTCAATTTTTGCCGGTCTGATGCCAAGTGAAATAGAAAGATTATATCCCACACTATGGCTTAATGACGAGGATGAGGGAGGGAAGAATATGCACGAAGAAGAACTATTGAATGCACAATTAAAAAGATTGGGGAAAAACATTAAACTCTCCTATAATAAAATTACAAATTTTGAAGCGGGTAAGAAATTAGCTGAAAGTGTTCATACTCTTTCCGGAAATAAGCTAAATGTGATTGTCTATAATTTCGTGGATATGCTATCGCATGCCCGTACGGAAATGGAAGTAATTAGGGAACTTGCCAGTGATGATGCTGCCTATCGTTCGCTTACCGTTACATGGTTCCGTCATTCTCCGTTGCATGATATTATTAAGGCGATAGGAGCAAGTAAGGCAAAATTGATTATTACAACCGATCATGGTACCATTAAAGTTGCCACCCCATCGAAAATTATCGGAGATAAAAATACCAATACTAACCTCCGTTACAAACAGGGAAAAAGTTTAACCTATCAGGGAAAGGATGTTTTTCTTATAAAAAATCCATCAGATGCATATCTGCCGCGACAACATGTTAGCTCTGTTTTTGTATTTGTGAAAGAAGACAAGTTCTTTGCGTATCCCAATAATTACAATTACTTTGTTAATTACTACAAGAACACCTTTCAGCACGGCGGAATCTCACTTGAAGAGATGATTATACCGTTTGTTGTCCTTTCTCCAAGGTAATACGGTAATAGGTCAATTTAATCCCTATTTGCCATTTTTTGAGGTAGACAAGGAATTTGACTACATTCGAATCGTAATTATATTTATTAATCGTATGAAACTGATTGTTAATAACGAAGAAGAACTGGATACTCTTGCCTTGCAGATATTGAATAAATATGAAGAATGCAGAGTGTTCACATTTTCAGGCGATTTAGGTTGTGGAAAAACCACTTTTATTAAGTATATTTGCAGGAAACTTGGTGTCGCAGGACAGGTAAGCAGTCCAACCTTCGCCCTGGTAAATGAATATGATATTAAACCGAAATTAAAAATATATCATTTTGATTTTTATAAGATAAAAAACATTAAAGATGCGTATGATATCGGATATGAGGAATATTTTTATTCAGGCAATTATTGTTTTATTGAATGGCCAGAAGCAATCCTTGAACTTATACCCGAAAATGCCGTAAGAATAAAAATTGAAGTAAGGGAAGAAGTACGTACAATTAGAATATTTAATAACCATATTGAATGAAAACATCAAAGGAGTTAATGAGGTCGTTGTCAATGGAAGCATTTTCGCCACAGGAAGAGATGCTCGAAGTGGGTAAAAAATCGGGTTCTCTTAATATCGGTCTCCCTCGCGAAATATCATTTCAAGAAAATCGTATTGCGCTTGTTCCCGACGACGTTGCGTTACTCGTGAATAACGGACATAAAATTATTGTTGAAACCGGTGCCGGTAAAAACGCTCATTTCGAAGATATAGATTATGGGGAAGCAGGCGCCCAAGTGGTTTATTCCGCAAGCGATGTTTATAAAACAGATATTATTTTGAAAGTAGCTCCTCCTTTACCACAGGAAACCGATTTGATGCATCCAGGACAAACCTTGATTTCAGCATTGCAATTACCTGTACAACCTAAGGACTTTTTAAAACATCTGATGCAGAAAAAATTAAATGCCATTGCGTATGACTGGATAAGGGACGAAGCCGGAATCTATTCAGTGATACGCTCTATGAGCGAAATCGTTGGCGGTACATCAATCTCAATAGCAGAAGAATATTTGAGCAATGTGCACAACGGACCGGGACTTATTATGGGAGGGGTTTCCGGCATTGCACCCACTGAAGTTGTTATTCTCGGGGCAGGAACTGTGGGAGAATTTGCAGCACGTGCGGCGCTGGGAAGGGGAGCAATTGTAAAGGTTTTTGACAACTCCTTATACCGACTCCGCCGTTTGCAGACCATGATTGGAGCACGAGTTTTTACTTCGACCATACGTCCTAGAGTATTGGCGCAACATTTAAAAACTGCAGATGTAGCTATAGGAGCGCTGCGGGCAAGTGAAGGCAGATCCCCTTGCGTAGTTACGGAACAGATGGTAAGCGATATGAAAGCCGGTTCAGTAATAGTAGATGTTAGCATTGATCAAGGTGGTTGTTTTGAGACATCAAGGGTAACTAACCATGCAGAGCCAGTTTTCCGAAAGCACGGCGTTATCCATTATTGCGTTTCCAACATTGCATCACGAGTGTCGAGAACCGCTTCATATGCCCTTAGCAGTATTTTTGCTCCTTCACTTCTGAAAATCGGTGAGGAAGGCGGGCTCGATAAATTGCTTAAAAAGGACATAAAAATCCGGAATGGTGTATATATCTATAGAGGGATATTAACAAACAAATATCTGGGCGAAACCTTTAAAATTCCCTATAAGAGTCTTGAGTTGCTCATTGCTAACAATCAGTAATTGTTAATAAAAAAATAAATGTTAATATCTCTTAAAAGTCGCAATACAAAAGGATTTTTAAGTATTTGTTAATAAAGATGTTAAAAACTATGGATGAGCATAACGTTCTGAAAAAACTCCCATACATATTTTTGCAATTACTTTCAAAAAAATATTACCTATTTACTTTTTTTAACCATTTGCTCTATGATAAAGGAAAGCACTGCAAAAAATGTATTACCTTATGAAGAGGTAAAGGAATTATCGATAAAATATTTCGGAGGCGATGAATTGGCTGCGTCTACATGGATGAATAAATATGCCCTGCGTGACCGCAACGGGAACCTTGAAGAGAAAACACCTGATGACATGCATCGGCGTATGGCACGCGAATTTGCCCGTAAGGAGAAAGAGTATCTCGAAAAATCCAGCATGAACGGCAATTTCGCCTTCTTGTCGGAATACGGGCAAAAACGACAACTTTTGAACGAGGAAAAAATCTTTGAATTATTTAAAGATTTTAAATATGTAATACCGCAGGGAAGCGTAATGTTCGGTCTTGGTAATAAATACGTTACCGCATCACTTTCCAACTGTGTTGTGTTGCCGGAAATATACGACTCTTACGGAGGTATAATGTACACTGACCAACAACTGGCACAACTTTTTAAAAGACGTTGCGGCGTAGGAATAGATATTTCATCGTTGCGCCCGTCAGGCATAGGGGTTAATAATGCAGCCGGATCTACAACAGGAGCGGTTTCATTCATGGAGCGATTTTCAAACACAACACGTGAAGTAGCACAAAATGGCAGACGTGGAGCCCTGATGATAACTATTGATATAGCTCATCCCGACGTGGAAAATTTTGTTACGATAAAACAAAACCTGTCTAAAGTTACAGGCGCCAACATCTCGGTACGCCTTTCTGATGAATTTATGCAAGCAGTAGTGGAGGACACAGAATATACCCACAGGTGGCCAATAGAAGCAGAACATCCTTCGGTGCAAAAAACTGTAAGGGCTCGCGAACTATGGAATACGATTATAACCTGCGCTCATAACACTGCGGAACCGGGTTTAATTTTCTGGGACCGGCAGCATAAATATTCAACTTCGTCAGTATATCCCGGATTTAAAAATGTTTCTACAAACCCATGTTCCGAAATTGCCATGCAGGGAGGCGATAGTTGCCGTCTGATAGCTATCAATCTTTATAGTTTTGTTGATAAGCCATTTACTGATGCTGCAAGATTCAATTATAAAAAGTTTTTTGACATTACTTATGAATCACAACGCCTGATGGATGATCTGGTTGACCTTGAGTTAGAGGCTATTGAGAAAATATTAAATAAGATAGAGAGCGATAAAGAGCCGGGAGAAATAAAGGAAGTAGAGATTAAAACATGGAAGTTACTGTATGAGGCCGGAAAGAAGGGCAGAAGAACAGGTCTTGGATTTACCGCACTGGGTGATACCCTTGCTGCGCTAGGCATGAAATTCGATTCTAACGAGACAATGGCTGAAGTGGAAAGGATAATGAAAACGAAGTGTGAAGCTGAATTTACGAGTTCTATCGACCTTGCTGTTGAGCGCGGTGCGTTTGAGGCATTCGACCCTGCTATAGAGAATACGTCGGAGTTCGTTCAGATGCTGCAAAAGGAATTACCGGAGGTATATGCAAGAATGATGAAACTTGGACGCCGAAATATCTCAATCAGTACGGTAGCTCCAACTGGCTCTTTAAGTATTTTAGCACAGACATCTTCCGGAATTGAACCGGTTTATATGCTTACCTACAAAAGAAGAAGGAAAATAAACCCAAATGACAAGAACGCCAAAGTTGATTTTGTTGACAAAATGGGGGATGCATGGCAGGAATTTATAGTATATCATCCTAAACTGAAGATTTGGATGGATGCTACAGGTAGCACTGATGTAACAAAGAGCCCTTATCAAGGATCAACCGCTCCCGAAATTGACTGGATAAAACGTGTAGAATTGCAAGCATTGGTGCAAAAATATACCACCCACTCAATAAGTTCAACCATTAACCTGCCTCACAATGTTCCGGTTGAAAAAGTTGGCGGAATTTATGTTGAGGCGTGGAAACAAGGTTTGAAGGGTATAACAGTGTATCGCGATGGTTCGAGGAGCGGAGTACTTGTATCAACCGATGATAATGCAAAGAAAAGTCAGTTTTCAGAAACGCATGCGCCCAAACGACCGCGAGAACTTGAAGCCGATGTAATCCGATTCAATAATGGTAATGAAAAATGGATTGCAGTAGTGGGACTATTAAATAACCGTCCCTACGAAGTATTTACAGGTAAAGCAGAAGACGTATTTAATTTACCAGTTTGGGTTCAAAAAGGTTGGGTAATCAAAAGTAAAAATGAGGAAGGAAAGAAACGCTATGACTTTAGGTTTAAAGATAAGGACGGATACAGCATTACTATTGAAGGATTATCACGCAGTTTCGATAAAGAATTTTGGAATTATGCTAAACTTATCTCCGGCGTATTACGTCATGGCATGCCCTTACCTAGTGTTGTGGATCTTATTGCAAATCTGAACCTGTACGATGATTCCATTAATACATGGAAAGCCGGAGTAGAAAGGGCGCTAAAGAAATATATACCCAATGGCACCAAAGCAAGAGACAGGAGATGCCCTAATTGCGGAGACGAGGATGGGCTAATATATGAAGAAGGGTGTCTGAAATGTAAAAATTGCGGACATACAAAATGCGGATGAGTATTCGAAGTGTCACTTGAATCAGGGGCGAAAAATCTTTCGCCCCATTCTGTTTATGACTAAAAAGAAAATAGTGAATGACCCTATATATGGCTTTATAACCATACCCGATGGAATTCTTTTCCAGTTGATAGAACATCCATGGTTTCAAAGAATGAGAAGGATACAGCAACTGGGAATCACCTATCTGGTTTATCCGGGTGCAACACATACTCGTTTTCATCATACTTTAGGTGCCATGCACCTCATGGGAAAAGCCATTGAGGTGCTTAAAGCAAAGGACATAGAGATAACAGATGAAGAGGAAGAAAGCGCTAAAATAGCAATCCTGCTCCATGATATAGGGCATGGTCCTTTCTCCCATACCCTTGAGCATAGTATAGTTCATCATATTAGCCATGAGGATATTTCTGAAATGTTAATGGAAAAGCTGAACGGAAGGTTTGGGGGAAAACTGAACCTTGCCATAAAGATCTTTAATGACCAATATAAGAAAAAGTTTCTGCATCAGCTTGTTTCAAGCCAGCTTGATGTTGACCGTTTGGACTATCTCACCCGAGATACATTTTTTACGGGGGTATCGGAAGGTGTTGTAGGATATGATAGAATTATAAGCATGCTAACCGTTTTCAAAGGGCAACTGGCAGTAGAAGCCAAAGGTATTTATTCCATTGAGAAATTTATTATTGCCCGCCGACTAATGTACTGGCAGGTGTATCTTCATAAAACGGTATTATCGGCTATGGAATTACAGGTGAATATTATGAAAAGGGCGAAAGAACTTGCAGCTATTGGCGACGAGCTTTTCTGCACACCGGCTTTAAGGACTTTCATGTATAATAATTTTTCAAAGAAGGACTTTAAGGATAATCCAGAACTCTTAAATACTTTTGCAGAACTGGATGATAGTGATATTTTAGCTTCTATCAAGGTTTGGACAAACCACAGGGATTTAATATTATCCACTCTTTGTAAATGGCTTATTAACCGGAAACTTTATAAAATTAAATTACAGAATGAACCCATTGATAAAAAATTTATTGGCGAGATTAGAGCTATTACCGCTGAAAAATATAAACTATCCCCAACGGAACTGGATTATTTTGCCTTTGAAGGCGATGTAATAAATGATATTTATAACAGGCAGAGGTTGAGAATAAATATGCTTTATCCGGAGGGTAAACTGATAGATATTACTAAAGCTTCTGACCACTTAAATGCATCAGTTCTGGATAAAAGCACCACAAAGCATTTTTTCTGTTATCCTAAGGATCTTTAAATTATCGTTCTTTCTCCCTTTTCAAATTGTATCTCATATAATTTTTTATAAAACCCGTTTCTCGCAAGTAATTCGCGGTGCGTTCCTTCTTCAACTACTTCACCGTGGTCTAATACAAGAATCTTATTTGCCCGTTGTATGGTAGCAAGACGGTGCGCAATTATGATAGACGTTCTGTGTTCAGTAAGCTTTTCAATAGCTGCCTGAATGAGTTTTTCCGATTCCGTATCGATAGAAGACGTTGCCTCATCCAGTATAAGAACACCCGGATTCTGCACGTAAGCCCGGATAAACGCTACCAACTGGCGTTGCCCTGCCGACAGCATAGCGCCGCGTTCCCGTACGTTATAGTTATACCCGCCGGGTAGGTTTTTTATGAATTCATTTGCGCCGATTGCCTCGGCTGCCGCCTCAATCTGGTCTTGTGTAATGTTGTTATTGTATAATGCAATGTTATTGGCTATCGAATCTGAAAATAGAAATACATCTTGTAAAACGATAGCAATATTTCTGCGCATGGTTTCTATTTTGATATCCTTAATGTCAATCCCATCCAATAAAATTGAACCCTTCTGAAATTCATAATAGCGACCAAGGATATTAATAATGGATGATTTACCTGCGCCGGTTGCGCCGACTATTGCAAGCGTCTGTCCCGGATCCACTTTGAAGGAAACATTTCTTAACGCCCAGTTTTCATCGCTGTAGGCAAACCAAACGTTCTTGAAAATTAGATTCCCATCTGTTTTCTCTATATGAATAGTCCCATTGTCCTCTATAAATGACTCATTGTCAAATACTTTAAATATTCGTTGCCCTGCTACTACTCCCATTTGTAAAGTATTGAATTTGTCGGCGAGTTGTCTTATGGGTACAAATAGTATTCCTATATAAATGGTAAACTCAACTACTGTGCCGAAAGATTCGGTATGAAAAAGAATACCTTCCCCTCCCTTCCAAACTATGGCGGCTATCGCCATGGCAGAAAGGAGGTCGACTACAGGGAAAAAAATGGAGTAGTACCAAATGGCTTTAATGTTCGCTATTTTATGGGCATTATTTATCTGTTTAAATTTTTCAAATTCTGCCTCTTCCCTGTTAAAAATCTGTACCACGCTCATCCCTGTAATATGCTCCTGAACAAAGGCGTTTAACCTGGCAACCTGCGTACGCACTTCTTGAAATGAAACTTGTGTGGCTTTTTGAAATAGATAGGTGGCGAAGAGCAAAAGTGGAAAAACGCTTAAACTCAATAAAGTCATCCAAACATCATCCATGAACATGATAATGATGATCACAATTATGGTTAACAATTGATTGAACATAACGATAAGACCTTCAGAGAACATGTCTGCAATGGTCTCTATATCTGATATTACGCGAGTACATAGCGTACCTATCGGCGTCTGGTCATAAAATTGAAGCCGCAGGTCAATAATGTGCCTGTATAAATTTATACGCATATCCTTAATAATGTTTTGACCAAGAAGATTTGTATAATACGTATTCAGGAATTGAATAACTCCGCGTAACAACAGAAAGGCAAGCAGTAGGATAATCATATAAAGGAGTTGCCGGGTGCGCCCCATTACCAAGTCGTTATCAAGGGTAAATTTGATTAATTTCGGCTGAACCGGCGCTAATGCAGAAAGTAAAACGGTAAGAACTAAGGAGAGAATTCCAATCGTTTTATATGGGCGCACAAAAGCAAGGGTACGTCTGAATGACTTAACGTCAAATACTTTACCGGTTGCCTCGCTCATCTTCCTGATTTTAAAAGGGTAACTCTAATCATCTGTTATACTTATAGATTTGATTAAATAGACGGCGGGTAGGGAATTAAATGGCTTTGCTGAAGCGGTTTTGTGATATTTCTTTATCAATGAGCGGGTCAATCAGTGCACAAATATTTCTTATAAAATGTTTTCCGAGGTGGGTGACCTTGATTTTGTTTGGCTCGCATTTAATCAGTCCCTCTTTAGATAACTGTGCAAAATCGTTAGCAAGGTTTTTAAAGAAGGTATCCTCCGCTGTATTCCAACTTGTCTCGAAGAAACACATCAGATTGGTTACATGGTTCTTTGTTATCAATTCATTTTCGGAAAGAAGATGACCTTTCACGTAAGCCCAATTACCTTCATTTATGTCCTTCATATAATCTTCCACTACGGGTTTATTTTGCATATAGCAGTTACCGGTATCGCTGATAGCCGAGCAGCCAAGACCAATTAATACACCCGGTTTTCTGGGTACATAGCCCATAAAATTTCTGGAAAGCGTTTTGTTTACAAGCGCCTTGTAAAGCGCATCCTCCGGGAAAGCAAAATGGTCCATGCCAATTTCCTTGTAACCCATTTGAAGGAACAATTCTCGTCCGGTCTCATAAAGCTCGAGTTTTTCATTGGAGGATGGCAGGTCTTTCTCTGTAAAATGCCTTTGTCCTTGTTTTTTCCACGGCACATGGGCATAGCTGTAAAATGCAATGCGGTCGGGTTTAAGGGTCTTTATATATTCTGCGTTTTTAATAATATCCTTTTTTGATTGAAATGGCAATCCATATACGAAGTCGTAATTAACCGAATTAAATCCGAGTGACCGGGCATCGTGTGTTATTTGCTCAATCTGTTCGGGTTTCTGATGCCTGTTTATGGCTTTAAGAATTATCTGGTTGAAATCCTGTATGCCGAAACTTATTCTTGTAAAACCCAGCTCTGCCAATAGTTTAAGATGTTTTAGCGTTGTAACGCCCGGGTGTGCTTCCAAGCCAAATTCCGGTTCCGGAGCGATGTCAGTATTTGCCAGAAGTTTGATGATAAGGTTTACGAGGTTTTCAGGGCTGAAAAAAGTAGGAGTGCCTCCGCCAAGATGAATTTCTTTTATTAATGGCGTTTTTTGAAGCGTGCGCCGGTAAAGATTCCATTCATTAATTAATGTATGTATATAGGGTTCTTCCACCTGATGATTTACTGTAATTCTTGTATTGCATCCGCAATATGTACATAAGCTTTCGCAATAGGGCAGATGAACATAGATGCTGATTCCCTCTTTCGATTCATTAATCCGTGCATTCAGGATATTGGCATAGTCATCAGCCGATGGCATATTATGCCAGTGGGGCAATGAGGGATAACTTGTATAACGCGGTACCTGCACGTTATATTTACGGATTAGTTCCTCTGTAAATTGCTCTTTTATCGTTTCCATTTCCTGATATATATTAATGGCGTCATCAAATCAATACAAATCAAAGGTTATTAATTGAAAGATTGCTTTGTATTATTTAGTATTATGCGCAGAATATCTTGCAAAGTTACGTGAATAAGAATTATAGCCGCGTATTTTTCCCTCTAATAAATCCTAATCAGCTATGGTTTATTCCAATACGGGATAACCGCTAAATGTTACTTCCGTTAAAATCATTAGCCCCTGCTAAAATATATGTTTTAAGAATTGGACACTTTTGCACAGGTTCACGGTAAAAAGTGTCCAAATCTGCCGCTCTTGTTGTTCCCGGCAGAGGTATTCTGTATGAATTGAACCTGTATAAATAACCTCCAGCAACTATTGAACTGAACGGGTTAACACTTTTTTGCCCTCTAAAAATCATAATATGTTGATTATCAAGATTATTTAATTTAAAACAGCCCAAAATCTGTTAACCCGTGTCAACCCGTTGAATTAATTACTAAGGTCAATTCACCTGCATTTGTTTTGTGCCCGCCTGCTACAGTTCAGGCAGGAATTGCCTTAGTGGGTAAATAGTCCTTTAAGTTATACTTAAAAATAGTTTTCATATTGCAAATATAATAAGCACAGCTTACTTTTTACTAACCCACTAAGCCAGCCCGCAAAACAAATTATAGCGGGCTGAGCTTAGCGGGTACGGGAGCGGGTACTGCATCATTAACCTGTGCTAATTGGTTCGTTCCTTTATAATAATGGTAATTCAAGCTATCCATTGCCAGCGGCATATTTGCAAGTGCATTACCTCTGCGAAGGTATGAAATTATAGTTCTTGGGGCTTTTCATAAGTGATGAGTTGAAGCATTTACCATGTTTAAATCATTAAATTTAGTATATTATTTATTAATCAATTAAATGATTCTTTTTTTAATTTAATCACCTGTTTTATTTCTAATTCCCATACCAGTTCTTCTTTTAATGCGAACTGCGACTTTTGTATTAGAATATGATGAATAATTACTTAATTGTTTTGTAACATAATCATTCCATTTATACTGTTCAATTCTATTTATTCCATGATTCGTTGCGCTGTCATATCTTTCTTGCATCTCATTAAATTCCTTGCAAATCACATGATATAATTTAGGAATCTCAACGCGAGATGTGATTATGCTATCAGTTAGTGCTTTTCTAAATACTCTCGCATACCATTCGCTGATGTCAAAGTGCGTTTGTTCATGTCTCAAACAAAAATCATTCAACTCCGATTTATTTGCAGTTTTTGCTGACTTATTTTTATCAAAAATTGCATTAACTTGAAGGATAACTAATGTATCATTTTCGGATTGAGTTATATATTTAATACCGGATGCGGTGAGAGCAATATGTTCGCCGCACTTATTACTTTTAAAATCGGACCACTTAAGTTTTGCTTTTGATGACCAAAATATATTACCACTGCAAGAATCAAAAAGCAAATTAGAAAAAATTATAAAGAAAATCAATATATATTTCATAATTGTATTCAAATATACTACACTATAGTTAGGTTATTTTGGCTGGGTATTTTCATTCTTTGAAGGAGGATATTGATTGCCAGGGACGCTTTGCTTGGAGTTGCCATTAATTTGATTCGGTGGAGTGGTCTGTAAGCTCCCCTCATTTTCGGACCAATCAAAATTAGTGATTTTTCATTTCGTTTGTTTTATTAGTTCCATCGGTGTTTTGTAATTTAAAGCAGTATGCGGTCTTTTTGTGTTGTAATCCTGTCTCCACTGTTCGGCAAGAGTTCTGACCTCTCCCAGAGTTTTAAAAACATAGGCGTTTAGTAATTCCCTTCGGATGTTGCCATTAGGATTGGCGGAATGTGCTCACAAGTGCGGTATTTTGGGCATACTGCAACCTTACACTGCCCTCTCATTGCACAAAGAGAGGCGATATAGGGGAGAAGAAAAAAGATAGAAATCCTTTCAGATTTGCCCGGCTAAATGCAGGGAGTAAATCAGTTGAGCCAATTCAGTTATCAGTAGATTATAAAACTGCGTTCGCTGAACGCCGGCAATGAGGAGGGAGATTCATAAAAGTAGCTCATCTCATCTTTATCATCCATCAAGCCCATGGTATAAAGAACAGGAACAAAATGGTCAGGTGTAGGCGCCGCGAGTTTTCCGAGCGGATGACTAAACTCATAGTTAAGTATATTGGCGACATTCCGTTCGTCCAGCTGCTTTTTAATCCACATGTCGTATTCGGCTTCCCATCCGTATGGCGTCAAATCGTTATCCGCCATTTTACGCCCCGCCAGCCGCAGGTTGTGAACTAAAGCGCCGCTGCCGATAATTAGGATTCCCTTCTCACGTAATAATTTCAACTGCCTGCCCAACCGGTAATGATATTCGGGTTTCGCGTAATAGTCGATGCTCAACTCAAACACCGGCTTGTCAGCGTTAGGGAACAGGTGCATGAGCATCGGCCATGCGCCATGGTCAAGCCCCCAGTCGCTAGTTTCGGCTGCTTCGGGAACGATTTTTTTCACCTCATGGGCAGTTTGAGGTGCGCCGTGAGCATGGTACTGAACCTTATAATATTCTTCCGGAAAACCGTAGTAATCATAGATTTGTTCCTGCTCCTTGTTTATATTTACAAATGTTCCGCGGGTGCACCAATGCGCCGAAACAATAAGCACCGCCTCTACCTCAAAACCTTTTTGCAATTTAATCCCCAGCTCAAACAGGTCGTTCCAGAATGGTCTTTTCTCACGCGGTACGGGAATATCCATCGGATTACCGTGTGAGGTGAAAAGCGCCGGCATTTTTTTGCCCTTTTTCGGAAGTTCCTCCACAAAACGACTGAAGCTTTTTAATGAGTCCATAAGGCAAAGTTAGTCATATTCAATATAGGCGTTATTCATATTGAACCTGCTTATATGAAATCATAATACAGTTGAGGGCGGCGTTTTATAAATCTTCAGCCGGTTTAATAGGTTTACAACTGCCTATCCGGTGATTTTTTTTAATACCGCCCCGTTCTTCTGAACCGACCCATTTTAAATCGGTGATAAGTGTATTAATGATATATATATAAATTAATGTTTATCAGTGTGTTTTATACTAATTATTAAATCTTTACTTTAAATATATAAATTACTAATAAGCGAGTGAATTTAAGAGAATATCGCACCGCGATTGAACTGCTTTTCGAAATATTGAATTATTATTAAATTGCAATAAAAAGAATGATTGGAGGCGCGCCCTCTTTGTTTTTTAGAAAACAGATATCGCTTTTCGGTATTTATTTTATAACTTTGGTAGTCCAATGCCTGCTATGAATAAATCAATCATCATCGTAACTTCCTTTCTATCATTGATTTGCCAATCCTATATGGCAGGCGATGATAATTGCAACGGCTATTACCCAACAAAAGCCGGTACCGTTTATGAAATAAGCAGTTACAACGGAAACGATAAACTGACGGGTGTTGCAAAATATGGCATAAGTGATGCGGTAACAGCAGGCGATACTCTTATATTATCGGTATCAGGCGCATGGAACGATAACAACGGTAAACCCCTCCATACGAGTAGTTTTAAGGTGAAGTGCCTGCACAGCACAGTATTTATGAATATGAGCAATATGGGGTTGTTAGACCCGAAGCAGACCTTTCCCGGTAAAGGCAGTGTAACCATGCAAGGCGATTATCTCAATATCCCTTCCAACCCGCATCCCGATGAAGTATTAAAAAGCGGTACTCTTACCATTATACTTGACCATACCAGGAAAAAGGACACGATACCATGGCTAATCACATCTACTATAAGTAATAGAAGAGTGGAAAAAATGGAAAAAATAACTACACCTGCAGGCACATTTAATTGTGTCAAAATAACCTATGATGTCTCCACATTCACCATTTTTGTTGTAAAGTCGCACGTAGCGGAGTGGTATGCTTTAAATACCGGTATTGTGCGTAGCGAGAGATATTCGGAAGATGGGCAGATACAAGGTTATAGCGTGCTCACGAGCATCAGCGGTAACTAACCAAAATTTGCTGCAAGCAAACCTCTGCTAAAGCAGTTCCTCTATCTTAGTCGCGATATTCAGTAGCTCGTTGGAGGTCTTCCAGTTCCTCGTTGTAGCCCTTGTTTTAAGTTTCCTTTCAAAAAAGTTGTTGTTCAACTTGGTATTGCCATAGCCGCCCGGGCAATAGATATAAACCGTCTCACCATTAATCAGGAAATCATCGGGCGGGGCTGAATAATCCCTTATTGCAGCAATCTCGTTGCTTCCGGGTGCAAATTCAAGGTAAGTAAGATATACATTTCCCAAATCTTTGTCTTTGGCAGCTAAATATGGATTGCGCTTTATCGCATTCCTAATTTCATCAATTGTCCGCGTTATTACCGGTATCGACATTCCAAATTTTTTATGAATTGCTGATTCAATCTTTTTTGAGATGTCCGCGGGATTGCTCTTATCGACCGAAAAAATAACGTTGCCGCTCTGTATATAGGTGGTCACGTTTTTAAGGTTCATTTGTTCGCACATGGCTTTTAAATCAGCCATGGCAAGCTTATTCTTACTGCCGAGGTTAATACCTCTTAACATGGAAATAAGAGTATTCAAACCTTCTCGAGATATTTTTCATCCTTCTGTTTGTTCGCAATGGCAACCTGTCTGGCAAGATTACCCGCTATCTCCACAAATGCAACCGCCTGCGGGGTATCGCCTTGCAGAACAGCCGGTCTCCCGGCATCGCCTGCCTCGCATATACTCTGTACAAGCGGCACCTGACCTAATAAGGGGACGTTCAGTTCTGCGGCGAGATTTTTGGCTCCATCCCTGCCGAAGATATAGTATTTGTTTGCGGGTAATTCGGCAGGCGTAAAATATGCCATATTCTCTACTATGCCAAGCACCGGCACATGAATATCTTTATGGGCGAACATATTCACTGCTTTGCGCACGTCGGCGAGCGCTACTTTTTGCGGCGTGCTAACCACCACCGCACCGGTAAGCGCCGCACCGGTAACCAATGATAACTGAATATCACCTGTGCCCGGCGGAAGGTCGATAATCAGATAGTCCAGTTCCCCCCAGTCGGCGTCATTTATAAGCTGCAGCAGCGCCTTCGATGCCATAGGACCACGCCATGGCAGCGCCTGCGATGCGCCGAGAAAGAATCCTATCGATAAAAGTTTCACTCCGTATTGTTCAAGCGGAACCATAATGGTTTTGCCCGAACTTTCAACTATTTTCGGTTTCTCGTTCTCCATATCGAACAGCAGCGGCACTGAAGGTCCGTATATATCGGCGTCGAGAAGTCCGACTTTCGCACCTTTAATTGCAAGCGCCACGGCAAGATTAGATGCAACGGTGCTCTTACCAACCCCTCCTTTGCCCGAGGCAACCGCTATAATATTTTTAACACCGGGGAGCGATGCCTGCTTTTCCTTTCTTGGCGTGGTTACCCTGGCTGTCATGTTCACATTCACTACGGCATCTTTATCTACATAGTAAATGATTGCATTTACACATGCCTTGTGTATAGCTTCTTTAAGCGGACAAGCGGGAGTGGTTAGCACTACGGTGAAGTTTACATTATTCCCCTCAATTACAAGATCCTTCACCATTCCCAGCGTTACAATATCTTTATTGAAATCGGGGTCGATGACATTTTTTAGCGCTTCGAGTATCTGTTGTTCCGTAATCATAATAAGCAGTTTTGAGGTTAAAAATTCACGAGTTCGCAGCTCAATATCAGATAGCGATAAGCGGTTGTAAAATTACGAAAAAAGCCGCTATTCGAAGCAACGGTTAAAGTTTCAACTCCCTTTCCGGATCCCAAAACACTTTATCGAAGTTTACTATGGTATTCTTTTCTACGCGGATGCCTTCGCTAACAAGCAGTTCTTCCATAAGAGAAGGCGATGCAAAGTGCATTCTTCCGGAAAGTTCGCCATTTCGGTTTACAACCCTGTGAGCAGGCACAGGCGGTTTCTTTGAATGGCTTTGGTTCATAGCCCAGCCGACCAATCTGGAGGACTGGGGAGAGCCAAGATATTTTGCAATTGAACCATAATTGGTTACCCTGCCGCGCGGTATCTGCCGTGTAACTTCATACACCATATCGTAAAAGTCGTTCATTCTCTTAGTTAGTTAAAGGGTAACCGAATAATTTGAATCGCCTATGCCGATTTTAACGTTATTACGGTAATCTCGGGCCAAATTCCAACCCTGCCCGGATAAGCCAGATATCCGAAGCCGCGGTTTACATAAAGATATTTATTGTTTTCAATATACAACCCCGCCCATCTTTTGTAGTGAAACTCTGCGGGTGAGAAGCGTATCCCAGGCAACTCAAACCCAAACTGAAAGCCGTGCGTATGACCTGAAAGCGTAAGATGAATCATGCGCGGGTCATTCATTACTTTCTCTTCCCAATGAGTCGGATCGTGCGAGAGCAATATTTTAAACGAATCGGAAGACGTACCATCGAATGCTTTATCAAGGTCACCGTATTTGCTGAAACCACCCCTACCCCAGTTCTCAACGCCTAAAAGATCAATATAGGAATCGCCCTTTTTGATCTTACAATTATTGTTCCGCAGTAACTGATAGCCGAGTTGGGAATGAATCTTACACATCTCTTCAAAATTGGCTTGCTTAGCTTCAGGCGTTGGCCATTCAGTATAATCGCCGTAGTCGTGGTTGCCAAGGGTGGAAAAAACGCCCATAGGGGCATTTAACCTGTTGAAAACATCCATCCATGGCACCATTTCGGAAGAGCGCATGTTCACCAAGTCGCCGGTGAAAAATATAATATCCGACTTCTGTTCATTTACAAGGTTAATTCCCTTTATTACCTCGTTGCGGTCGCCGAAACTGCCGGAATGTATGTCGGAAACCTGGGTTATAGTGAATCCGTCAAACGCCTTTGGCAAACTTCTGAATGCCAGTTCTACTTTGTGAACCTTAAAATTGTACTTTCCTTTAATCACTCCGTAAATACTTCCGATAAAAGGTATTCCCGCCGCCAGGGCGGCTGCCTGGCTGATAAATCGCCTTCGGGAAGGGAAATATGGCGTTTCATAATGCTTACTTATACTCACTGATTTCAAAAATTTAAGCACCCCCCACCTTCCGGAACGGTAAATGTCTTCGGCTAACAGAAACAAGCCATACACTATCTTCGAGGAATATAAAGTGACAAAAAGAGTTATTGCTATTTTAAATCCTGTTACGCTTGCGTTGGATGTAGCGGCAAAGCCAATGATTAAATACAGAGTAAGAATAAAAAAGCAGATGTTAACGAACCAATAAATGTAAATTATCCCCCTTTTGATGCGCGCCGGAAATTTAGATACCGCGGCCCGCAACCCTTTTGATACATAAACATCCAACAACAGAAGAATGCCAAAGAATAAAAGCAAGCCAAATAAAAAGGCGCCTATATGAGCAGAGTGGAGTCCGTATTTTATCATAATAAAGACGGTTTGCAGGCAGCGAGCATTAGGCAATTAACATCAAAGTTTACAAGTTTTTATTCCAGATTTTAAAGAGAACGACAAAGTCGCCCGCTACTCCCTGCCGGTTATTTCGCTTAATGGAACTATTTTCTGATACGCTACCGTTCCTTTTTCGGTTTTAATAATACTTGCGCATTCGGCTGAAGGGTCATGTTCAAAAAACAACAGGGTATCCTCTTTCACAAGTTTGTCAAGCAGGGTTTCCTTTTCCTTTAAGGTAACGAGCGGGCGCACATCATAAGCCATAATGTAAGGCATTGCAATATGCCATCTTGAAGGGAACAGGTCGGCGCAAAAAAACAGCTGTTGGTTTCCATATTTAATTAAAGGCAGCATCATTGCCTCGGTGTGCCCGTTTACGTATATCACAGAGAATGGAAGTTGCAGCAAACCATCGCCTTCAACCATCTTCAATTGTCCGCTCTCCTTAATAGGAAGAATATTCTCCTTCAGGAAACTCGCCTTTTCACGGGAATTCGGGTTAACAGCCCACTCCCAGTGCGCCGGAGTGCTCCAATAGACAGCATTCCGGAAGGTTGTCTCGTAACCAGTTCTGTCTTTATTCCATTTAACGCTGCCCCCGCAGTGGTCAAAGTGCAAATGGGTAAGCAGCACATCAGTTATGTCGTGTGCGGTAAACCCATATTTGTTCAACGATTTTTCAAGCGTGTCATCGCCATGAGGATAATAGTGGCTGAAAAACTTTGAATCCTGCTTGTCTCCCATGCCGTTATCTATTAAAACAAGCCGTTTTCCATCCTGTACAAGTAAACAGCGCATTGCCCAAGTACACATGTTATTTTCATCGGCAGGGTTAAGCTTATTCCACATCGATTTGGGAACAACGCCGAACATGGATCCCCCGTCTAATTTAAACAACCCTGTATTAATTCTGTAAATTTCCATATCATTTCTTAATGACGTTCATTCTCGAATTTTATTTCACTTCGTTTAATGGGTTAAGCGCCCGGAACCACAATCTCCGGTGAACGGATGGCGCCTTTCCTATTGGCACGCAAAGTTATAAAGATTGATAAGTTGATAAACTTTTTATTGAAGATAGAGTTAAATCCGCGATGGCTTTAATTTTGCGATGGTATTCTTCCGAATATATTGCATAAATCATGAAAGTACACCTGATAGCCATAGGAGGCAGCGCAATGCACAACCTCGCAATTGCCTTACATCTGAAAGGGATTACGGTTTCGGGTTCAGATGACGAGATAGTGGACCCTGCTAAAAGCAATCTGAAAAAATACGGACTTCTGCCGCCGGCTGAAGGATGGGACGCAAGCCGCATTGACTCCGGTTTAGACGCTGTTATTTTAGGAATGCACGCCCGTGCGGACAATCCGGAGCTAATAAGGGCGCAACAACTTGGATTAAAAATATTTTCATACCCAGAATACCTTTATGAACAAACGAAGAACAAAACGAGGGTGGTAATAGCAGGCAGTCATGGGAAAACCACCATTACGGCTATGATACTTCATGTACTCCGGCTATGCGGTAAAAAATTCGACTATATGGTTGGCGCAGCTATAGAAGGATTCCCTACAAGTGTTAAACTAACCGAAGATGCGCCGACAGCTATATTTGAAGGCGATGAGTATCTGGCAAGCGCGCTTGATAAAAGACCGAAATTCGCATTGTACAATGCGCAGATTGCCTTGATTTCAGGTATCGCATGGGACCACGTTAATGTATTCCCGACCTACAATGATTACATTAATCAATTTGCCCGATTTATAGAACATTTACCTAAAGGCGGCTGTCTTGTTTATTGTAAGGATGACGGCGAGTTATTGAAATTAGCAAAAAATATACCCGAAGGAGTGATGGGAATACCTTACGGGCTGCCCGAATACATTGTAGAAAACGGCAAAACTTTCCTTGTGAACGGAAAGGGTAAGATATCGTTGGCGATTTTCGGAAAGCACAACCTAACTAATCTGAATGGCGCGCGAGAGGTATGCAAATTACTCGGTGTTGACACAACCGACTTCAATAGGGCGATATCTACGTTTAAGGGTGCAGCCCGCCGATTGCAGACGCTTGCCTCTTCGGATGATGGCACCGCGTATCTGGATTTCGCTCACTCGCCCTCTAAGCTTAAAGCGACTATTGAAGCAGTTAAAGAACAATATCCTAACCGTATGCTTGCGGCATGTATGGAACTTCATACCTTCAGCAGTTTAACAAAAGAGTTTTTAAAGGAGTATAAAGGGACTATGGATAAAGCAGATTACCGACTGGTGTACTATAATCCGCATACACTAAAGCATAAGAAACTGCCTGCCCTGAACCCCGAGGAGGTCAAAAATTATTTTGGGGGCAATGTAGATGTTTTTACAAATTCCGGCGAAATGGTTGCCTTCCTGCAAAAAATAATATGGAAAAACGTTAACCTTCTGATGATGAGCTCCGGAAATTTCGATGGGCTTGATATAAGAAAAATAGCATCAAAACTTTTGGGCAATCTATCGCCGGGAACACCGCAACCATCAAACGGATTATAAACGGCAGCAAAAGCGGAACAACATTTATACTTTAAATTACTTATTTAGGAGTGTTTCTTTATCATTTTTTATTTTTTTTATTAAATTTGCAATAACAACTTAGCATTTATGCAACTAATTTCCTTCCTCTATGTTCCAAAATGTAGTTAATATTATAATTGCATGGTTTGAAAAAAAGGCGTTCGGCGTCTGTACATGGCTTGGTCTAAAGCTGGGTATGAAGAGCACCACTATTCGCCTGTATTTCATCTATTTGTCCTTTTTCACATTCGGCTCGCCAATTATCCTCTATTTTGTCCTTGCTTTCCTGCTCGAGAATAAAAAGTTCTTTTTCCCGCAGAAAGCTGTGAGGAAGAGGATATGGGACCTATAGGTAAGCCAACCGCAGGTCATCTTAATCAATTCGTAACCGCCAGTGAAAAAAGTTATTATTTACGGTTTATATCTTATTCTTTCCGGGTGCATGATGAAAGAAAAATTTGACGCTCTGCGTAAAATTCCGGAACAGAAAATTACCCCACCCGGTACTGTTTGGCTGAAAGGTAATTTATTTATTGATAAAACAGAAATAAGCAATACGAATTGGCGGGAATTTATGTATTGGAACAGCACACATAAGGTTTCAAAATCATATCGCTGCTCCATGTTGCCTGATTCTACTGTCTGGGGAAACACATATATTTATGCGAACTGGTACAGTAATAATGAAAAAGTGAAAGCCAATACCCATTATTTAAGGCATGCCGCCTTCTCTGATTTTCCGGTTATAGGGATTTCCTATAAACAAGCATTGGAATTCTGTAAATGGAGAAGCGATATTGTAAATCAATACTTGTATTATAAAAGTAAAAAACTGAAATGCCCGTTAGACAGCGTGAAGAATTATCCCGAAGTTGTAAAATATCGCCTTCCTACTGCCGAAGAATGGGAATACGCCGCATCAGCCGGTCTCGATTTTAATAAATATCCTGCCGGCTACGAGAGTATTATTGACCGGGATAATTTACCCGTTAATGATACCAGGGAATATGCCCTGATATACCGGTTAAAACAAATCGACAATTCACACATTGACACATCCAAAAAAAAGTTTACTAAATTCACAAATGTTCCAATAATTTACACCTCCTACAAGACAGCTATGATGACCTCTGTAAATACAGGGAAACCGAATATATTTGGAATTTATAACATGCTTGGAAACGTGTCAGAAATAATAACCGATAGCACATACAAAGGTCTTAATTTTACACAAAGTATTAGCAACGATTCCTCTGATATTTATAATTATAGGAAAACATTCAGATATTCAAAACCGGAGATATGGCTTGGATTCAGATGTGTTTGCGAGGTTAACCCTAAGTATCTTTAAGTTTATTTTAGATTATGACGAAAAAAATTCTTATAACAGGTTCCAACGGGCTTCTTGGACAGAAATTGGTATATCGATTTTTAAATGAACCGGACTTTTCCATCATCGCAACTTCAAAGGGGGCAAACCGGCTTAAAGTGGAAAAGGGTTACATGTTCGAACCGCTTGACATAACCGACGCCGCAGCTGTATCAGCTATTATTACAAAGTATGCGCCCGATATCGTTATAAATACAGCCGCTATGACGGATGTGGACGGCTGCGAAAGCAAACCGGACGAATGCCATAAATTAAATGTAGAAGCCGTACAGAATTTAATAAATGCTTTAAAAAAACTTAAAAACAACCCACAGCTGATACACCTTTCCACTGATTTCATATTCGACGGCAAAAGCGGACCTTACCGTGAAACAGATATACCCTATCCGCCGAAATCCATTTATGCCGAATCTAAATTCGTTTCCGAAAAAGAGGTTAAGGCATCGGGGTTGCGGTGGACAATTATACGTACCGTATTAGTTTATGGGGTGGTAGATAATATGAGCAGAAGCAATATTGTTCTGGTTGCCAAAAATAATCTGGCAAAAGGACGGCAAATGAATGTGGTGGACGACCAATACCGAACCCCTACCCTTGCGGAAGACCTTGCCGAGGGATGTGCGCTAGCCACTATAAAAGACGCTACGGGTATTTATCATATTTCGGGCAAAGATTTTATGAGCATCCTTGAGCTTTTTTACAAAGTAGCCGACTTCTGGAAACTCGATAAGTCTCTTATTAAACCGGTTGACACCGCCACCCTTGCGCAACCTGCGCAACGTCCCCTTAAAACCGGGTTTATACTCGATAAAGCCCGGCAGGAACTTGGGTATAATCCTCACTCCTTCACAGAGGGACTGCAAATAGTTGATAACCAGCTTAATGGTGAATAATTTACTGTCGATTTGAGCTGAATTCGGATGTTTCATATCCTAGTATAGAACTGCGTTCGTACCTTTTCTATACTCTAAAGTGACTTCAGGGCATCTAACCGATAAAGAAAGTAAGAGTTTGAACCATTTACGATCTTTTTCCGTCTATTCCTAAGGGACAAATTTGATTCTGCAAACTTTATCCCGTTTTCTGTTCTAAAATAATCCATAACGCATGGTAACCATGCCGGGCAAAACATTGTTTAAATCCTATCATTTGTTAAAATGGAGTTTAATCACAGCTTTTTTATTGGCATTTACTATTCCACTCCTATCTCAAACTAAGACAGTTGTCCGGGGAAAGGTAATGGATTCGGCTACACGAATGCCGATACCATTTGCGACTATATTATTCGATGGTTGGAATACCGGTACAGTTACTGATACAACCGGAAACTTCTATTTGCAGACAAATATGCCGGTAGCCCGGATTCAGGTATCGTGTGTCGGATACAGAACTGTTTTTAAAAAGATAGAAGCAGACAGAAGTCAAAGCATTACTGTTTATCTGGGTTTAAAAAGCAACGTTTTCAAGGAGGTGGTTATTAAGCCCAAAAAGTATCATTACCGCAACAAAGGTAATCCGGCAGTTGAATTGATGCAAAAAGTTATTGCCCATAAAGTGAAAAACAGAAGCGGTAATTTCAATTTTATGCAATGTAAAAAATACACAAAAATAGTATTTGGAATAAGCAATGTTACCGATAAAATGGAAGCAAGGAAATCTTTAAAGAAAGTTAAATTCCTGTTCAATAATATAGATACTACGATTATGGTGGGACAGAAAATTCTGCCACTTTATATTAACGAGATATTATCCGACTATTATATCCGTAGCTCGCCGGCAGCGACCAAAGAAATAATGATTGCGAATAAGAAAATTAGGTATGCCGATTTTATAGATGATATTGGATTAATGCATTTCATCAATTATATGTATCAGGATATAGATATTTATGATGAAAATATTACGCTTTTCACAAATAAATTTATGAGCCCAGTTGCCGTTCTTGCCCCATCGTTCTATCACTTTTTTATAATTGACACAATGCAATTGAATGGTTTGAAATTTGCACGTGTGGAGTTTGTACCGAGAAATTCAAAAGATCTACTGTTTCAGGGCAACATGTATATTGCCCTTGATAGCACGTATGCCGTCGAGAAGGTTGATATGACAGTCGGTAAGCAAATAAATTTGAACTGGGTTAAAAATTTGAGGGTTGCCGAGGATTTTCAAAAAATAAATGACAGTTTATGGATTTTAACCACCGATAATATATATGCCGACTTTAAGATTGGCAAGAATGCAAATACAGGAATTTTCGGTCAGAAATCAGTTGTTTATAAAAAACCTGATATCAACCGAGCTATGCCCAGTAAATTCTATTCGGGCGATAAGTTATTATTTAAGGAGGATTCGATTACAAGGGATAAGGCATTCTGGTTGCATAACAGACCAGTTGATTTGACCGTAACTGAAAGCAATATTTATAAGGACATCGATTCCGTTAAAAGGATTTCTGCATATAAAAGGGATATGGCTATTGCCGGATTACTTGGCATCGGTTATCTTGAACTCGGTTCCGTAGAATTAGGTTCAATGTACTCCCTGTACAGTTATAATGGTGTAGAAGGTAATCGCTTTCGTATCGGCGGAGAAACCACCGATGCATTTTCGAAGAAGATTCTATTATCCGGATATGGCGCTTATGGATTAATGGACAGGACATACAAATATGGCGGCGGAGCGAATTATTCATTTACAAACTACAATGTGTATCATTTTCCCGACAAAACCCTATCGTTTAATTACTCGTTCGACACTCATTTTCCGGGTGAAGATTTACCTTATTTTCAGCCCGATAATTTGCTCTTGTCCGTTAAAAGAGGGCCAGATAACAAGATCTTTTATGAAAGAACCGTCAACACCGGATTTCTGGACGAATTCCCGAATCATTTTTCATTCGATATATACTATGTTAACAGTATTATTACTCCCGGTGGGGTTTTAGATTTTTTACAGTATAATATTTCAGATAATGGAACTACAAACGTTTCTTATCTTCAAAAATCGGAATTCAATCTGTTATTAAGATATGCTCAAAATGAAAAAACATACCAGAAAAAATCGGTTCGGGTTCCTATCACAACTTACCCAACATTTGAATTGAACTATTCTCAAGGCATTAGAGATTTTGTTGGTGGACAATATACTTATGAAAAAATATATGGCTCATTTTTAACCAGATTAAGCTTAGCACCGCTCGGATTTACTGATATTTTTCTTGAAGGGGGCAAACTTTTTGGAACAGTCCCCTACCCTCTGCTTTTCATTCATAGAGCAAACCAAACCTATATCTATGACGAGAATTCATACAATCTTATGAATTTTCTGGAATTCACGAGCGACAGATATATCGCACTTAATATCGATCATTCCTTCTATGGATTTTTCTTTAACCGTATCCCGTTACTCCGCCGGCTGAATTGGCGGGAAGGGTTTAGTTTCAAAATTCTGTATGGGGGAATTAGTTCATCTAATAACCCTTCCGATAACCATAATACTATTTTGTTTCCATTTTATTCAACCGGAATTCCGGTAACGTATACCCTGTCCAATATACCATATATTGAAGGAAGCATTGCCATAATGAACATCTTTAAGATTATAAGGATAGATATAGTAAGGCGCTTTACCTACTTGAACAATCCTTATGTATCGGCATGGGGGTTAAGGGCTAAATTTAAGATTGATTTTTAGCTGAACTCTATTAAAAAAAACAGAGTAGTTGAACCAAACCCATATTTTTCTCGTCTCTCTTATAGAAACAATCATTAAACCCAATGAAGATTATGGATAGACGCAAATTCCTTCAGAAATCAATTTATGCGACCTGCGGTTTGGCCACCGCTTCAATTTTAATTGAATCATGTGGTAAATCTAATAACAGCAGTCCGAGTGTTGCGGCTGCCCCTACCGTTAATTTTACGTTAGATATTAGCACCTCCCCGTATAATGCACTTCAAACGAATGGAAACTTTGTTTATTCAAACAACGTAATCATTGCCCGCGATAATAGCGGGAATTTCGTTGCCTTATATGATATATGCCCTCATGCGGGATGCACGGTTCAGTTCAACGGAACCAACATGTTTCCCTGTCCTTGTCATGGGTCGGTGTTTAATGAAAGTGGAGCTGTGGTAAGTGGTCCTGCGCCAAGCGGACTAAAAAAGTATAACACGCAACTAACCGGTAACCAACTGCATGTATGGGGATAGATAATTAATGAGAATGTTATCTGTAAGTAATTCCATTTTTTTATCTCTAGAAGGGGTAAAAAATCATTTGAACAAGGAGAATCTTATCGGCAGACGGAATGGGTCTTCGCAAAACCACACTTTTCAAAAAGGATTATATTTGATGCCAAGTTATCCTTCCTTTATTCCATTAAAACTCAAATTGAAGCTATTATGAAATTTAATAAGTGGTATGCTGTAAAGTTTATATCAACTGTAGTATTTTTGTTTATTATTTTTGGATATAGGGAAGGTCCCGCCTATTTTGCAGGATATGATTGCACTGGGGCGGAAACCGGTTTAAGTAACCCTACCGGATGTTACGCTTTCAGCGGATGTCATCATTCAAGCCCTACTTCCGCTATTGGGCTTACCCTTGAACTTGATTCCGCCGGAACACCGGTTCTAAATTATGTTGGAGGAATGAGTTACACTATTAAAATAAATGGCGTTAATAACAGTATTATAAACCTGCCAAAATTCGGGTTTCAAATAGGTGCAATAAAAGGTTCTATTGCGCAGGTAACACCTGTAAATGCAGGTACTTTTGCATCACCATATCCTGTCAATACACATTATTCAGCTCCGGTAGCCGGATATTATGTAGTAGGTGTGGTT